>PLEW01000152.1 GCA_003136555.1 Planctomycetota bacterium | reverse complement strand
ATGGTCCAAGGCATGGCCGAGAAGGCCGTGGACAAGAAGCATGGCTATCAGGAATGGACGGACCCACACATGTGGCACGTAAGTCGAGCCGATGTATTGTCTGCGACAAGGCGGCTGTTTTTCGCTGTTTTAGTCGCTCCCAGGGAGGCCATTAACAATCTGGAAGAGCTCGCGCAGGGTGACGCGGATTGGATTGTCACTGGCGCCCGACGTCGACGTCCAGGACGATCATTCATACGCGAAACGAGACGTCCATGGGGGCGATGGGCGTAGTGAAATTTTGGGAAAGGCCATTGGGTGGCGACCTGTTGTCGTTCACCTGGTGGCACCTCCCTGCAGCATCCCATCAGCGGGCGAAACCGATCGCATCGAGATAGACATCCGTCGCGAGCGCCCGGTGCGAGACCAGCGAGACCTTGATCTCGCACGCCGTGTGCAGATCGAAGCCGCTGCCGGTCGCCATCTCGCCGAGGGGCAGGGCGAGCTCATGCCAGGCGCCGTCGCTGATCGCCGGGAAGCGCGACAGGATATCGATATCCCGCGTGGCTGCCTTGGTCGGCGAGCAGATGAGGGCGATGCACAGGGAGTCCGGCTTGACCGAGCCATCCATGCGGATGGCGACGAGCAGGGATCTCATGCCGGAGATGTCGCTGCAGCCGCCAGGGAACCGGGCGCCCCAGTTCCAGCCGAAGTAGGCCCAGGTCTTGCCATCACCATGCAGGTGCACCACCGCATGCCCATTGCGTGCCATCGCAGGGATGGAGGGAGCTATCAGCGCCGACTCCTTGGGCGCGCACCAGCCTCGACCCGCTCCGCCATCCCAGACCACCAGGTCTCGCACGGGACTGCCCGTCACCGCAACCGGTGGCATGGCGACCAGCACCTCCTCGCGGGCCGAGGGCGCGTGAGCCGGCACGAAGCGAGCTGCCAGTGGCGTCGACGGTGGCACGTTCACTACGATCGGTGCGTCAGGCTGGGGTGGTGCCGGCGGGGCAGGAGGCGCTGCCTGCCCCAGATTCAGGGCGGCATACATGCCAGCCGCAGCGACCAGGATGCCCACCGCCATGAGGGTCGAGCGCGTGGTGAAGCGCGTGGCCCGGCGCATCCCGCTGTCCCCGCCCGGGAGGGGATTGAGCCGCTGCGAGCGCGAGACCACGCTCCCGACCGTCCCCAACACGGTGCCCAGGCTGGTCCTGACCTGGTGCTGCCTGGACACGATTCCCTGGCCAAGGGCGTCATGAAGCTCCTCCACGCTGAAAGGCCCATGCTCGCCGGTGGGGGTGCCGATGACGTAGTAGCGGCGGGGATCCATCGGGGAAAAGGTACATCCGCGACGCAGAGTCCGCAATCGGTGCGTACGAGCTGCCGATCCAGCCGACGGACAGACCACCTGCTCTCGCATGACGATACGCAGCGGCGTGGATGCCGAGGGAATCGGCAGGTGGTAACCCCTTGGCTATCAATGGCATGCCGCTGGAACGGCCACGCCCTGTGCCGAACTGCGCCAGCGGAACGAGGGCATGCCAAAGCACCGGACGATATGGGACACCAGGGCGGCGACCCGGATCGTCGGGGCATCAGGTCCATGCTCCGAGTCATCGGGGACGACCCCCGCCCACGGGGGTGTGCTGGATACACCGGACCCGGGTATCAGGGCCATGGCGGACCAGGTCGCCGCCGAGGCGCACGACCCGCACGACGACCGCATCGTCGACATGTCCGAGTCGGTGCACAGGCGGGAGCAGGTGATGGGCAAGCACGTCCGAGCACAAAGAAGAACGAGCAGAACGGGCAGCACCTGACCACTACCCAGTAAAATGGCCATAAATCTGGTACCCATGGTGGCTAATGACTGGCAGCGACTCCGCCGAGTCGGACCACTGGATGCAGGACCATGCGAGATTTCCGATATTTCATAGCGCGACTGACTCCGCATCGCTATTACTCACCCGATCCGGAACCCTACCACACATCATGCGATTGCGCTCTACCCACGAATAGACCTACGCCATGCCCCCTCTGCCCGAAATATTGCTCGTCGAAGACAGGAAAGATGACCGTGACCTGTTTCAGCTGGCCAAGCTCCGCAGTGGCATCCAGGCGACGCTGACCTATGCCGTCGACGCCCCGGATGCCATCATCAGGCTGAACCGCATGGGCGCGTACCAGGACCGTCCCATGCCGGACCTCATCGTCCTTGATCTCGGCCTGCCTGGGCTCAAGGGGAGCACGTTGCTCGACGTGGTCCGCCATTCCCTGGTATCAAAGCGGATCGCGGTCGTGGTCTGGACCGGCTCAGAGCGCGAGAGCGACCGAGCGCAGTGTGAGGCGATCGGTGTCCAGGATTTCGTGATAAAGCCGAAGACATTCGCCAGCCTGGTGTCGTTCGTCTCCTCCTTGCCGCGCTACTTCCCGACCCCGGCCGCGCTGGAGCCGCGGCGGCACGAGCACAAGACGCCGCTGCCTGAGACCAGGTAGCCGACGAACCGCATCATCGCCACGGCCAGACGAATCAGTCAGCTGGCACGCGCGGTCACGCACGCCGCAGACGGCACGACCCTGAAGCGCACGAACCGGGCGCAGGCGACCGATACGGTCACCTGGCCGTTGCTCGAGCGATGAGCCTCCGCTTGCGGGGCGAGTCGCGCCGGGGCTGCGCTGCTTGAGCGGCGCCGGGACCATGGCTGATGGACCACGGAGAACGAGGCTCTTGTCCTCATGTGGGGGAGACCCACACCCCTGTGCCGCGTGCTCTGCACGGGTGAGCGATGGTCAGCCATGCAGGATGAAGTGCGACGACTTGCTGTACGCGGCCAGGACGCTCAGACGCACGGGTGTCCGTGCTTGGCTTGGGATTCGCTCACCTGTGGCATCAGGTCACCAGCACCAGCCGGCAGGAGGCCGCCATGTCCACAACCCACTCTCCGACTGACCTGGCGTGCTGGTGCGTGGCCCTCAACGCCCTCGTCGCTGGCGACCAGATGATGGGGACCAGCGCGCACGCCACAGCCCCAGGACCAGGCCGTGCCGCCCATCCGCCCGGCCGACCTGGCGGGCACCCACCACCACGCCCTGGCACACCGATCAGGTGACGAGCGCTGCGGGTGCACCCACCGCCCCGTCGTCACTGGGTCCGGTTCGTGGTCAGCCTGATGGATCGGGTCGGTGACGCCGGGCGAGGCGCCGCCTGTGCTCGCCACCCGCCTGCATGGATCGCGGAACACATCGCTGACGACCAGGTCCATCAGGTATATCCGCCCCAACCACAAGGATGGTGTCATGAAGCCAGCCCGACGACCCGCACCAGCCGTCTCGCACCCCACCAAGCGGACGGCACGCCCTGGCGCGTCCACCCTCCCCCTGGACCAGCCCGTTCCCGCCATGAGCACGCGCGACCAGCGGCTGCAGGTGGACGCCGCCACGCGAACCGGTGGCACGACCGCCGCCCGATACCGCGACGGGCTGACCCCCATCGACCCCGACATCGACCCCGAGGACGTGTCGGATGATGAGCAGGCGCTGGATGCTGCCGCAGCACTGGATGCCGATGAGCGGCAGGCACGCCCGCGGCAGTTCGAGACGGACACCTGACCCGCCCCGTCAGGCCGGTCGCCTCCATCCAGCCCATTCCTGCCCGTTACCCAGCGGCAGCAGACCGCGCAGGATCACCGCCATGCAGAACCACGCCGCCACACCGGAGGCCACCGACCAGACCTTCCGCTTCAACGCCGCGCTCCTGGCCCGCGGGAGGAGGGCGCTGACGGGGGACCCGACTGACCGCATCGCCCTGCTCATGCTCCGCGATGCGCTGCAGGCCCTGGGGATGGCCATGACTTGCGGCAACCCGGAGGAGGCCGGTCACATCACCGCGACCATCATTCGGCCTGCCGGGTCTCGGGGTGAGCGCGTGATCGCCACCTCGGCCCGCACTGGCAGGAGATGGTCGTCGGTGGTTGAGGCCGCGATCGCGGCCCTGAAGGCGCCGCCGCCCGGCTGGCACAGCGTGTCCGGTGGAGTAGGAGGCAGCGTGATGAACGCCAGGGTGGCAGCGGCTACGAGGACATCGAGGCCGCAGATGCACGGATAGTGGCTATCGTGAGGCGATCACCCCGATGGTCATGGTCACCAGTGCGCATGCATCAGTCATGGTTGCACACGGCCTGGTTGCTGTGAAAGACGACCGTTTCCAGCAGCCAGATGCCCTCCTGAAGCCGACACGGCACGAGATGACCACACGGTGCTGGAGTGCATCGAACGATCGGTGCATCCCATCTGTATACGGCACATACAGGGCATGGGGGATTTACCTGATATCGAAAGCGGGCCGGACCGGCGATATAATGCCCACAAGGGGCACCCATGACGACCGGCATGCAACCCATCCTCCTCGTCATCGACGATAATGTATCCGATATCGTGTTGTTCGAATCGGCGTGGGTGCACGCTGGCTACGACAAGGAGATAGGCATGTATGCCTGTACGAGCTACAGGAAGGCCATGACGTGGCTTGAGAATGACATCCCGGATGGTGCTCTGATCTGTGGCGTGCTGGTCGACCTCATGCTGTGTGACCGTGCTGGCACAGCAGCCGTCGATAGGCTGAGCGCATTGCCCATCTTCACGGATGTCCCGATGATCTCGTGGATAGGGATAGACATGAGCCAGAATCTCTTAGCCCGCCTCAGGAAGTCACCGACACCCGTCTGGCAGAAGCCCAGCGAGTGGCTGGGGTGGTCGGGCTTCATCCGTCGCTTCCATGACGTGCTCGGTATGCGGACGGCATCGTCAAGCACCGGTCTTCCAGCCGTTGACGGGGAGACGGTCTCCTGAGCTCGGTTGACGACCAGGACTCGGTTGACGACCATGCCCTGGATATCTGGGAGCTGGAGGCGTTGCCCGACCACCCCGGCGGCACACGACAGGCGTTCGGCCTGTCCCTGGGCCGTCGCCACCACGTCGGCACACGGCCAATCACGTCGTGGGTGCGCCCCCCACTCGTCCGGGACCGCTCAGTCGCATCGCCTTCCGCACAGACCCGGCTAACTGTCGCCCTCCTCGACCGACGTCAGCTTCTCTTCGGTGCCGGCATCGTCCTGCATCGTCTCGTTCTCGTCCGAGACGATGTCGATGAATTCATCCAGCGCATCGCGAATGGTCTCATTGACCTTCAATCCTTCCGCTTTGATGAGCGCAATGACGTCTTTTTCGATGCCCATTGGGATACCCCTCGGTCGTGGTGGCGATCATCATAGTGAGGTGCTCGCAGAGAGAATGCTAGGGGGTATTTTCCCCACTGCGCCTCACGAGCCCGGATCATCGTCCTCGCTGGTGACGCGGACGCCCTGCCAGAGCATGGCGTGCCGCCGATCCAGGCTGTGGCACGCCCGACCACTGAGCGACGAGCGCTCCTGCGGCTGATGCATCTGGCCACGGACCCGCCGGGGCAGTCCAGACGCCCCTGGCTCAGGTCGGCTGCTCGCCGGCTTTCCCTACTGTGGCGGCGACGTGAATCCCTGTGCGAGCAGTTCAGCAGTGACATCTGCGGCATCTCACTCCATGAGATTCGCCGTGCGCGTGCCGATGATTCCCGTCTCGTCCCCGGCCAGGTGACGAGCGGTTTGAGGTGGACCCGGGAGGGCGCCCCGTTTCAAGCGTGGCGTTGCCTTCCGGGCTACGCTCATGAATGCGCATCATCCAGAGCTGCCGGCTCATGGGTATCGACCTCTTCCGGCACCGTCTCGACATCGTCGCGGAGTTGCACCAGGGGCGGACGGATCATGATGACCTGCGGCACAAGGCATGGGCAGTGTGGCCGGCGATTCAGTCAACGTACGGACCATCCCAGAGCCTGTCCGGGTTGACGCTGACCCATGTCCAGCCCCTGGATACGGCCACCTCCACGTACGAGATTGCACCAACCTATACCTACGCGAGTCATGATCATGGTCATCGCCCAACGGCACCGGCTGCGCTTCATCGCCATCCTCATGATCATGATCGTCCTCGCCGGCCTGGCGATCCACGCTCACCGCGCGCGGATGGCCGCCCTCGCAGGTCCGGTGCCGAGCCAATCCGCTCAGCCGTCGACCACCGCGCCCGCAGCCCCGTCCACCGCGACGCCAGCACTCACGGCCACTGCTGCGACCGCTGCGACCGCTGCGACTGCGACAGCCGACGCCGTGACGGATACCCTGCCCGAGATCGTCACCCCGCCGGAAGCGGAACCTCCGGCGCTGGCGGGAACGCCCGCCCCGCCGGCCCAACCCGCCACCGGCCCCGGTGGCTCCGCCGTCACCCATCAGGCGGTCAGTGAAAGCGCCTTCGGCAACGGCGACACCCAATACTGGGTTTTTGAACCCGATCAGCCCCGACCCGCGAGCGCCCCGGTGGTGGTCTTCCTCCACGGCTGGGGTGCGATGCTGCCCGGAGCCTACCGGCATTGGATCGACCACCTGGTCAAACGCGGCAACATCGTCATCTATCCGCGCTACCAGGCCACCCTGCGCACCCGCCCCGAGGCTCTCACGGCCAACGCTGTCACCGCGCTCACCTCCGCCCTGGCCCAACTGCAAAGCCCCGGCCATGTCGCCCCCGACCCCTCCCGCTTCGCCTGCGTCGGCCATTCCTTCGGCGGGGTGATCGCCGCCAACCTCGCGGCGATCGCCGCTGATTACCGGCTCCCGCCCATGCGCGCGGTGATGTGCGTCGAACCCGGACCCTACTCCCCAGGACGGATCTGCCAGGACTACGCCCGCATCCCCGCCGGCACCTTGCTCCTCTGCGTCGCCGGCGACGATGACCACATTGTCGGGGAAGCCACCGCCCGCCTTATCTTCACCACCGCCACCACGGTCGCCCGCGCCGACAAGGACTACATCCTGGTACGCAGCGACTCCCACGGCCGTCCAGCCCTTCACGCCACCCATGTCGCTCCCGCCGGCAACGGCTTCGCCTCCTGGTACGGCTACTGGAAATGGTGCGACGCCCTCACCGCCGCCGCCTTCACTGGCCATGACCGCGCCTACGCCCTCGGCAACACTCCCGAGCAACGCTTCCTGGGCACCTGGAGCGACGGCACCGCGGTGATCGAACCAGTGCTCGCCAGCACGGATCCCTGAGGTCGTTGCGGAGTGACGGAGATGCGCTCACCGCGGATGCCGTGCTCATCGCACCAGGCGTGTCTGCCCAGGACACGCGCCTGCCATCGGCTGACGCGGGCTGCGGCTGCGTCGAGTGACCGCTGAAGGCCACGGCTGCGGCCGGCGTGGGGCGGATTGATCATCCTGGGCTGCGTGGCCCGGATGATCAGGAGAGCGCACGCGCTCATCCACTCCGCCTCATCGGAGCCGCACACTCGACGCAGGTGAGCCACGCATCGTCACCCTCGCCCTCGCGGCAGATGATCCTCGCCGCGCCGCAGGCGCTGCAGGCGCCAATCGCCTACTCGGTGCCGCAGCGGTAGCAGTGGCTCATGCTCGGTGATCGTTGGGGATCGGGAACCGGGACCGTGGCCTGTGCGCATGCCGGGCAGACGAGCACCTGACTGTCGTCGCTCGATGGCGCTATCGTGGGCAGGCATAGCGCGGTGAGGGGCCTGGCTGATCGCACCATGATCGGCGTGTTCATGAGATGGCCTCCGGCGAGTGGCGGCGCATCCTTAGGGGGTGCCCCCTGCGTCGGCATCCGTCAGGTTCAAGGGCGGGCGATCAGCCTGCGGCGTGTCTGCCTGCCGCGCCAGCGCCCTGAGGGCCACCTGGCGATCGATGCGTTCGATGAGGAGCCGCACCTCCCCCTGCAGCTCGTCGTCGATATCGATAGGGGCAACGGTGTGGTGGGCGAGAAAGCGGGAACTCATGGCTGGCTCCAGAGCGTGCGTGATGTACCTACCTACAAAGACGGACCAGGGAGACGCTGTTCGCCGCCGATCGGCCACCGCGTGGCCTCGTGTGTGCCACCAATGCTGACGGCACCATGCCCAGTACATGACCGATGGATTACGGCGTCTGGTGTGCATGCGCAGGTGGCATGCGCAGCCACGCTGAGCTGGTCGCGGAGCATACCTGACGATCTCATCCGCACTGATGCGCGACGACGGTTGGAAATTCTGATCACGCGGCTCCTACGGCGATGCGGATCGCCTATCCACCACGGACACGCGTCCCGCTCCGACCACCGGCATCCTGGGTCCTCTGGCACGGGCACGCGCGCGGACATCCAGCGCATGCGCCTGTGCATCCCCCGCAGCGCGACCCGTCGTCATCCCACTCCCGTGCGTCCGGGGACAGCCAGTCGGGCCCAACTTCAGGGGTGCCATCGCCCCGGGCAGTCGCACTCCGTCGATCAGGCGCAGGTGGTCGGTGCCAGGGGACCTGGCCCCGGGTCATCCGACTGCCACCCTCCAGGCGCTCATGGCCAGATCCAACCCCCGGCACGAGAGGCAGGCCACGTGGTTTGCAGGATCATAGGACAGGCGGACATGCAATTTGCAGGTTCCGTCCGTGCGGTGCCGCGCTGATCCTGCGGTCATCCAGGCGTGGCAGTCATCGGCATGATATTCGCAAGGATGCCGGTCGCGAGATCGGGCAGCCAGGACATCCACATGGTCAACAGACAACCGCCCCGGCGCTCAGGCGCATCCTGCCGACCCCATGATGGAAACATCCATATATGACCTGATCATGGCGATGGCGCCGCATCGATCGGCCGGCCGCTTGGCGAAAGCGATGGCCGATCGTCCGACTGGACACGCATGCGGAATCGCCCCGCAGCAGGCAGGAGGATGCCGGGTGATTGCCACTGGCACTCATGCCTCCGCGAACCCGATCGGGACGCCGCCATCAGCGACCTGATCCGCACGGCGCTGGCGAGTAGCGCATGACGATCTTGATTCCAACACGCACACGAAGGAGCCCCCATGAACACCCTGTCCCTGTTGCTGGCCGATGATCACGACGTGGTCCGCACCGGTCTGCGTCTGTACTTCACCTATGATGCGAGCATCACCGTCGTCGGCGAAGCGTCGGACGGCCGCCAAGCGGTCGATCGGGCGCGAGCGCTGCGTCCAGCGGTCATCCTGATGGACATCGAGATGCCGTTGCTCAGCGGCCTCGAGGCCACCCGCATGATCATCCAGGACCGCCCCGATGCCAAGGTGATCATGCTCTCCGCGCACAGCAGCAATGCCTATGTCGAGCGGGCGATCGAGTACGGAGCCGTCGGCTATCTGCCCAAGCAGGAATCGCCACGCGTGGTGCGCCACGCGATCAGCATCGTCCAGGAGGGCGGGACCTATTTCAGCCCATCCCTGTCGCCGTCCAGCCCATGCATCGGGACACCGGCACGGGGTGATCATGGGAGCAGCACGACCTTGCTCTCGCTGACACCCCGCGAGCTGGAAGTGCTGCAGCTGATCACCGATGGCCTGTCCAACAAGATGGTGGCCGCTCGGCTTGGCATCTGCATCAAGACCGCCGAGAAGCATCGCGAGCATCTCATGCGGAAGCTTGACATCCACGATATCGCCGGTCTCACCCGATACGTGCTCTGTTCAGGCCTCTTTGGCGGCATCGTCCAGTCCGCCTAGCGGCTCTGCCTGCGCTTGGCGATGGTCCCGCGTGGCGCTGCCGACAGATCCGCCGTGCGCTGCAGCTGGCGCACCACCGCATCCGGCTCTCTCCCCCGGTCGCGGCTCACCGGCACCGGGGCATGATGCTCGGAGTCGCCGCGCCGGACGAGCCTGCTCGTCGCGGAGGCGGTGCGCAGAGCGCCTGACGGTCCAGCCGATGCACCACGCATCGCCACGGCTGAGGCCGCATTGTCAGGGTTGTCGCGACTGCATCGCATTGACGCTTGACGCCGAAGTGACCCGTCTACTGTACCGTCCGGACGGTATTCATGGCTCGTCGATCCGACACCCGCGACCGCATCCTCGACGCCGCACTCGCCATCACGAGTGCGTCTGGCGCCTGCCAGGTCACGATCGATGCGGTCTCAGCCAAGTCAGGGGTGAGCAAAGGTGGCGTGCTCTACCATTTCCCCGACAAGGCCTCGCTCCTGAGCGGGCTCCTGGATCGTCATATGGATCGCCAAGCGGCCATCTACCGCGAGGCCGAGGCGGAGCATGGATCGACACGGCACGGTCGGCTGCACGCCGCCATCAGCGTGACCGCCAAGCGCACCAACGCCCAGGCCATGCTGCCCTTCCTCGGCATCCTGGCGCTCGAGCCCGGTTTGCTCAAGCGGCCTCGTGCCAAGGGCGCGGAAGTCATCAATGACCTGCGCAAGGACCCCAAGCGCTTCACCAAAACCGTGCTCGTCCTGCTCGCCAATTCAGGACTCGGGCTCAGCGAAGTGCTCGGCACCATCACCCTGCGCCCAGCCGAACGCGCAGCCGTCATCGCGGCCCTGCACACCCTCGTCGATAGCCTATGACCCTCCCCGCACGCTAGCGCCCACGTCCTCTCGGGACGTCGACCGCTCCCGCTGCTCGTCAACCTCGTGACGATCGCCCCCACCCATCCAGGAGTCACGCCCATGCGCCACACCATCACCCTCGCCAGCACCCTGCTGGCCGCCTGCACCGCTGTGGCAGCCGCGGCCGACCCGGCGATTCCGTCCCCCTGGGAGGCCCGCCTGCTGGGGGGGGTGGTCCCCGGCTATGATGCGGGCTATGGCGGTGTCGATCAGCGCATCGGCAGTTCGGGCGAGCTCGTGGTGCTCTATCGGCGACCGCTCGCCGGCGCGCCGCTCGATCTGCTGCTCGGCGCTGGGGTGTTCGACGACACCAGGCGCGGAAAGGCCAATGATCCCGATAACATCACCCAGTACGATGCCCAGGGCATCGTACTGACGGGGGGCGTTGCCTACCGCATGATCACGCCATTGAGCCTCGAGGCGCGCGTGGAAGTGCGTGGCGGCGAAGGCCGCTTCTCGGGCGAGCAGACCTTCGCCAACGGCAATTACGAGGTGCTCGGCAACTACGGCCGGTATATCGCCGTATCCGCCGTCGTTGCTGCCTATTACGAACTCCCGCGCGCGGTGTCCGTCGGTGTTGAGGTCGGCTTCGATGATTTCGAGGGCAAATCGGAATACATCAATGACACCCTCTCGCTCAGGGGTGATGGCCTGCTGGTGCGCCTCGGCCTGGGCTACCGGTTCTGAGACGCGCATGCCATGCATGCACGCCTGGATGACCGCCGTGCATGATGAGGATCTCCTGACCGCCATGACCGCTCACCCGGACTCCACCAGGGCCCATCGACGACGATGGCTGTGCCGCCGCCGTCGCCAGCTCGGCCCGGCGGCGTCGACGCTCGTCATCGTGCTGCTGAGCGGCTGCGCCGCGGGGCCCGACTACCGCGGTGCTGCTCCCCCGACTGCCGACGGCTACCTTCCGGGAGCCTCCCCGTCGCAGACGACCTCCAGCGCCGTGCGCGGGGGTGAGGCCCAGCGCTTCCAGAGCCACCTCGATGTGGCGGCGCAGTGGTGGACCACCTACCAGGCGCCGGCGCTGAACGCCCTCATGGATGAGGCCATCCGCGCCAACCCCGATCTCCAGGCCGCCCAGGCAGCCCTCCGGCAGGCCAAGGAGATGGTGTATGCCCAGCAGGGCGCCTACTACCCGTCGGTCGGCGTCACCGGTGGCGCGGCCCGCGAGCGCATCTCGACGGCGGCCTATGGCATCTCCGGACCGTCCGCCGGCATCTTCAACCTCTACAACGCCTCGGTCGGAGTGTCCTATACGCTGGATGCCTGGGGTGGCACGCAGCGGCAGGTGGAATCGCTCACAGCCCAGGCCGACTACGAACGCTTCCAGCTCGAGGCGGCGTTCCTGTCGCTGACCGGGAATGTGGTGACGGCAGCGGTGCGGGAGGCGTCCCTGCGGGCTCAGATCGTGGCCCTGGACGAGGTGATCGCACGCGAGTCGGACGAGCTCGAGGTGCTCACGCGCCAGCTCGCGCTCGGCGGCGCGTCGCAGGCCGAGGTCCTGGCCCAGGACACCACCCTGGCGCAGAGCCGGGCGCAACTGCCCCCGTTGCATCTCCAGCTCAGCCAGGTGCGCAATCAATTGGCCCTGCTGGCCGGCCGGGTGCCGAGCAACGCGCTCGCCAGCACCTTCGCCCTCACCAGCATGTCCCTGCCGCAGGATCTCCCGCTCAGCCTGCCGTCGCAGCTGGTCAACCAGCGTCCCGATGTCCGGTCGGCCGAGGCGCTGCTCCACCAGGCCTGCGCCAACATCGGTGTCGCGGTCGCCAACGAGCTGCCGCAGTTCAGCCTGAGCGGGAACTACGGCGGCGAGTCGCTCAGCCTGGGCAGCCTGTTCTCGCCCGCGTCCCTGATCTGGGGCCTGGCCGGGAGCGTCACCCAGCCGCTCTTCGAGGGCGGCAGGCTCGTGCATCAGCGGCGCGCTGCCGATGCGGCGTTCGATCAGGCCGCTGCCCGCTATCGCAGCGTCGTCCTGGCGGCCTTCGCCGACGTCGCCAATGCGCTGCGGGCGCTGGACTACGATGCCCAGGCGCTCAGTGCCCAGGTGGCGGCTGAGCACACCGCGCATGCGAGCTTAGAGCTGTCCGCCGAGCGCTTCCACACCGGAGCGATATCGCATCTCGAGCTGCTGGACGCCGAGGTGGCCTATGCCCAGAGCCACATCAGCCTCGCCGTCGCCCAGGCGGCGCGCTTCGCCGATACGGCGGCGCTCTTCCAGGCCCTCGGGGGTGGATGGTGGAACCGCGATGACCTCACCGCGGTGCCTGACGGCGTCAGCGATCCGCATGCCCCGGTCGAGGTGAACCCTGCTGCCAGTCAGCAACGGAGATGATGTCCATGACCAAGCGCATGCTGATCATGCTGGTGAGCGTCGCCCTGCTCTTCGGACTGGTGTTCGGATTCGAGGCCTTCCGCAATGCCTTCATCGCCAAGATGATGTCGTCGCTGGGGGCCCCGATCCAGGTCGTCGCCACCGCGAAGGCGGTCCGCACCGCCTGGCAGCCGCGCCTGTCGGCGGTGGGCAGCCTGCGCGCGGTCAATGGCGCCGACCTGGCCTTCGAGGTCGCGGGCATCGTCTCGGCGATCGCATTCAGGCCGGGCGAGGATGTCGCCCAGGGCGCGCTGCTGTTCACCTTGGCATCGGCGGATGATCTCGCGAAGCTGCATGCCCTGCAGGCCAGCGCCGACCTGGCCCGCATCACCCTCGCGCGCGATCAGGCGCAGATCCGGGTGCAGGCGATCAGCCAGGCGACCGTCGATGCCGATGGGGCCAATCTGAAGAACCTCCTGGCGCAGGTGGAGGAGCAGCAGGCCATCCTCGACAAGAAATCGCTGCACGCGCCCTTCGCTGGACGCATCGGCCTGCGGGTCGTCGATCTCGGGCAGTACCTCGCCGCGGGCACCCAGGTGGCGACGCTCCAGGCGCTCGATCCGATGTATGTCGACTTCACCCTGCCGCAGCAGGAAGCCGGGGAGATCGCCATCGGCAGGCCGATCACCGCGACCATCAATGGCGGGGCCCTTGCGGGGACGATCAACGCCATCGAT
The DNA here is from genome assembly GCA_003136555.1 of Planctomycetota bacterium. Classification (GTDB taxonomy): domain Bacteria; phylum Planctomycetota; class UBA11346; order UBA11346; family UBA11346; genus BOG-1363. The sequence continues at coordinate 3,179 of PLEW01000152.1, read as the reverse complement.
CCCAAGGTCGATGCGCAGACGCGCAACCTGACCATCAGGGCGACGGTCGCCAATCCGCAGAAGACGCTGCTCCCGGGCATGTTCGCCACCATCTCGATCGATGTGGGCGAGCCGCAGCAGCGGATCACCCTGCCGCAGACGGCGATCGTCTACAATACCTATGGCGACTCGGTCTACCTGGTCGAGGACAAGGGCGCGGATGCAGCCGGCAAGCCCAAGCTGATCGTCCACCAGTCGATCATCACCGCGGGCGCCACGCGCGGTGACCAGGTGGCGATCCTCTCCGGCGTCAAGGAGGGCGACACGGTGGTGGTCTCAGGCCAGGTGAAGCTGCACAACCTCTCGCCGATCAGCGTGAACAACCAGGTGCTGCCCACCGATGACCCCAATCCCAAGCCGATCGACCAGTAGCCGGGACGCCAAGCGATGAACGTCACGGACATCTTCGTTCGCAGGCCGGTGCTCGCCTCGGTCGTCAGCCTGCTCATCCTGGTGATCGGCCTGCGCTCCGTGTGGTCGCTGCCGGTATTGCAGTATCCACGCACCCAGAATGCCGTGGTCACGGTCTCGACCACCTACTATGGCGCCGATCCGCAGCTGGTGGCCGGCTTCATCACCACACCGCTGGAGAACGCCATCGCCCAGGCGAACGGCATCGACTTCATGACCTCGACCAGCCAGACGGGGGTCAGCACCATCACCGCCAACCTGCGCCTGAACTACGATGCCGACAAGGCGCTGACCGAGATCAACACCAAGGTCAGCTCGGTGCTCAATCAGCTCCCGCCGGGATCGCAGCAGCCGGTGCTCTCGGTCAAGATCGGCCAGACCATCGATGCCATGTACATCGGCTTCAACAGCGATGTGGTGCCGCGCAACAAGATCACCGACTATCTCATCCGCAATGTCCAGCCGAAGCTGCAGGCGGTCGATGGGGTGCAGACCGCGGAGATCCTCGGCGGCCAGAACATCGCGCTGCGCGCCTGGCTCGATCCGGGCAAGCTCGCCTCGTATTCCCTCAGCGCTGCCGATGTCGACCAGGCGCTGGTGGACAACAACTACCTCTCCGGCCTGGGCAACACCAAGGGCCAGATGGTGCAGATCAGCCTGACCGCGTCGACCTCCCTGCATTCGCTCGACGATTTCCGCGAACTCATCATCAAGCAGTCGGGCTCCAAGACCGTGCGCCTCAAGGATGTCGCCAAGGTGATGCTGGGTGCCGATGACTACGAATCGCAGGTCGGCTTCGACGGCAAGACCGCCGTCTACATGGGCATCCAGATCACCCCGGTGGCCAATCTGCTGGAGGTGATCAAGGGCGTCCGCGCGGTGTTCCCCGACATCCAGGCGCAGCTGCCCCAGGACATCAGCTCCCAGATCGTCTATGATTCCACCGCATTCGTCAGCAGCTCGATCACCGAGGTCGAGATCACCCTGGTCGAGGCGCTGTTCATCGTCACCGCCGTGGTGTTCGCCTTCCTCGGCTCCCCGCGCTCGGTGATCATCCCGACCATCGCCATCCCGCTGTCCCTGATCGGCACCTTCACGGTGATGCTGATCTTCGGCTTCACCGTCAACCTGCTCACCCTGCTGGCCCTGGTGCTGGCGATCGGCCTGGTCGTCGATGACGCGATCATCGTCGTCGAGAGCGTCAATCGCCACCTCAAGGAGGGCATCACGCCGATCCAGGCCGCGCTCCAGTCGGCCCGCGAGCTGTCCGCACCCATCATCGCCATGACGGTGGTGCTGGTCGCCGTCTATGTGCCGATCGGATTCCAGGGCGGCTTGACCGGCGCGCTGTTCACCGAATTCGCCTTCACCCTGGTCGGCGCGGTCACCATGTCGGCGATCATCGCCCTGACGCTCACCCCGATGCTGTGCTCCCGCTTCCTCAAACCGCAGAAGCTGGATGCGCAGGGCAGGGGCTCATGGCTGGTCGCGTTCATCGATCGCCAGTTCGAGCGCATCCTCCACCTCTACCAGCGCTTCCTCGCCGGCTGCCTGGACTTCCTGCCGGTCACCATCGTCTTCGCCCTCCTCATCCTCGGCAGCATCTACTTCCTCTTCCGCGGCGCGCGCAGCGAGCTCGCCCCGCAGGAGGACCAGGGGGTGATCATCTCCTTCGGTTCAGCCGCCCCCAACGCGACGCTCCAGCAGCGGCTGCTCTTCTCCAAGCAGGTCTATGACATCGCCATCACCCATCCCGAGGTCGAGCATGTCTTCCAGATCGACATGCCCGGCAATTCGATCGCCGGCATGGTGCTCAAGCCGTGGGACCAGCGCGTCGCGACCGCCTCCCAGCTGCAGCCCAAGATCCAGCAGCAGCTCGGCCAGGTCGTCGGGTCGCGCATCGTGGCCATCCAGCCGCCCTCCCTGCCCGGGGCATCGGGACTGCCGATCCAGGTGGTCATCGGCACCACCAAGCCGTTCGCCGAGCTCAATGACGTGACGCGCCGCTTCGTCGATCAGGCAGTCTCGAGCCATCTGTTCATGTTCCTCGATACCGACCTGAAATTCGACCAGCCGCAGGCGCAGGTGGAGATCGATCGCGACAAGACCTCGCAGATGGGGCTGAGCATGAGCGATGTCGGCGGCGCCCTGGCGGCGATGCTGGGCGGCGGCTACGTCAACTACTTCAGCCTGGATGGGCGCTCCTACAAGGTCATGCCGCAGGTCCAGCAGCGATCTCGCCTGAATACCGACCAGCTGCTCGATTATCAGCTCCATCTCGCCGATGGCCGCATGGTGTCCCTGTCGACCATCGCCCATATCGATACCGTCACCATCCCCGAGACCCTCAATCACTTCCAGCAGCTCAACGGCGCCGTCGTCCAGGGCGTGACCGTCCCCGGGGTCACCCAGGGCGATGCGATCGCCCACCTGCAGCACCTGGCGGCCACCACCCTGCCCCAGGGGTACACCATCGATTACGCCGGACCGTCGCGGCAGTTCGTCCAGGAGTCGAGCGGCTTCGCGCTCACCTTCCTGTTCGCCCTGATCATCATCTTCCTCTCCCTGTCGGCGCTCTTCGAGAGCTTCCGCGACCCGGTCATCATCCTGGTGTCGGTGCCGATGTCGATCGCCGGCGCGATGATCTTCATCAGCGTCGGCATCGGCGGCGCGAGCATGAACATCTACACGGAAGTGGGCTTGGTCACCCTGATGGGCCTGGTCAGCAA
>PLEW01000082.1:206-10070 GCA_003136555.1 Planctomycetota bacterium | reverse complement strand
CCTGGGTGGTGCTCGGCATCGCCCTGGTGGTGCTGGTGGCCTGGTGGCTCTTCTATACCTGAGGACGGTCATCCGCACAGGCCAGGGCTCGCAGGTGGACTGCCCGGCCAAGCTGCATACGCTGCCGGCGTGACGTTCTCCGGGCGACATGTGATCAGCATCGCCGATTTCTCCCGGGGCGACATCCTCACCGTCATCAATGCCGCGCGGGCCATCGAGATGCAGTCTGCGCCGCGCACCGAGCTGGTCGGCGGCAAGCTGATGGCCACGCTGTTCTTCGAGCCGAGCACCCGCACCCGCCTGAGCTTCGAGGCCGCCATGCAGAAGCTCGGCGGTCGGGTGATCGGCTTATCGGATGCGGCCTCGACCAGCACCAAGAAGGGCGAGAGCCTGGCCGACACCATCCGCATGATCGAACAGTACGCCGATGTCATCGTCATCCGCCATCCCCGCGATGGCGCCGCCCGGCTGGCTAGCGAAGTCAGTCGCGTACCGATCATCAACGGCGGCGACGGCGGCAATCAGCACCCCAGCCAGACGTTCCTTGACCTCTACACCATCGCCAAGCTCTACCCCGCACTGCTCGATGGCTCCGCCCCCCTGACCATCGCGTTCGCCGGGGACCTGCGCTATGGACGCACGGTGCACAGCCTGCTGACGGCGCTCTGCCACTTCCGCGTCAAACTGGTCCTGGTAGCGCCACGGGGACTTGAGATGCCCGCCGAGTACCTGCAGCAGGCGGCGGCCGTAGGCATGGATGTGAGCGAGGCGCCTAACCTTCAGGATGCCATCGCGCAGGCCGATATCCTCTACATGACCCGGCTCCAGGAGGAGCGCTTCCCCGATCCGCTCGAATTCGACCACATCAAAGCCAGTTACCGCATCACCGCGCACATGCTCAGCGACGCTCGCCAGTCGCTGCGCGTGCTGCACCCCCTGCCGCGCATCAATGAGATTGCCATCGATGTCGATCAGACCGTCCATGCGCACTATTTCGCGCAGGCCGGAAACGGCATCCCTGTCAGGCAAGCCCTCCTCGGCCTGGTCCTGGGAGTCTTGATATGAACATGAGACTGCGGCCGCTCACACCCCGTCCTGGGAGCAGGCCATGACTACGGACCCCCCGACCGCCACCAATACCAAGGTCCGCCAGGTCGAGGCCATCGTCCATGGCACGGTGATCGACCACATTCCCGGCCACATGACCCTCAAGGTCGCCAACCTGCTCGCACGCGAGAATGACCAGGTATCCATCGGCATGAACCTGCGCTCGGCGCGCATGGGACGCAAGGGCCTGGTCAAGATCTCAGGCCGGGAGCTCGACGAACGCACCTTGTCGCGTCTGGCCCTGATCGCTCCCGGGGCCACGGTCTCGATCATCCGCGATTACCAGGTGATCCATAAATCGACCGTGCCCATGCCCAAGACCTTCGAGGATATCGCCCGCTGCGCCAACCCCAACTGCGTCACCAATCACGAGAAGTGGTCGTCGCGCCTGGATGTCATCGGCCACGAGCCGCTGCATGTCCGTTGCTTTTACTGCGAACGCAGCTTCGCCGCCAGCGAGCTGACCCTGGTCTGAGCAGCGGAAGCGTCCGCCGCTCGCCTGCTGCGCCGCACCCCCGGTGCGTCCCAGCCACCGGGAACCGCCTGCTCAGGCCTTGTTCGCAATGCCGAGTTCATCCATGCGCTTCTTGAGCGTGATGCGGTTGATGCCGAGCAGCTCGGCAGCGCGCAGTTGATTGCCTTCGGTCCGTGCCAGGGCCTCCAGGATCAGTGGCGCCTCGATGCGATCGAGGAAACGGGCATGGACCTCGCCCGGATGCGCATCCAGCAGGCGCTTGGCGAGGGCGGCGAGGGCGGCACCTTCGCCGGCCGCTCCGCTGGACGGGGTCGAGGAGTGGCGTTCGCCGTCCAGCGAGAGCTGCGCAGGACTGATGATGCCGCCCGGGGCGAGCGCGGCGGCCTCCTCGAGCACATGCTTCAGTTCGCGCACGTTGCCTGGCCAGCGATGCCGGCTCAGGCGCTCGAACGCCTCGTCGGTGATCGCCAGCGGCCGTGCGAGGCGCGAGGCTGCTCGCTCGAGGATGTGCCGCACCAGGGCGGGAAGATCGTCGAGCCGGTCCGCCAGGCTCGGAAGGGCGATGGTGATGACGCGCAGGCGGTAGCCGAGGTCCTCGCGGAAGGCCTCGCTCGCGGTCAATGCCATGAGATCGCGGTTTGTCGCGGCGATGATGCGCACGTCGCCGGCTATCTCCTGGGTGCCACCGACGCGGGTGAAGCGCTGGTCCTCGAGGAAGCGCAGGAGCTTCGCTTGCGCCATCAGCGGCAGCTCGGCAACCTCATCGAGGAACAGCGTTCCGCCCTGGGCGGCTTCGACCAGGCCGATCTTGCGTGCTTTGGCATCAGTGAACGCCCCTGCCTCATGGCCGAACAGTTCGCTCTCTATGAGGGCCTCGGGCATGGCGCCGCAATTGACCGCGACGAAGGGGGCGTCCCTGCGCTTGCCATAGCGGTGCAGCGCACGTGCCACCAGCTCCTTGCCCGTCCCCGTATCGCCGGTGATCAGCACGCCCAGATCGGTCCCAGCAGCCGAGGCGATGCGCCGGTAGACCTCCTGCATTGCCGGTGTCGAACCGATGATGGCGCTCTCACCGGGCGCACCGGGCTGGGCGGCGGCCGCAAGGCTGTCCTCTCCCAGGGCGCGGCGCACCAGCTCCAGGGTGCGTTCCAGGTCGAGTGGCTTGGGCAGATAGTCGAAGGCCCCCCGCCTGACCGCTTCGACGGCGGTCTCGACCGTGCCATGGGCGGTGGTGACGACGACGTTGAGATGGGGAAACTCCTGGCGCAGACTGACGAGCAGATCGAGTCCCGACTCACCGGGCATGCGCACATCGGTGATCACCAAGTCCGGCTTCTGCCGCCAGGCTGAGCGGCGCGCCGATGCGGCATCGGGCGCGGTGACCACCCGGTACCCATGGCTGCGCAGTACTTGCTCCAGCGCCCAGCAGACCGCCGCATCATCCTCGACCACCAGGATCAAAGCCCCCTCCTGACCGGAGGGCGCCTCGCCGGTCGGGCCGATCACCGGGCGGCCGGCCTGGGCGCTACCTGGACCCGGGGCATGACTGCCGCTCACAATCCACCCGCCAGGACCAGGTTGCGACAGCTGACAGACGGTCTCGGCGCAACACCAGCGCAGCGCGGGAACGCAGACGTGCAGGCAGGATCATGAGGTGCTCGGCGGTGCGGCATCAGCGCCAGCAGCATCGCGCCAGGATGGCGAGTGGCAAGCCATGCCGTGTCCATATGGCCCCGTCGTCGAGAGGGTCGCCGGTGCCATCCACCCGCCGTCGACCCCCGGAAGGCCTCCGGCCAGCTGGCCATGAGCGCGGTGGAGCACCAACCCATAGGACTGCCTGCACATGCCGCCACCACCGCTGGAGCAGGCGGCAGGCACTTGACAAGGTGATCGAATCGGCGCTACATCTCATCTGGACAGTGGGGACCGTGCATCCCCACCATGATCCTGGTTTTCACCACCGACCAGCCCCAGGTGCTTCATGACTATTCGCGCCCCTTCCGCAACGCGGACGCTGTCCCTGGGACTGTCGGCACTGGCGCTGGGGATGGGCAGCGTGCAGGCCGAGGAATCCTTCATCGAGGGGCCCAGGGCCTTGGGCATGGGCGGCGCCCAGGTCGCTTCGGTCACGGACGAGCAAGCGCAATTCTACAATCCCGCGGCCTTCGGCTTCTTCGGCAATGCCGATGCCGGATCCCCTTCCGACAATAACGATCTGTGGAAGCAGCACTTCGGTCTGGGTGTCGACGCCACGGCCGGCGGGCGCACGAACAACAACTTCGCCACTTATGCCGATCAGATCAAGACCCTCTACAACAACGGCACAATCAGCAACCTGACCACCAATGGCATCCAGAACCAGTCGGATGCGATCTCGGCCATCCAGCTCGCCAGCGACCTGGGCAACCTGACCGGCAAGGGTGTCGGCGCCAGCGTCGATGCCAATGGCGGCGTCGGCATGCGCATCGGCCATTTCGGCATCGGCGCACGCATCTATGCCCAGGCCAGCGCCTGGGTGAGCAACGTGGACACCACCAATCTCGGCCTTGGCCAGTCGCTCGGCCAAGGCCTCAACAACGTGATCGCGCAGAACGGCGGGACGGCTGGCGATGGCACCATCGGGCTGTTCACCCCCACCCAGGTCACCCTGCTGAAGACCGGCCCGAGCGCGCTGACGCAGAATCAGGTGCTCGAGCTCGACTACCTGGGCCGCCAGGCCGGCATCTCGTCATCGCAGGCCCAGGGCCTCGTCAACATCGCCTCGCAGATCACCACCGGCGGCACGCTGCAGAACAATACCACCGCCGTGACCCTCTACGGCTTCGGTGCGGCCGAGATCCCGGTGAGCTATGGCCTCGCCATCACCGACAGCCTGTCGCTCGGCGTCACCGGACGGCTGATCATCGGTCGCGTCTACGGCTCCTCGGTCCTGGTGCTGCAGAACAATGCCGAAGATGCGCTCAGGAACGCCGATAAGAGCTACCAGCAGACGACCAATTTCGGCATCGATGTCGGAGCCATGTACCGCATGCCCGACTTCAACTTCGGTATCATCGCGCGCAACCTGAATGATCCCTCGTTCAAGGGCCCGACCGTTGATGGCATCACCTACCCCACCTACACGCTCCAGCCGCAGGTGGCCGCCGGCGCCGCATTCATACCTTTCCCCACCCTCACCCTCGAAGTCGACATCGACGCGACCAGGAACAAGACCACCCTGCCCGGCTACGATACCCAGAACCTGTCGGGCGGCATCGAGTGGAACATCCTGCATTTCCTCGCCCTGCGCGCCGGCGGCTACCGCAACCTCGCCGAGCATGATATCGGGGATATCATCACTGCCGGCCTGGGCATCAACCTCTGGCTCATGCGCATCGACGCCGCCGGTGCCATCGCGCTGAAGAAGACCACCGTCGACGGCAAATCCGTCCCTCGCGAAGCCCAGGCCTCGCTGCAGGTGCTGCTCGATTTCTGATCCCGTCGTGATGTCGCGCCGCGCCGTTGCCACCCGGGCTCGGACTGACGACCGGCGCGGCCGTCCGGGCCGGTACGCCGATTGCGGGATGGAGCCGGTCATGACACTGGGGCGCATGAGTTCCCTGCCTGCCGCCGATGCGGATGATCCATGGCCGGAGGCTCCTGTGTCCGCCCAGCGCGACCTGGTGGCGGAGACCAACCGGTTCCTCGCCTCGGGGGCCTGGAACCGCCCCGCGCTCGCAGCTCTGCTGCGCGGCATGCCCGCAGCCGCGCTGGTGGTGACCGGGCAGCAGCCGGCGGTGGGCGGCGGTCCGCTCTATACGCTGGTGAAGGCCGCCTCGGCGATCGCAGTTGCTCGCTCGCTCGCTGAAGTCGCAGGGGGAGCCGCGCCGCTCTTCTGGTGCGCCAGCGAGGATCACGATCTCGGCGAAGCTGGGCATGCCGACATCATCACCCGCTCCGGCATCGTCCAACGGCTGCACGTCGATCTCGGCTCCGGGCGCGCCGCCCTGCGCCATCGGCCCGCGAGCCTCTGGTGGGACGCCCTGGTCGCCCACTGCAGACGCCATCTCGGTCCCGGCCCCGGTGCTGCCTGGCTGGAGTCTCAGCGGCCGGTGGCTGAGGAAGGCATGGGCCGCTGGCTCTGCCGCCTGCTTGAGCAGCTATTCGCGGCGTATGGCCTGCGCTGCATCGAGGGGCATGAGCTGCGTCCGCTCTGGCATGCGGGTCTCCAGGCGGCCCTGGCATCATGGCCGGCGCAGTCCCTCGAGGAACGGCGCACGCGCCTGCTGGCACACGGCCAGCCCGATGCTTTCGGAGCGCTACCTGAGCCCCCGTTGTTCGCCGACAGGCCAGCTGGCCGCATGGCGCTGTCCCGTGCGGAGGCGGTGGGCCTGTTCGCCCGTGAGCCAGATGCCCTCAGCCCTGGTGCCGCCCTGCGACCGGTCCTCCAACAGATCGCACTGCCGGCAGCGATCTATGTCGCAGGTCCCGGGGAGCTGAGTTACCATGCCTTCATCGCACCTCTGTATGCCGCCCTCGGCGCCGTTCGTCCGCGCGTGCTGCCGCGTGCGTCGATGACCCTGGTGCCGAACTGGCTGACACGTGGCCTGGCTCAGTGGGGCCGGTCGGTCGAGGATCTCGGCACCACCCCCCCTCCCCTACGCCAGAAGGAGGCGCTGGGCGCCGAGCTGGCACAGCTCAAGGTAGCCACCACGCTCGCCGAGCAGCGGGCCGCAACCCTGGGTGAAGCGATGCAACGCCGGGCAGCGACTGGCATCGCACACCTGCGCCGCGATCTCGCCCGCCTGGAGCTGAGCCTGGCGCGGGGGGAGGCCCAGGCGCAGGCGCTGCCGCCCTGGGGTGCCCTCACCGGCTACCTGCGCCCGCGCGGCGTACGGCAAGAGCGCAGCATGAGTCTCTTCCAGGCGATCTGGGAGCATGGCCCTGGCGTGGTTCACCGGCTTGTGGAGACTGCATCGGCATGCGCCTCCGGCGAACACCGCTTCACTGCCTTGACGCCATGATACAGTACCATCGTACATCCACCCCGCCGCCGGTAAGTCATTACCAGTACAAGCCACCACTGACGGGGAATTGCAGGGGACTGGCCTTCGCAGTATGCATGGTGATCAGAGGTCGCGATGCCGGATGATCCGCTCATCGGTTTCCAGACCGATACCCTGCGCTTCGAATCCCTGCTCGGCAAGGGCGCCATGGGGGCGGTCTACAAGGGCACCCAGCTCGCCCTCGATCGCATGGTCGCCATCAAGGTCATTGCGCCGCATCTCGCCAACGACAAGGCCTACCGGGAACGCTTCAGCCGCGAAGCTCAGACCCTAGGCAAGGTCCTGCACCCCAACGTCATCGCCTGCCACGACATCGGCCCCTGCATCGGCCCCAGCGGTGAGCAGCTCTTCGTCATGGTGCTGGAATTCGTCGATGGCTGGAGCCTTGGCAGCCTGCTGAAGCAGCGGAAGCTGAGCATCCGCCAGGTGCTCGAACTGCACCGGCAGGCGGCCGAGGGGCTGCAAGCGGCGCATAACCTCGGCATCGTGCATCGCGACATCAAGCCCGACAACATCATGGTCACCAAGCAGGGACAGGCCAAGCTGGCCGACTTCGGACTGGCCAAGGCCGACGATTCCGCCGGGTTGACTCAGACCGGGGCGCTTATGGGCAGCCCCTCGTACATGTCGCCGGAAGCCTGCCGTGGCGAACCACCCCAGCCGAGCTCCGACCTCTACAGTCTCGGCTGCTCGCTCTTCTTCTCGCTCAGCGGCACCACCCCCTTCTCCGCCACCAGCGCCCTGCAGGCCATCCAGCAGCACGTCAATGCGCCGGTACCGCTGCTCTCCGGACGTCGCGCCGACCTCGCTCCGCTTGATGAGCTGATGCAACGCGCCCTGGCCAAGCATCCCGCCGACCGCCATCCCTCGGCAGCCGAGATGGCGGAGGCCATCCGCGCCTGCATCGGCCTGTTCCCGCCGGATGTGTACGTCGGTGGCGGCACCATCCCGGTCTCCGAATCGATGGCCGTCTCTCCGACTCTGGTGAGCGGTCAGCGCGGCACCATGACCATGGCGACCTCGGCACCGGCGAGCCAGACCGCCGCTACCCTGCCAGTCGGCGGTTACGGCTCCTCGCCAACCATCGCCGCTGCATCAGCCGCCGTGCGCCAGGGCTGGCCGATGCTGCTGGTGGTCGGGGTGATGACGGTACTCGTCATCGGCGCGCTCACCATCTGGGCGGTCACCACGGCGGCCAAGTCCAACCACGGCCATGATCCGTCATCCGCAGCGTCCAGTGCTCTGGAGCAGGCCTTTGCGCGCATCGAAGGCCTCTACAATGATGATAAGCTGGACGAGGCGGAGAAGCAGCTGAACGTCCTGGTGGTGCCGGATGCCGATACCACCGCCGTCAACCGGCGCGAGACGCTGCGCAAGGCGATAGCCGACAAGCGAACCCTGCAAGGCGCGCAACCGATAGCCGACAAGCTCAAGGCCGAGCAGCAGAAGAATACCCAGCTCGAGGCCAACCAGACCCTGGCCATGCAGTCTATGGATAAGAGCCTCGAGCTGATCGCCGAGAACATCACCAAGGGCGGGGGGAAGCTCGAGACTGCCGAAGACCTGCTCCAGGCTCTGGTTGTGACCGGCGCTGAGCTGACCCAGCGCAAGGCCAAGCTGCGGGAGCGGCTCGATGCCGCCTGGGCCGAGATGGGGAAGGAGATCGCCAGCGACATCGATAGCGCCGAGCGCGACCTGGCGGCCAAGAACCTAGTGGAAGTCGCCAAGACGCTCAAGAAGCTCAACCAGGGCGTCGGCGTACCGGAGCGCTTCACCGATCTGCGGGCGAAGCGGGATGATCTCATCAAGCGCTACAACATCGCGCGCCTCCAGGTCATCTCCGGCGGTGGGGAGACCTCGGCCAGCGGTAAGGCGGTGATCAACATCCTGCGGCCCAAGACCGGCAGGCTCAGCGCGATCACCACCTTGCCGGGAATCAGCCATCTGCCCAGCCTCCAGCCCCTCAGCCTGTCGGCCGGAGATGTGCCGATCCTGCAATCGGTCGACGATCCCGCTCGCCAGGCACAGGTGATCGTGCTCAGCCTGCCGCCCACCGGTGCAGCGAAGAATGGCGTGATGGCGCTGGTCTACGATGTCGAGTCGGTTGGACGCGAGCTCAAGGTCGAACGCCTGAACAACGACCGCGTGGTCGATGCCCAGAGCGTCAAGCTGTCCGGGGGGAAGTGGGAGCTGGTCTCGTTCGCCTATGATGGCGAACCAGCCACCGATCTGCGGCTGAGCCTGCCGGACAGCGGCGGCATAGCCGCCAATCTGCGCAACCGGCTGTACGTCGCCAAGGCGATCTATGCCAACGGGGGCACCCCGACCTTCGCTGATTTCGAGATCAGCCCGGGTACGCTCGAACAATTCCTGAGCAGCCGGCCTAGCTTGCCTGGCTTTCCCGGGACACGGGAGCGGGAGCGGGAGCGGGAGAAGGATACATTCTTCGGCGATCTGGGCTCCAGCCACATCCGCAGCGCCGGCACAGTCGACCCGAAATCCTTCACCCTGGCGCTGCCCTCCTCCTGGACCGAGCGGAAAGGTGATGGCGCCAAAATGCTCAAGCGTATCAGCGAGAGCATCGCCCGAGCCATCAATGTCCAGGCCCCGGCGGCGGTCGATGAGCGCACGCATCTGGTGAGCTATCCCATCCAGGCGGGGGCGAAGAGCGCCTTTGATGCGGCACGCGACAGCAAGTCCCAGCTGCTCTTCCTGGTGATGGCCACCGATCAGGAGCCGCACCAGGTGCCCAGCGACGTGGTCCGGCAGTGCAGCGACCTGGTCAAGACCGGCACCATCCCGGTGATGGTCTTCAGCCCGACTCCCGGCCAGGTGGCCACACCAGCGCTGAAGAATGCCTGGATGAGCTTCGGGTTCCAGGTCCGTGAAACGATGCCCGACCTCGCGGTCATCGATCTGGTCGAGGTGAACCACTTCTATCAGTTCAACCACCTGCAGGCGGCCAATGGCAGCGACGCCTTCGACATCCAGCTCGATGGCCTGGATGCCGGCATCCATGAGCTGGTCTGCCGCATCGACTGGGCGCTGCACGCCACCCAGCTGCGCCTGCAGCCCAGGCACTGAGCCTGGTATGCCTCAGGGGCCGAGCAGGCGCCGCTTGTCGATCAGCTGCTGCACCACCGCGGGATCGGCGAGCGTCGAGATGTCCCCGAGCTGATCGGTCTCCTGCGCCGCGATCTTGCGCAGGATGCGCCGCATGATCTTGCCGCTGCGCGT
>PLEW01000082.1:0-131 GCA_003136555.1 Planctomycetota bacterium | reverse complement strand
ATCCAGTAGTAGCCGTCGGCATCACGCCGGCAGCCATCACCGGTGAAGTAATAGCCCGGGTAGGGCTTGAAGTAGGTCTCGAGATAGCGCTGATGGTCGCCGTAGATGGTACGTGCGATCCCCGGCCAGCC
>PLEW01000209.1:26680-27000 GCA_003136555.1 Planctomycetota bacterium | reverse complement strand
GGCCCTTGAGCACCAGCGGTTTGCGCAGCAGTCGGGGCGCGCTGCTGTGCTTCTCGTCGAGGAGCGAAATCGCTTCATTGAGGGCCTGGATGAAGCCCTCGAAGGTGAGGAAGCGATCGGATGCCTTCTTGGCCATCGCCATCATCACCAGCTCGCGGGTCTTGGCGTGCAGACTCGGCACGCGATTTCCCGGATCCGGGACCTCCTGGGTGAGGTGCGCGCTCATGATCGAGCCCGGGCTGGTGGCGGTGAAGGGGGTCACTCCGGTGAGCAGGTGGTACATGGTCGCGGCCAGGCCGTAGATGTCGGAGCGGCAGTCG
>PLEW01000209.1:0-26652 GCA_003136555.1 Planctomycetota bacterium | reverse complement strand
GACGTTCTCCGGCTTGATGTCGCGGTGCACGAGCTCGGCCTTGTCGTAAACGTAGGCCAAGCCCTCGGCGACCTGGAGGCAGATGCGGAGCACGTAGATCTCTGGCAGCACCTGGTGCTCGCGCAGCAGCGTGGCGAGGCTCGGTCCTTGGATGTACTCCATCGCCATGTAGCAGACGCCATTGCTCTCACCGCTCTCGAAAACCTCGGCGATATTGCGATGGTGGAGTCCGATCAGCACCTTGCTCTCGCGGTGGAAGCGCCCGACAAAATCGGCGTCCTCCTTGAGCCGGCCGATGATGGTCTTGATCGCCATCTTCCGCCCGCTCGCCAGGTGGGTGGCCAGGTAAACGGTGCCCATGCCGCCGGCGCCGAGCTTCCTGGTCAGGCGGTAACCGGGGAAATTCACCTGCTGCTGCATCAGCCCGTCCAGCTCGTTGAGCTGGTCGCGGGTGAGAATGCCCTGCTCGAACAGGGACAGCAGGACTTTGAATGGGGTGTCGAGGGAGGCGTGCCTCCCCTTGGCCTTCGCGAGGGCGTCGGAGATCTTGACCGGATTGCTCCAGCCATGGCTGACAACCAGCACGGTTACGGCGGTAACAACATCAGGGGCGGGAGCTGAGGCGCCAGATGCAGTCATTGGTTCATCCGGCAGAGCTATCTCGGAGACCTGGCACCATGGCTTCTAATGGGATAGGGAGGCTCCAGGTTGATGCAAGATCCATTTGGCCAGGCCCTATTGATCAGCCTGCTGGTGTCTGATCCCTTGCACCGGATAGGGCATTGGCGTACCATTTGCTAACAGGACGTGACGCATCGCCGTCAGGTCCGAGGGAGAGGACAGCCGCCAATGGCTCTGCAGATGCGTCAGAACCTCAATCTGCGAATGGAGCAGAAGCTCAAGCTCACTCCGCAGATGATCCAGTCGATCGAGATCCTTCTGCTGCCGCAGATGGCACTAGAGGAACGCATCATGAACGAGATCGAGAGCAATCCGGTCCTGGAGATGCTGGACGGCGGCAATGAGATGGGGGACAACGACACGCGCAGCACTCCAGCGGCCGAAGGGGAAGCGGGCGACGGATCGTTCGAAGCTGGCGGTTCAGGCGATGTGGCGGTGGTCGACCGCTTCCGTGAGGAGGATCAGGACTGGCTCTGGCGGTCGCGCCTGACACGCAACGCCAACAATGATGACCGCCCTGACAAGATGGAGGCGCTGGCCTCCGCTCCGGACAAGCCGCCGTCGCTGGCCGAGCACATCCTTGAGCAATTGCGCTTCCAGGAGATGACCGACGAGGTGCGGGAATTGGCGACGGAGATCTGCTGGCAGCTCTCGCCCAAGGGCTATCTCGAGGTGCCGCTCCACGAGCTGTTCCCCGAGGAGAAGCTCGAGGCCGCCGAGCAGGCATGGGAGCATGTCCGGCAGTGCGAACCGGCGGGAGTCGGCGCCCGGGACCTGAAGGACTGCCTCCTGCTTCAGCTCAGCCGCGAGGCGGGCGACAACGGCTTCGAGATGATGCTCATCCGCGACCATCTCGATGATGTGCTCAAGAACCGCCTGCCGGTGATCACCCAAGCGCTCGGCGTCGAGATCGAGCGGGTCAAGGAGGGGGTCGAGGTCATCAGCAAGCTCGACCCCAAGCCGGGCCTCCCCTATGCGTCGGGCGCGAGCCAGTTCGTGGTCCCCGACGTCACGGTTGAACGCGACGAGGAGGGGCAGTGGGTGGTCAGCGTGCCCGATGGGCGGATGCCCAAGGTGCAGGTCAATCAGGCTTATTTCCAGTTGTACGAGAAGAGCGCGGACCAGCGCGAGCGCGCCTACCTCAAGGAGAAGATCTCCGGCGCGAAGTTCATCATCGATGCCGTGGCCCAGCGCCGCCGCACGCTGCTGAAGATCGTCAGCGAGATCATCAAGCACCAGACCAAGTTCCTCGAGGGCGGTGTAGAGCATCTGCGTCCGCTGATGCGCCAGGACATCGCCGACAAGATCGGCATGCACGTCGCCACCGTCAGCCGCGCGGTGAAGGACAAGTACATTCAGACACCGGGGGGCATCGTCCCGCTCGCCAGCTTCTTCTCCGGCGGCATTGCGACCCAAGACGGTTCAGAGGCCGAAAGCTCGAAGTCGGTGAAGCTGAAGATCCACAAACTCATCGAAGGCGAGGACAAGAAGAACCCGCTCTCCGACCAGGAGATCGCGGATGTGCTCGCCAAGGATGGGCTCGACATCAGCCGGCGCACGGTGACGAAGTACCGCATCGCCGATGGCATCCCCTCGACACGCCAACGCCGGACCTTCTGACTCCCGTACCGCCATGCGCACGTACGCCGGTCATCAGCGATTTCCAGGCCCTACGGGGGGAGAGCTCCGGCGTCGTCTGATCATCATCCTGGCCATGGTGCTCGGCTGCGTGATCCCCACCCACGCCGCCGATGACGTGGGGGTGGCGGCGATCCTGGGGCCGGGTCCTGATGCCGTCACCGTCACTGGACGGGAGGACGGAACGGCGCAGCCGCATTCGACGGCGAAGCCGGGCGCCTACATCATCAAATGGGACAAGTATCGCACCCTGGTGGTGGTGGATACCAGCGCCGGGCTGCTCAGGCCGGCATGGATCGTCACCTTCGCCACGGCCCCCGACGAGATCGAGACGCTCAAGGGGAAGATCACCATCGCCAAGGACCAGGTGGTGGTGGCCTACCGTGGGCAGGCCTATCACGACCATGAGGGGGTGCTCCACATCGATGCCCATCGGGCGATGATCATCGGCGTCCTCTCTGACGGCGGCTGGTCGCCGGACAGCTTCGACATCGGCACCGACATGATGGTCACCACCCATGATGACGAGACGACCCATGCCGGCAACAATGGCGAGATCGAGAAGGCCATCATGCCCGGCGAGCAGAGCGAAGAGTATCAGCGGCTGCTGTTGATGGCGCAGTCGATTATCGAGGGCAACAGCTGAGGCCCATCGGCGGTTCAGGTGCCTGCTGGAAGGTGCTTCAGACCCGGCCGGTGCGGCGGTAGGTCGCAGGAGGTACGCTCATGAGGTTGGTGAAGACGCGAGTGAAATGGTAGCGGTTGGCGAAGCCGGTGTCGGCGGCGATGCGGGTGATGTCGTCATCCCCGGTGATCAGGCGCTCTGCCGCGACCGCCACTCGGCGTTCCTGGATGTAGCGTGTCGGCGTCTGGCCGACTCGTGCGCGGAAGACGCGGCTGAAATGGTCGACACTCACGCCGCAGACCTTGGCCAGGGAGGCGATCGGCAGGCGTGAGTGCAGGAAGCTCTCGATATGGCGCAGGGCGGGCGCCACGGGGTCGAAGCCCGCGATCTGCCTGTTGAGCCTATCGATGGCCTCGGCGGGAAGCTGGTCAAGCAGCCCGGCCAGGCATTCGAGCAGCAGCGCCTGCATGCGCAATCGCCACATGGGGGTGCTGGAGAGCGTCGCCTTGATCTGCTTGACGGTCTGGTCGCGCAGGACGTTCGGCGCCAGGAGCACGGGCTGTTCGAGGTATTCCTTGCTCCATTCTCCGGCGAAGCCGAGCGGATCGAAATGGACATAGAAGTGCCGCAGCGGACGGATGCAGGTGCCGTGGAAGCGTCCCCAGGCGGGCAACAGGACTATGCGTCCGGCGGGTAGCGGGATCTCGCCCGCAGGGCAGGAGACGGTCGCGCCATCGTCATCATTGACGTACAGTCGCCAGAACGGATTGCAGAGAGGATGGTTCCATTCCGGACCGATGGTCACCAGATCGGCGTAGAGGATGCGGCAGAGCAGATCGTGGGGCGCCAGCGCATTGCGGATGGGGCGCGGGATGGTTTCGGCTCTGCTCGACATGGCCTCTCCAGGGAGCTGATCGGATGGCGGTCGCCTGCGTCCTCGTGGCTAGCCTCAGCGGATACAATCACGCGCAGCGACGATCGCCAATGAATTGCCGAAAGATCGGGTGAATCACGTCCAATTGAGTGCGACACCCGGTCGCCTGGATCATCAACGTGCTATTTCAGACACAAATGGGAGCTAGCCAGGCCTGGGGGTCGGGCAGCCACGGGCTGCCCGACCCCCAGGCCGAGAAAGCTCATCAGCAGTAGGAGTTGAAGAGGTTCTCCAGGTATTCCTGGCGTGCGCTCTTGAGGGGTGCTGCGTCGCCCTTCTCCAGGATATACTTCTGCAGGGACTCGAACGTCGCCTTGCCATCCTCGATGGTCTTGCCGATGCCCTTGTCGTAGGAGCTGTAGCGCTCCTTGAGGAAGGCGTCGATCTTGCCGTCGGCCAGGATTTTGGCAGCGATGCGCAGCCCGCGCGCCAAGGTATCGATGCCGCTGATATGGCCGTGGAACATGTCCTCGAGCTCATGGCTATCGCGCCTAACCTTGGCATCGAAGTTGAAGCCGCCAGCACCGAGTCCGCCATTGCGCATGATCACCAGCAGCGCGTGCGCCGACTCGCGGATGTCAATTGGATACTGGTCGGTGTCCCAGCCATTCATCACGTCGCCGCGGTTGGCGTCGACCGAGCCGAGAACGCCGTTGGAGACGCACACTTCGAGCTCATGTACGAAGTCATGGCCGGCAAGCGTCGCGTGATTGGCCTCGATATTGAACTTGAAGTGCTTGTCCAGCCCTGCTCCGCGCAGGAAGCAGAGGGAGGTCGCGGCATCGAAATCATACTGGTGCTTGGTCGGCTCACAGGCCTTCGGTTCGATGAGGAACTGGGCCTTGTAGGATATCTTCTTGGCGTAATCGACGGCCATGTGGAAGAACCTGGCCATATGGTCGGTTTCGCGCTTCAGATTGGTGTTCAGCAGGCTGTTGTAGCCCTCGCGGCCACCCCAGAACACGTAGCTCTCGCCACCCAGGAATTTCGAGACGTCGAGCATCTCCTTGACCGAATTGGCGCAGTAGGCCAGGGTGTCGGCGCTCGGGGACGAGGCGGCTCCCTGGGCGAAACGGGGGTGGCTGAACATGTTGGCGGTGCCCCAGAGGAGCTTGATGCCGCTGGCATCCTGGAGCTCCTTCAGCCGCTTCGCCACCGCCCAGAGATTCTTGTTGGTCTCGGCGACGTTCGCACCCTCGGGGCTGACATCGCGATCATGGAAGGTGTAGAAGTCGAGCCCGAGCTTGGAGATGAAGTCGAAGACCACCTCGGTCCGGGACAGCGCTTGCGAGAGCGAGTTGCTGCCGTCCTCCCACGGGCGATTGATGGTGCCTGGTCCGAACATGTCCTGGGCAACGCCCCGGAAGGTGTGCCAGTAGCAGATGCCGAAGCGCAGCCAGTCACGCATCTTCCGCCCAGCGATCACCTCGTCGGCATTGTAGTAGCGGTAGCTGAGCGCGTTGTCGCTTGCGGGGCCCTCGTACTTGATCTCGGGTATGGCAGCGAACCATTTGGTGAATTGCGCACGTGAATGTGACGACTTGGCAGGTGACTTGCTGGCCATTGCGGCTCCATGGATAGGGGCAGGTGTGGTTGGGTACGGCTGCTGGAGCGGCCGTAGACGCGGCATAGTAGGCGCGGGGTGGCGCTGCCAAGTCCGATGTGGAACCGCTTCCATGGGCTCCAGCGCTGGTGTGTGAGTAGTTGCGACCTGCAGCGCCCGAGCTAGGGTACGCGCCATTGACCTCCCTGCGACGTGGCCTGACCAGGCCGGATGGCTCGAGGACGAGGTGGACGCCAAAGCTGCGACAATGGGAGCGACCATCGCATGACCAATTATCTCGAACTTCCGACCGGCCGAGAAGTTCCGAACATCATCAACGCCATCATCGAGATCCCGCGCGGCTCGTCGAACAAGTACGAATACGACAAGGAGCTCAACGTCTTCCGCCTCGACCGGACGCTCTACAGCCCCGTTCATTACCCTGGGGCCTACGGCTTCATCCCCAGGACCCATGCAGAAGACGGCGATCCGCTCGACGTGGTGGTGATCGTCGAACACGATACCTTCACCGGCTGCCTTATCGAAGTGCGTCCGCTCGGCGTCTTGATCATGCGCGATGATGCCGGTCTCGATCACAAGATCCTTGCGGTGCCAGTGAACGACCCGCGCATGCGTGAGGTGCACGGATTGCAGCATCTCGCCAGCCATTATCTCGCTGAAGTCGACTACTTCTTCAATATCTACAAGGATCTCGAGGGTAAGAAGTCGGATACCTATGGCTGGGAGGACCGGCTGGTGGCGCATCAGGTCATCACGTCGTGCGTGCAGCGCTACCAGGATCTTGAGGATGGGCTGATCGATCGCTGGGGGAACTTGAGCGTGAAAGGCAAGAAATCCAAGGAGGCGCGGCGCCTGACCCTGGCGCGCTCAAAAACGCATGCCCAGGAGAAGCAGCCGCTGACGGTCAAGATCAGCACCAATGGGGTCGAGAAGGGCCACTAGGATCGCAGCTTCCGCGCTCCCTGATCGGTTCTGATGATCCGCAATCCTGGCGGGAGCGGGATCATGACTACGGCAGCTTCAACCGCCTGCGAAAGCGATGTACCTATGGCAGTTCTCGGAATCGATTTGGGGACATCGGGCTGCAAGACGGTGCTGGTCAACCGCGACGGTGCGATCATCGCCTCGGCTTCCGCCTCCTATCCGCTGAGCACCCCCAAACCGCTCTGGAGCGAACAGGATCCCGAGCACTGGTGGGAGGGCCTGGTCGCCTCAGTGCGCGAAGTCATCGGCAAATGGCCGACGGAAGCCATTGAGGGCATCGGCATCGGGGGCCAGATGCATGGCGCCACCCTGCTTGATGCGGAGGGCAAGGTGGTGCGCCCCGCCATCCTATGGAATGACGGGCGCTGCCAGGCCGAGTGCAATCTGCTGCACAAGAAGTTCCCGGGCATGATCAAGGAGACCGGCAATCGCGCCCTGGTGGGCTTCACCGCCCCCAAGCTGCTGTGGGTCCAGCGCCACGAGCCCGAGGTGTGGAAGCGCGTCCGTTCGGTCATGCTGCCCAAGGACTACCTGCGCTGGCGATTGACCGGGGACAAGGTCGCCGAGATGTCCGATGGCGCCGGCATGCTGCTGATGGATGTCGGCAAGCGCCGCTGGTCGGCGAAGATGCTCAAGCTGTGCAAGATCGACGAGAGCTATCTCGGACGCCTCATCGAGGGCAGCGAGATAGCCGGCAAGGTCAGCGCCGCAGCTGCGGAAGTGCTGGGCATCCGCGCAGGAACCCCGGTAGTCGGGGGAGCTGGGGACCAGGCTGCGGGAGCGATCGGTGCGGGCTGCGTGAAGCCCGGGATGTGCACCATTGCGATCGGCACCTCCGGTGTGGTGTTCACCACCACCAAGGGCTACTCACCTGACCCGGATGGCCGGCTTCATTCCTTCTGCCATGCATTGCCGAAGAGATGGCATCAAATGGGAGTAATGCTCTCCGCCGCCGGTTCCCTGCAATGGTTCCGCGACACCTGCGCACCGGGAGTAGATTTCGGCGAACTCTGCGCCGAGGCCGGCGCTGCGCCTATCGGCTCCGAGGGGCTCCTGTTCCTGCCCTACCTCACCGGTGAACGCACACCCCTCTGCGATGCATTGGCGCGCGGCGCCTTCATCGGGCTGACCCGCCTCCACCAGCGTACGCACCTCACCCGCGCTGTCCTCGAGGGCATCAGCTTCGGTCTGGCGGAGTCGCTCCGGCTGATCCGGGCGACCGGCACGCGGGTCACGGAGGCGACCGTCACCGGCGGAGGGACGCGCAGCGATGCCTGGATGCAGATCCTCAGCGATGTTGCGGATATCAGGGTGGTGCTGCGCGAGGGGGCGGATGCCGGCCCAGCGCTCGGTGGTGCTCGGCTGGCTCTGATCGGATGCTGCGGTGTGCCGATCGACCAGGCGTGCCGGCCCGGTGCAGCGGTCAAGACCTTCGTGCCGAACCGCAAGGCGGTCGCCATCTATGCGACGCTGGCGAAGAAATTCCGCAGCATTTATCCGCTCTTGCGTCCCTATTTCCACGGACTCTGAACCGGGCGCAGGAGGCCCTGGACGGCGACGGCATCGCCGCCGTCCAGGAAGTGCTACCAGGCGAAACGTGTACGCATGATCTCGTGCCTCTTCTTCGCCGACTCATTCTTGGCGATGAAGGCCTCCGCCTCGCCCATGGTGCGCGTCCAGGCATCGGGGAATTTCAGCTTCAGCCATTGGCACTTGGTCGCGAACAGCAGTCCCTCGCCGCAATTCTTCGCGAAGAGTTCGGCATCGATCGCTCCGGAGTTGACTAGCGAGAAGGCCATCTCCCAATAGGTGGTTGCCTGGCGGACGTAGGCATTGTCCTGCCGGCCGAAGGCCGAGCCGACGGTCTTGGCCTCATTGGCATCCGCAGGGGTCCAGCCAGCGAAGAATTCGCGCGCCTTGCGGCAGACGGACTCACGGCGGAGATCGTAAAGTTTCAGGATGAGGTCTGCGTCGGCGGTGGTGGCCATATGCTGTTCCTTGGTGGGTGTGTGTGGCGCTCGATGGCGGAAGGCGATCTCGGACGGCGTCTGCGTCGGCGGCAGCGCGGGCACGCCGGCCGTCGCCCTGACTATCGCTGATGCCAGCGGAGGTCAATAATGCTCGGTCAGTAGAGTTCCACGGCCGGAGCAGCCATGCCGGGGAGCCAGACGATGCGCTCAGGGCTGATGGGCGCGCCAGTAGAATATGCCACGGCATTCTCGGCTGAATGCATCTCCATGGCATGGCGTCCATCGAAGCTGCAGCTGCCCTGATGGCAGGTCAGGAAGACATTGGGAAGATTGCGCAATGGTCCCTGGTATGGTTCCTGATGGTAGACATCGAGGGCCGCACCAGCGAGCCTGCCATTGGTCAGCAGATCGTAGAGGGCGGCCTCGTCGAGGACTTCGCCACGGCAGGTATTGAGGAGGTACGAGCCGCGACGCATGCGCTCGAGCTTCTGTCGCGAGAGGAGGTTCTTGGTCGCCCGGGTATATGGGAGATGGATGGTAACCGCCAGGCTGCGCTCGAGCAGGGCATCGAGACCCACGTATTCGATCTGGTGCTCGCGGGCCCAGGCATGGTCTTCAACCAGGTCATGGGCCAGGACGTTGATGCCGAAGGCGCGGGCGATGACCGCGACCTGCTTGCCGATTCGTCCGCAGCCAAGCACGCCGAGCGTCTTGCCCTGCCACAGCACGCCAGTGAAGCGTTGCCATTTGCCATGACGCATGCCCTCGTGGGCTTCGATGAACCGGCGACCCAGGGCGATGAGCATGGCGAAGACCTGCTCGACCACACTGCGGGCCGGGGCATCGGGCGTATAGGTCACGGCAATGCCGTTGGCCATGCAGAATGCGACATCGAGCCCATCGAGGCCGACGCCTACGCGTGCCACGTGCTTGAGCCTCGGCAATCCTCGTGCGAGCACCTCGGCAGGCAGTGGCTCGGTGCCGGCCAGGAGCACATCGATGTCGCCAAGCAAGGCGGCGGTCTCTGCGGGCGTGTGCTTGCGGCGGTGTGGCGATAGGCGCACGGTGAAGCCGCTCTTCATCAGCAGGTCGAGCGGATCGTTGCTCGATATCCCGTATGGGAAGCTGGATACTTGGGTGACCAACGACATGGGCGGAGATCCTGATGAAACCGCTGGGAGCACAAGTGCTGCCTGGGAGAGGCCGCGCCCCAGAGGCTGGATGGAGCGCCGGATCACCGGTTCGATGCCTCGTACCCATGCTGCGACCGGCCCAGCTGGCGCGATCAGCCTGGCGTTTCGGTGCGCTGAACTCGTCCTTTGAAAATCCGGCGCACGAGCCGTGCGAGGGACGGGCCTATGGTTGCCAGCGCGAGGTACAGGGGTGGATGATGGCAGCCGGTCACGGTAAGCTTCAAACGCACGACGCGCCAGGATCTCCTGGCGCGTCGTGCTTCGATACGCGACGCTATCAGGCGAGCTTGCTGAGGAGCTTGCCGGCCTTGGTCAGCAGGATGGTTGCCTTCTTGAACGATGAAGCCAGGGCGGCGATGGCCTTGGAATTCACCTTCGATGCAGCCTTCGCCGAGGCCTTATTCTTCGAGCCGGGGGGGCGACCGCGACGACCACGGGATTTCGCCTTCTTGCCAGCCTTTGCCTTTGTGGCCTTGGCGGGCTTCGCCTTGCCTGCCGCCTTCTTGCCTGTGGCGGCCTTGGCAGTCTTCCCTGATGCGGATTGGACTTCGGCGGCGCTGATGCCGAGGAAGGCGGCGTACTTATTGACGCTGCGTGCATTCGGTGACGATTTGCCATGGAGAGCGGAATAAAAGGAGGGAAAGCTGATCCCGGCCTTCTTTGCGGCGACGGTAACAGCGAGATTGCTTTCCTTAATCTTGGTTGCGAGCAATTGGGCCAGTGAAGGCATGGGGAACTCCTGGGGTGGTTTATTGAATATCAACGAAGGGCTCATTAGACAATATAAATGCAAATAAGTAAAGAGCATTTTCACACTATCTATCCCGTTTATGATATTTAATGAGTGCCTGAACATCGGGAAAAGCGCTGGGCAGCCGCGCCATCGTGAACATTCCCCATCCTTGGCCCCAGCATCGATCGGCGATCGGTCGAGCTAAGAATACGGCATTCTGGTTCTTTAATGTTGATATTCCATGACTGGGCAGCTCGGATACTGGCTGCTGATCGGCTCAGAGATGCGTTCAATAACTGCGAAAGCGGATATTTAGCGTTTTGCAGACAAGGATAGCCTGTCCTCCGTATGCGGCTGGACATTACCCATTGATCGATTGCTGCGCCGTCAGGCGCCGCACTGGCCGTGCAGCGCCACGGTAAGGCTTCGATCGGCGCCTCCTGGCCGTTGAATGCCCGACCGGCTGGCGAGCAAGCAGGTGGCCCCGAGCGGGGGCAGAGAGTCGACGGTGAGGTGGCGCCCCGCAAGCCCGCTATGGATTGATGGCGCAAGCGCTGTCCGGTGGTCGCTGTTCCCTGACATAACGGCTCGCATGAACATTCTTGTCCTGCGCCCGACCGGATGGCGTTAAAGATAGTCGATGTCTCTGTTGCAAGTGCCGCAGGTCTCGTCAATCTGATGACCCATGCAAACTGAACTGTCTCGTCGTCGGCTACTAGCCGCCGGCACTGCGCTCCTTCTCACTGGTTGTGCGCAGCGTGGGGCGCAGGAAGGGCGAAACGACCGCAATGGCGGCCTGTGGTATCTGGTGGTCGAAGGCGACACCCTTTCCGCAGTGAGCCGACGGAGCGGCATCTCCATTCAAGCAATCATCGATGCTAACAATCTCTCCACGCCCCATCTGACTTCGAATACCCGGCTTTGGATACCTGGTGCGGTGGCGATCGGCCCTGACCCGCTGTCGGCACAGGATGCCGCGGAGCTCGCCGGATCGGAGGCGCCGCCGGCGACCAGCAGCGAGGATGTCGATACCCATGAGAAGATCGCGCCTCCGCCGGTCGGTGGCTATGTGCTGGTACCGCGGTCGGCCTGGACCTCTCAGCCCCTGGCGGGGAACAATCGCCTGATGGGGGAAGTGACGCGAATCACATTGCACCATACCGGGGAACATCCGGGGCTTGCGGAGCTGCCGGACGTCGAGGTCATCAGGCGCATCGAGCGCTACCATCGCAACGAGCGTCATTGGGCAGCCATCGGCTATCATTTCATCGTCGGTCGGGACGCCAAGATCTACGAGGGCCGCCCTGCACGCTTCCAAGGTGCTCACGTGCTTTCGGAGAATCCCAACAACCTGGGCATCTCGGTTATCGGAGATTTCCAAACCAAGCTCCCGACCCAGCGCCAGCTCTCGGCGCTGTGGGCATTCCTGGATGATGAACGGGACAAGTACCGGGTCGGCAAGTCCAGGACCTACGGCCATCGCGATCTCAACAAGAGCATCTGCCCGGGCGATGCCCTCTACGGCTGGCTCAGAGGCACCTACAAGGGGGCCTAGCGGTACTGGCGCAATCCGCCCGATACCTGGCGGTCAGCTGACATGCCTATGCGCCAGCATCCGGAACTGGGTGTGGAAGTTGTCGTTCATCCCCATGGCATAGTCCGGTGTCAGGCGCTCGGCATGGCATATTCACCGGGCAGGTCTTCTCGGGCCCTGGCGTGGTGCTCAATCCTGGCCGCTGCCACCAGCTTCATGCGCCGGCCGGGACGAGCTCGTCCCGGACTGGGAGGCGCTCTGTGCCTGAGCCACATAGAGATCTGGCCTGGCAGGCCGTCTCCATGCCCAGATGACCGCGATCGCGCCGGCGATGAAGAAGGGGATGGTGAAGGCCTGGCCCTTGCTCATGAAGCCGAGTATGGCGTCGTGTCCTGGTGATCCAGGCTGCCCGACATCGGGCTCGCGGAAGAACTCGTCAATGAACCGGGCGATGGCATACAGCATGCAGAACAGCCCGCCGGTCAGACCAGGCCGACGATGGCGGGCGTGGATGGGCATGAGGATGAGGAGAAGCAGGAAGCCCTCGAGGAAGGCGGCATAGAGCTGGCTGGGATGTCGCGGGACGGCATTGGCGATCTGCCAGGCATGGGCTTCGGCCTGCGGCAGTCCCGGAGGGGGTGCGACGGAATTGGGGAAGATGACCGCCCACGGCACGGTCGACGGCCTGCCCCACAGTTCGCCATTGATGAAGTTCGCGATCCGTCCGAGGGCAATGCCCATCGGGCCGGTGGCGGCGATGATATCCAGAAGAACCATCGGCGATTTGCCGCTACGTCGTGCGAACAGGACCGTGCCGATGATCAGGCCGATGATGCCTCCATGGCTCGCCATCCCCCCTTCCCACAGCTTGAAAAGGTAGAGGGGATTGCTGAGCAGTTCGTGTGTCCCGTAGAGGAGGCAGTAGCCGAGGCGGCCGCCGATGATCATCCCCAGGCCGCCATAGAGGACGAAGTCCTGGATCTCCTGCTTCATGACCGGCGAACGCTGAGCGACCGCCCAGCGGATCAGCATCCAGTATCCCCAGGCGAGCCCGGCAAGATAGGCCATCCCGTACCAGCGTATGCCCCAGTTCGATGTCGCTCCGAAGCGGATGATGAATGGGCTCAGGTCATCGACCCAATAGGCGGACGACGAGACGAGGGGGGTGGGATCGACCATGTTCGGGGCGCCGGATTGGAGAAAAAGCTGAGCGGAGGCGGCAGGTGGAGGCCTGCAGGATACCACCTGCCCGGGAAGGCGGTAGTCTCGGAAGCTGGCCTTCATGATCAAGGAACCTGCATGGGCGATGCCATTCCCCAATCCCTGCTCGATGCACTCACCGATGTGCCCATGCCGCGCATTTCCAAGGCCGACCTCGCTACGCATGCGATCCGCGTCGGTGACCTCGATCTGCCGCTGCTGACGACTGGGACGGTGGTGGTGGGCAGCGGCGCTGCCGGTCTGCGGGCGGCGGTGGAGCTGAAGCGCCGCGGTGAGGCGGTCCTGGTGGCGAGCATGTCCCTCTTCGGCGGTACCAGCGCCTGCTCGGGGTCGGACAAGCAGACCCTGCATACCGCGGGAACGAGCCGAAGCGGCGACGACTTCATCAAGTTGGCCCAGGCCATCGCTGCCGGCGGGTGCATGGATCTCGACACTGCGTACATCGAGTCGGTAGGCTCGCTGCAGACCCTCGGTACCCTGCAATACCTTGGCTTGCCCCTGCCGCAGGACCGCTTTGGCGCGGCGCTGCGCTACCAGACGGATCATGATGAGGTCGGCCGCGCAACCAGCTGCGGGCCCAGGACCTCACGGCTGATGGTCAAGGTGCTGGCGGACGAGGCGATCCGCCTGGGGGTCCCGTTCCTGCGCAAATGCGAGGTCATCCGTCTCCTCACCGATGGCGATGGGCAGGCCAGACGCATCGTCGGAGTCCTGGCGATCGACCAGGAACGGCGGAGCCAGCACCATGGCCTCGTGCTCATCCGCGCCCACAGCGTCGTGCTAGCGAATGGCGGCCCTGGGGAGCTCTACCGCGATTCGGTCTATCCGCCGCACTGCTATGGCGGACTGGGGCTCGCACTCGAGGCGGGCATCGAAGTGACCAATCTCAGCGAAAGCCAGTTCGGCATCGGCACCAGGCGGTCCGACTTCCCCTGGAACCTGTCCGGCACCTATGTCCAGGTCATGCCGGACATCTACTCGCGCGGCGAGGATGGCAGGGAACATCATTTCCTGGCAGAATGCTACCGCAGCACCCGCGAGGTGGCGGCGAATATCTTCCGCAAGGGCTATCAATGGCCCTTCCATGCCAGCCGCATGCTCGATTTCGGATCTTCTTTGCTCGATCTCGCCATCCATCGGGAATCCTCGCTGGGCAGGACGATCTATATGGACTTCACCAGGAATGTCCTTGCGAGAGCTGGCGATATGGCCTTCAGCCCTGGCGATCTGGACGACGATGTCCATGCCTACCTGGCCCGGGCCGAAGCTCTCTTGCCGACCCCGATCGAGCGCCTGCGCAAGATGAATCCACTGGCGATCGATCTCTTCCGCATGCATGGCCACGACATCTCACGTGATCCGCTCCCTTTCAATGTCAACAATCAGCACATGAATGGCGGGGTGGCGGTCGATCTCTGGTGCGAGTCATCGCTCGGCAATTGCTTCGCGGTTGGCGAGGTCAGCGGCACCCATGGTGTCACCAGGCCCGGGGGGGCGGCCTTGAACGCTGGCCAGGTATCCGCCCATCGGTGCGCGCAGCAGATCCATGCTCGCGGGCAGGCACTGCCCGAAGCGGAGCTGTGCGCTTCGGCGATGTGCCAGGTGAGGGAGGCGATGGCATTGATCGTGGACGCGCTCGCCGACCAGGGTGTGCACGCAGGATCGATCGATCCGGCCAGCGCCAAGGTGACGATTCAGGCCCGCATGTCTGATCATGCAGGATTCATCTGCTCGGCTGATGGCGTACAGCCTGCCTTGAGTGCGGCCAGTGGACTGCGCGAGAGCATCTGGGCGCAGGGCGTCTGCTGCCGAAGAGCGAGCCAGGTCGCCGAGGCATTCCGCTGCCGCCATCTAGCGCTTGCGAGCGAAGCGGTCCTGCTCTCGATCGCGCATCATCTCTCTCGCGGCGGGGGCAGTCGGGGCGCGCGTGCCTACCGCTCTCCAGCTGGAACGCTGGTGCCGCGCGACCGGAGCGGTGCGCTCGAGGAGTACCGCTTCATCGCCGAGGATCTCGCACATCGGCACGATAAGCTGGTTCTGCGCTTTGATGGGAGCCGCTTCACCACCGAGATCAGGCCGTTGCGCGCGATTGTCGACCTGGAGAGGATCTTCTTCGAGAAGGATTGGGGAGACTACCTGACCTCGGCCATCCATCGACCGGGATTTCGCCATCGCTGACTGCCAGGGCGTTTGGCGAGGCGGCCGTGCAGTCAGCGAGGAACGGCTGCCGCCTGGTCCGGCTTGCCCAGGCGCTGCTTGAGCAGCCATTCATAGAGCGCTGGGGTGTTATAGGCCTGAGTCCATGAATCGTGCTGGGCCTCGGGGTATATGGTCAGCACCACTCGGCCACCGATGGCGGTTATCGCATCGACCATGTCCTGGCTGTCCTTGACCGGAACGGTGGGATCCTTCGCGCCATGGAAGGCCCAGATCGGCAGATCCTTCATCCGCCGTGCCTCTGCAGGATCGCCGCGCCCGCAGATCGGAACCATGGCGGCAAAGCGCTCGGGGAATTCGCCCGCCGTCGCCCAGGTTCCAAACCCACCCATGCTCAGGCCGGTCAGATACACCCGCTGCGGATCGACGCGGAATTTACCGCATACCTCATTCAGCAGATCGATGACCGAGCATGCATGCCACCATTGACCGGGATCGCATTGCGGCTCGATGATGATGAAGGGATTGTCGTGGCTCATCAGGTACTTGTGCGGTCCATGCTTCCTGACGTCCTCGGTATCCAGTCCCCTCTCGCCGGAGCCATGCAGGAAAAGCATGAGGGGATAGGTGCCGGTGCCGCCCTCATAGCCCTTGGGCAGGAAGCTGAGATAGCGATGCTGCACCAGGCCCAGGCGCTTCCGCAGGCTGAACCACCACCGGGCATCGCATTCGGCCGGGCTTGAGCGGAAGGTCACCGGGCCGCTGCCCGGCTTGTCCTCGTGCAGCCAGGCGAGCAGCTGTGCGGCCGGAGGTCCGTCTTCGCCATTGCCGTTCAAGCGGCTCTTGAGGAAATCACCCAGCACGCCGCCACGCTCACCCAGCACCAGCGGGTCGATCTCAAGCGCAGGAGGGAAGGTGAGCCCGCTTACGGTGAGTGCGGCTTCGCGCCAGTGGGCATCGCTACCCAGGTGGTAGAGAGTCATGTAACGCTGAGTGGTAGAGCCATCGCTGCCATGGGCCACGACCATGGCGCCATAGCGGCCGGTCCTCACCGGTGCGGCGGCTTCGGCGAAGTCCGCATCATAGAAGGTCGTAGTCAGGGAGTAGGTCCCGACCAGGTCCTCGGCCAGGTTGGCATCGCGGAATTCGCAGTTTGGGAATTTCATGCCAGAGAACACCGTGGAGCGAAATTGGATCGGCAACTCGGCGAATGCCACGCGTCGCGCTGCGTCGATGTCTGGAATCTCGATGCGGGTGGCCGGCTGGCCGGGGATGACGCAGGTCAGATCGCAATAGGGATGCCCGGCGGTGGGCATGGGGAGCATGATGATGGCAGCCGCCTTGCCCGCACTGGCGACTAGGCGCCCGACCCCGAGTTCACTGCCTGATGGATCGAGGATGCTGGCAAGCCGGCCGTCCAGGGAAGCGCTGGCGGTTATGGCAATGCGCAGATGGCGGAAATGCTGGATGGTCGCCACCGCGGTGGTGGTCGCGCTGTCGGCGGCGCAGGTGTCAACGGGGCATGCCAGCAGTGCGGCGAACGACAGCAGGATCAGGGGCCGTATGCGCATGGTCGTCCTTGGCTGGATACTGGGACGAGGGTCATCGGTCAGCCCGGCATCGGCAGGATGGAGAAGCAGAGGGTCCTGGTGGCTGCGGCAAGTCAACCGCCGCGCATCCGCCCATCGCCAGAGCATACCATCACACCGGCCCTGCAGGCAGCGGTGCCGCGTACCTGGTGAAGGATTCAGGATAAGGTCGGGCGGTGCGGCGTGGCGCACCGTGAGGGAAACTCCACGCCCTCTAGCCCTGTCCGCGCCCGGCAAACAACTGCTCGCGCTCCGGGGTACGGGCATGCTCCTGGAGGAAGGGCAGGATGCGTTCGAGGGCGGCCTTCGCGCCTCGCTCGAAGGGCTGTTCGATGAATTGATGGCCGAGACCGCTGAGGATGGCGAGGGTGCTCACCTCGCCGGCCTCGACCACCCGTGCATGCAGCCGCTGGGCAAGCTTGGCGGGGACCTCGAGATCATTGTCGCCATGCAGAAGCAGCAGCGGCGGAAGCAGATCGGGTTGCAGGTGCAGGGGGCTGAAGGCGTGGCGTTGCGTGCCGGCGAACTGGTCCAATGCCTTGGCGACGGTGGCACTGCAGCCCTCCCACTGCTCCAGGGTCGGCGAGACGCCGCAGGCGATCGCGCCGCGTACGTGGAGCTTCGCATCCTGGCTCAATTGCGTTGCGACGGCCATCGCAATCAGGCTGCCGCTGCCACTGCCGAGCAGTACGATCGATGCCGGATTCGAGCCGGCGCAGGCCGCCTCCTCGATTGCCTTCAGGGTGCCTAGGCGGGCATCGTCGATCACATCCTGTCCACTGCGAGCGCCTTCCCCGAGCAGGCGGTAGCCGATGGCGGCGCATGGCCGTCCGAGCTCAGCGAGGTGGAGGCAGAACGCGCGCAGATCCTCGTGGCGACCATGGCTCCACCAGCCGCCATGGAAGCAGGCGACCAGGGTGCTGTCATCCTGGCTCTCCGGGATGAAGATGTCGCAGCTCTGACGTGGCTGTGTGCCATAGGCGATGCCGAGGGAGGAATACAGCGTGGGCATGGTTGGCTCGGTGAGGTGCCGGGGGGCACAGCAGTGGGTAGATGCAACATGATGGCGATCGGCTGCGGCCTGCTAGCGGCAATAGCCGGCCAACTGCACATCAGACACACCGCTACATGCGTTCCGGCGCCTGCAGACCAATCAGCCGCAGACCTTCCCCGAGGCAGGCACGGGAACAGCGCACCAGCGCCAAGCGCGCTGCAGAGAGCCCGGAGTCTGCGCACAGTATCCGGGCGTCGTGGTCGTGGTTGCCATTGGTCAGCCAGCTCGCCACCTGCCCGGCCATTGCCAGCAGGGCGCTGGCGAGGGTACTGGGTTCATCGCTCTCGACCGAGCGCTCGAGTGCCGCACGCAGGCGGGCGATGGCCAAAAGCACCTGCTTCTCGTCCTCGCGGGTCAGCAGCGAATGGTCGCCGTTGGGCGCATGCGGATGCGCCTCGCTGAATTTCCTCTCGATCGAGCACAGGCGGGCATGGGCGAACTGCAGATAGGGCCCGGTCTCGCCATCGAATCGCAGGGCATCCTCGAAACGGAACTTCACATCATTGGTCCGCCCGCTCTTGAGGTCGTTGAAGACCACCGCACCGACCCCTACCGCGATCGCGATCCGTTCCCGCTCCTCGCCGATGATCTCCTCATTCTTCTCGGCGATGACCGCTCGTGCGCGGTCGATCGCCTCCTCGAGCACCTCGCGCAGCAGCATGACCTTGCCCTTCCTGGTCGCTACGCGTGCCCATCCAGGCTGCTGGCCTTCTCCAGGGTCGTCATTCCACATCAGCACGATGCCGAAACCGATATGACGGAGGCGATCGGCATACGGCCGGCCGAGCAGCCTGGCGATGGCGAACCACTCCTTGAAATGCAGTGCCTGGCCCAGGTCGACCACGTACAGCGAGCGATCGAACTGGTAGTCCTTCCAGCGATCGTCGCAGGCGGCGAGATCGCGGGTAGCATAGAGTGTGCCGCCGTCCGCCCGCTTCAGCAGGGCGGGTTTCTTGAATCCCAGGCTGCTCAGGTCGACGACCAGCGCGCCCTGGTCAAGCTTGGTGAGACCCTTGCCTTCGAGTTCGCTGAGCACCGGCCCCATCTTGTCCTCATAGAAAGCCTCGCCTTTCCAGGAATCGAAATCGACTCCCAGCAGGGCATAGACGCGCTTGAATTCCTGCAGGCTGACATCCTTGAATAGCTGCCAGAGATGGCGTGCCTCGGCATCGCCATCCTCGAGCCGCTTGGACCAGTGGCGCGCTTCCACCTCTACCCCGGCATCCTGCTTGGCGGCATTGGAGATCCGCACGTAGAGGTCATGGAGGAAGGTGACCTTATCCGCTGAGCCTGCGAGATCGGCCAGGGTCAGCTGGTCCCGTTTCCAGCCGGCGATCAGCTTCCCGAATGCCGTCCCCCAATCGCCAAGGAAGTTGATCCGCACCACCCGGTATCCCGCCGCCTCGTAGAGCCGGGCGAGCGCGTTGCCGATCATCGTCGAGCGGATGTGGTGGAAGGCCAGGTGCTTGGCGATGTTCGGACTGGAGAAATCGATGCATGCGGTCTTGCCCGCACCCAGGCTGGTGCGCAGGGCGGTAAGCGGAGCCTGCGCCAGCACTCCCAGCAGGGTGGTCGCTACCTGGGTCGGGGCGAACGTCACATTGAGAAAAGGGCCGACCGGGGTGGCCTGGATGCCTGTCGTCGCGAGCATGGCTGCCAGCTCGGTGGCGAGCGCAGGCGGAGAGGTGCCACGGGCCTTTGCGAGCTGGTAGCAGGGGATGGCGACATCCCCTTGCACCCCCTTGGCCGGCGTGGTGATCAAGGCGGAAATGGCGGAGGCTGGCACGCCGAGATGAGCGGCGATATGGGCGACCAACGGGGCGGTGATCAGGTCGAGCATGGCGATTCCCGAGGGAGGCGCCAGCTTGGCGATCGCCGCAGCCTCGCAAGCAGTTCAACGGCGGCGGGAGCGTACGCGGCAGCCGCTGAAGCGGTCGTGGAGCCCGCGGCTCAAGAGCAGGCCGATCGGCGAGGCGACGATGAGCAGCGCGAAGAGCAACCAGCGAGCAAGCGACCGCATCCAGGTCGGGAAGTACCCGGTCTGGTGCTCGACGATCTCGATACCGAGGAAGCGATGCCAGAAAGGCCCACCATGCAGCACTGTGGATGATACCAGTCCGAGGACCACGACCAGCATGGCTGCCAGCACAGCCGCCGTCGAGCAGGAGAAGAAGCTCAGGAAGGCCTGCTGGTCGTCGCGGTGATAGAGCTGGGCGACCAGCGCACTGGCGCGATCGATGCCGCTGAGCGAGAGCAGGCTGGTGGCGATCTCGACAGGATGGGCTGGCTGGAGGGGATGGTCGACCAGGTGCGGCAGGCCACCGTCCATTATCGCACCCGCCCGCTTGAGGCCCATGACGTAGCCGAGCAACAGCAGCGGTGCAGATACGATCGTCATCACCACCGCGGTCTGTAGCGAATCGAGGAGGCCCGCAAGGCCCCTGCGCCAGATCGCTGGCCTCGAATTGCTGCTCTTATCGGTATATTCGGCTTGCAGGGCGATCTGATCGTCTTGCTTGTAGTCCGCCGGCACCAGGCCGGTCGTGCGATCCTTGCGCGGTGCGGGAGACGGCTGCGCCTCCGGTGACTCGGGCGATGCGGCGGAGTTCGGTTCGATAGCATCGCTGCCGCTCACCACCGTCTTGCGTACCCGGCGGGCAGCCAGGGCCGAGGTGGTGCCCTCCGAGATCTCATGCGGATGGAGCCTATTGCTGGATCCGGTCTCACTCCCGTTCGAGACCGCGGCGGCGATGATGGGATTGAGCCGTCGGCCAGCGCTGTAGTCTGGCCCGCCTTCGATGGGTTCCATGGTCTCGGTCGAACGCCCAGGTACGGTTTCCGGTTGAGGCAGCAACTCGCTGGGCGAGCTGCGGATCGTCTCATCCATCGAGATCGAGAAGCGGCAGGGTCCGCACACCAGATCATCGCCGTTCTTCAGCCCGGTGAGACCCGCTATGCGGTCTCCATTGACCAGTACGCCGTTGGTGCTGCCGGCATCCTCGACAGCAAGGCTGTCGCCATCGAAATGGAAGCGGGCATGGTGGCGGCTGAGGCGCGGATCGTCGACATGCAGGGAGCAGTCGCCACCCCTTCCGAGAACCGAAGTGCCTAAAGGCACTTGCAGATCTGAAGGCAATCCGATCAGACGCACATGCATGATGGCAGTATGTGCATTCCTCGCCTCATTTCCACTTGCTCGGCTTGGCAGTCGGGTCTGCCGGCATCCCTGCATCTGGCCTAGAATCGGGAGCGCACGCGTGGCAAGCGTCGGCCCTCTCGCTGTGCAGACGATGATGTGGCAGCATGCTTGGCCGGTACTCGCCGTGCTGCCATAAGCGCTTGCCCGGTGGGCGCACCGCACCAGGGCACCATTCTGGAGGCGGTCCGACCGGAAATGCCGATTCGCAGGGCGTGTGCTGCCGCCCGCCGCTGCAGACGGGTGTACCCGATGGGAACGACTCTGGTGGAACGGCGAGCCGGGAGATTGACATATTGTGATGTTCGACTGCCCGGCAATCATCGTGGGTGCCATGACGGACGATTTGCTCCCCGCTCTCCAATGGCGCCTCCCCGGAGGTGTCCGCATTGCCTTCAGCACCGCAGCGTCAGGCGATCAGCGCGATCCCGAGCGGCGCAGTGCATGGCTCGCCTCCCTGGGGGTCGCCAAGGCACTGGTGGTTCCGGCGCAGATCCATGGGTCGCTGGTCGTCAGATGTCCGGCTCCGGCCGACCAGCTCATGATCGCCGATGGACTGGCCTCCTCCGACCCGTCCACGGCATTGGGGGTCTTTGGCGCCGACTGCCCCGGACTGTGCCTGATCGCTGCAGATGCCCTGGCCCTGGCCCATTGCGGCTGGCGGGGTACGGCTGCCGGGATCGTCGGTCGGCTGGTGCAGGAGCTCGCCCAGATCTCCAGTCAGCCAGTGGCGCAGTGGCAGGCATTCATCGGCCCGGGGATCAGCGGCGAGCGCTATGAGGTCGATGCCGCCGTCTTGGATGCGCGCCGTTGGCCCGCGCAATCGCTCTCCCCGTCTCGGCCAGGGCACGCGCGGCTGGATCTGAAAGTGGCCATCGCCACGGACCTGCGCGCGCACGGCGTCGTCCTGCTTGAGGCCCCGCGGATCTGCACTGCGGGTGATCCCAGGTTGTGGAGCTATCGTCGCCGAGGCCCAGGCTTGGTGCAGCTGCTCAGCGCATGGCGCGATGAGCCGCTAGCGCAGCAGGCCTGATCAGGCGCTGTCCTTCTGCCCATCATGCCGCCAGCTGGCGCTTGCCCCCGGCAGTCTGCGCCAGCCCCAGGGCCTCAGGCATCGAGCCTTGCACGGATGGTGGCGACCACCTCGGCGATGAGGATGCGCACCTGCTGCGTGGTATCCCGATCGCGCAGGGTCACCGTGCCATCCAGCAGAGTCTGGCCATCGATGGTGACGCACCAGGGCGTGCCGATCTCATCGTGGCGGGCATAGCGCTTGCCGATGGCATGCTTCTCATCGTATTTGGCATTGATCCCGGCCTTTAGCATCTGACCGATGATCTCGCGGGCCTTCTCCGGCATGCCATCCTTGCGTACCAGCGGCAGGACGGCGCATTTGATCGGTGCTAGACGAGGATGCAGCTTGAGCACAGTGCGGATCTCGACTTCCCCTGAAGCCGTGCGCCGTTCCTCCTCGTGGTAGGCATCAATCAGGAAGCACAGCAGCGCGCGCGTAGCGCCTGCGGCGGGTTCGATGACGAATGGCTTGTACTTCCACGGCTTCTTGCCATCGGGACCAGCCTTCTCCTGGTCCACGTACTGGAGCGTGACGCCGCTATGCTTCTCGTGCTGGCTGAGGTCGTAGTCGGTCCGGCTGGCAATGCCTTCGAGCTCGCCCCAGCCCCATGGGTACTTGTATTCGACGTCGTAGCAGTCGTCGGCATAGAATGCCATCTCGTCCTTCCCATGCTGGCGGAAGCGGAAGTCCTCCTTGTAGTTGGCATAGCGCTGCCACCAATTCATGCGCTGCTCCTTCCAGTAGCTCATCCATTCGCGCTGCGTTCCGGGCTCGCAGAAGAACTCCATCTCCATCTGCTCGAATTCGCAGGAGCGGAAGATGAAGTGCTCGACGGTGACCTCGTTGCGGAAGCTTTTGCCCATCTGGGCGATGCCGAAGGGGGGCTTCAGGCCCTGGCTGTCGAGCACATTCTTGAATTGCACGAACATCGCCTGCGCGGTCTCGGGGCGCAGATAGGCCATGGTCGGCAAGGTGATGGTCTCGATAACGGAACGCAGAAGCCGTCCGCGGTCGTTGTCGCGCAGGGCCTTGCTGATCATATGCTCGGCATCGGCTGCCTCGCCGGGGAAGCGCGCGCGGACCGCAGCATTCAGGTCGCCCTGGGCGGTCAGCTCGCTGAGGATGGTGGAGACCTCCTGCATCGGATCGACGGCACCCAGGGCGGTGCGGAACATCAGGTTGAACTGCCGCTCCTCGCTCAGGAAAGGCGAGCCGAACAGTGGCGACACGTAGCCACGCCATGGCCAGGTCTTCTCAGGCGCGTTCGCGGCGCGGGCGAAGAAGCCGAATTCCGTGGCGCTAATTGCACGCAGTCCCCGCAGTACGTTGCCATCGCGCTCCAGCTCGACGCCGAACTGCTTGCGGATCTGATCTGCCCAGTCCTTGGCCACGCCCTTATCAGGGCAGGTGATCGGCAGCTCGCTGCCGACCGCAGGACGGGGGGCCTTGTCGGCGCGGAAGCGCTCCTTGGAGATCTTGCAGTCGACCAGGGGGTCGCTGAAGCCGGCGGCGTGTCCAGAGGCGCGCCAGACGTCCGGATGCATGATGATCGACGCATCGATGCCGACGACGTTCTCGCGCGTGGTGACCATGTCCCGCCACCATTCGCCCATCAGGTTGCGCTTGAGCTCGGCGCCGAGCGGGCCGTAGTCGTAGGCCGACTTCAGGCCGCCGTAGATCTCCGAGGACTGGAAGACGAATCCCCGGCTCTTGCACAGGGCCACCAGCTTCTTCATCACCTCGGCGGGTCGCTTGGCAGTCGCTGATTCCGGTCGGACATCATTCATGGGCTTCTCGCAGGCCGGGAAGGTTATTCTCATCGGCGAGGGGGCAAGGGGGAGGGACGCCAGTCGGGGTCACTGGCGGATGATTGGATTGAGGCCGGTCTTGCCGCCGACCAGGCCCTCATAGAGCTCGCGCTCCTCCATCTGATCGAGGAACTGCTCGATCAGGCGCTCGAAATCGTACAGATGGAGGTCGAGCTGCCGCAGCACATCCTCATCCAGGCATTCGACGAAGCGATCGCGTTCGCAGTGGAAGCCGCAGGCTCGCACGAGGATGCGCGCCACATGCACCAGCGAGACGACCTCGCGGAAGCTGTCCGTGCCCCGTGGCTGGGCGTGATGGCGGATGCAGGAGATGAGCAGCGGGGGTAGGCGCCAGGTCTGGGCCAGGAGCGCGCCGAGCTGGGCGGTATCGGCCCCGAGCTCCTCCTTGAGCAGGGTAGGGAACGGCACCAGCTCCTGCTCCAGGCGGGTGCATGCGCGCTGGTACTCGTCGGGGAATTGCAAGATGGCGATGATGGTGCCAATGTCATGG
Organism: Planctomycetota bacterium; assembly: GCA_003136555.1. Taxonomy (GTDB): domain Bacteria; phylum Planctomycetota; class UBA11346; order UBA11346; family UBA11346; genus BOG-1363. The sequence continues at coordinate 2,185 of PLEW01000209.1, read as the reverse complement.
AGCAGGCCGGCGGCCTGGAGCGTCTCGTCATCGTAATGGGCCTGCAGTCGGGAGGAGCAGGCGCTCGCCAGCAGCTGGGTCATGGTGGAGCAGGCACCCGCCTGGGTCCAGCACGCCATCAGCGCCTTGCGATGCTCTTCGGGCACCGGGGTGGCGGCGCGCACGAGTCCGTGTACCGAACCCAGTCCCATATGGAGCATGGCGGCCGACAGCTGGGTGATGTCGCTGGTCGAGGTGGCATTGGCCTCGGCCAGGATCTGCGCTGAGAGCATGGGATCGGTGCCCAGGACGGCCGCCACGACCTGGGTCGGCACCGTCTGCTGGTTTATCAGGCGATCGAGCTTGTCGAGGCTGCGTGGGAAGCTTGCCCCCGTTACTGAGACCATGCGTGCAGCTATAGTTGCGAGCGGTATGCTCATAGACGCCGTACGATCGCCTTCTCGACCAGTTGAGCGAGGGAGAGCATCAGGGGTACATGGGTGACGCGGCTGAATCGTTCATGCAGTTTGCGGATGCTCTCCTCGAAGGCGTCATGGCCGATGCCGGGAAGCGGATTGCCCTGGACGTAGACGCGCTTGATCCCTCGGCTCATCAGGCGGATGATCATGATATCGGACAATTCGAGCCCACGGGCGCAGAGCACCACTTTGTTGGGCAAGGCAACCGGTCGCGACAATATCATTCCTGCGGTCGCTTGGGAGAGGAGGATGCGTTGTTCGTTGGGGGGCGCCATCTCCACGGCAATATAGCGACTTCCGTGCCAGAAGGGAGGGCATAGCCATGCACGGCGGGCTGAATGGGTCGGCTGCCACCTGGCACGCCGTATGCCTGGTACCAGCAGCCTGGGCATGGTCCGAGACCGGTTGTGGTCTTTGTCATCGCCGGCGTCGAGGATGTCAACGATGCGATTTGCGTGTGCGGCTCTCCTGCTCGTGGCACTGGTGCATCTTGCCGCGCCGGCTGCCGATCCTGCGACTGCCAGCCCGGCGACGACAGACCATCCGGGCGCTCCGCCAGCGGCCGGTTCTCAGAGCCTGTTCAGCGACGCGGAATGGACCCATGTACAGAATCAGGTGCAGCCGAGCGGCCAGACCACCTCGTCAGGAGTCGCTGGCCGCGCGATAATGGGTTTGCTGGTATCAGTCGGCCTGATCGTCGCGGTGGCGCTGGTTCTGGCCTATGCCGCCAAGCGCTGGGGGGGCAGGCGCATCATGCCGGGCAAGGGCAGGCATCTCGTGCTGATCGAGACGGTGCCTCTGGCCTTCAAACGCTCCGTCTCGCTGGTGCGCATCGGCGACCAGATCCTGGTCATTGGCCAGGGCGAGCACGAACTGCATCAGTTGGCCATCCTGCCGGCGAGCACGCTCGACCTGCAAAGCCGGGCGGCGGACCAGGATCCCGCCGCAGCGAGTGATCTGCCAGGCAGCGAGTCGAATTCCGCCTTCGCCTCCATGCTCGCCCGTCTGATCGGCAAGAAGCCGTGATGCGGCTGGTCCTGCTGCTGCTCCTCATGCTATCGTCCGGCGCCTGGATTCAGGCTGCCGAGGCGGCTGCCGACAAGCCGAGCGACCCGGAGCGCGCAGCCGCCTCGCCCACGGCGACGACCACCGCGGAGCTCGCATCGACATCGCTCAAGGACCCCAGCGTCACCCCCGCCAAGCCGGTGCAGTCCGTCAATCTCGGGCCGTTGACGGTGGGCCTGTCACCCGAGGCGGGTGGCAAGGGACTGAGCACCGCGATGTCGATCGTGCTGCTCATCACTGTGCTCGCAGTCGCCCCCGGCTTCATCATGATGATGACCAGCTTCACCCGGGTCATCATCGTCCTGGGGTTCCTCCGCCGGGCCCTTGGCACCCAGACCCTGCCGCCCAACCANNTTGGCGCTCTTCCTGACCATGTACATCATGGCCCCCACCATGAAGCGGATGAACGACGAGGCGGTCCAACCCTACCTGAAGGATCAGATCGGCCAGGAGCAGGCCCTCGACAAGGCCAAGATCGCCCTGCGCGATTTCATGTCAAAGCAGACGCGCAAGAGCGACCTGGCGCTGTTCATCCGGCTGGCGGGCGACGAGCGCCCCCACACCATCGAGGATGTGGCTTTCTCGACCCTGGTGCCGGCATTCGTCACCAGCGAATTGAAGACCTCCTTCCAGATGGGTTTCATCATCTTCCTGCCCTTCCT
>PLEW01000233.1:5089-76600 GCA_003136555.1 Planctomycetota bacterium | reverse complement strand
GCGCAGCTCGTGGGCCGAATACACCTGCTGAGCGATCAATCCACCGAACAGCACTTCATCCAAACCAGGAATCCCTGACTTCGACCGACTCTCATCGTTCATTGTTGTCCCCCAGGAGTGTCTCCAACACTGTATTCGCAACGGTTCATTGAACGACTTGTGAGTACCCGCGACCACCCTCTACTTTCGTCGCGGCGTTGTCCTGAACCAAGNNACGCGTCGCGGAATCCATCTGCCTTGCATGCGCCTTGCCGACAATTTCTGCCGGATAGCGTGCGCAATCAACGGCCTCCTCGCGCGACAGCCGATCGATCGCGACCTTCAAATCCTGAGGCATCAACTCGCGGATCACGACCGGGCGGCCGAGTAGAGTGCTCGACATCATTCGCTCCCCGAGAGCCGGGGATAAATGATTCGCACCCTCGACGACTCGTTGGGCGTGGTCTTTCGGTATGTTTGCGCGAGGCGCATGCGGGGCCGCCGCTCGGGCGGCCTCTTTGATGTCGACCATGCAATATTCATCCTCACCCCGCCTGCCCGCCCGTACCTTGAGCAGGACGGCATATCTGAGCCGCCCGAGCGAACTGCACCCTTTCATCCAGTACGCCGCATCGAGTACGTCGATCCTTGCGTCATCAGGACGCGACTTGAGTGAGGTCACGAGCTTGCGCACGCGCTCATCCTCGAACATCTCATCGATCGCTTTGGTTTCCGCTTTCGTCAATGGCCAAAAACGTTCACCGCGGGGTATCTTGGGCTTGACGTCTCGCAGGCGCTCGCGCGCAAGATGCTTCCAGGTTCGCGCGGTCGCCCGGCGCATCACCACTTTGATGCTCTCAGGTTTGTCGCTTTCGATTTGGTTTTGCGCGCTGGAGCACTTCAATGCGCGCTGGTAGCCAATCATCATGTGTTCCAGCATGTGGGCGGTCGTCACCCCCGGGAGATCGGATCCACGGGCAGCCGAGCAGAGCGACAGCGCCAGTCGAATCAGATCGTGATGGGGGTTGCCGATCACCGTCTGATCGAGATCGCGAATTTGCACATGCACCTTGCCGTCGGGCGCAGCCAGAGCGCCTAAGTTACCCGCATGGCAGTCCCCGCAAATCCACACCGCAGGTCCGTTAGGCACCGCGCGTGTGCCGTGCTCCTCCAGCCAGCGATAAAATTGCACGGTGCTTCCACGCACGTAGGCATGAGCGGAACTCGCCATCTTCAGCCTGCGTCGCGCGTCGAGAGCGGCGGCGCGTCGAGCCGGTGAAACTGTGGAATGATGATCCGAGAACACGATAGGTTCCGTTACAAAAACGCCATACTATCGCAAATGCGCGATTTCCTATGTCGGGGAACGCTGAAAGGCACCTCAGCACTGATCCACTCGACGTTCCCCTCGCTCTAGCCACGGCGAAACCCACACCAAGCCGAGCAGCGTGTCGAGGCTGGTAGTTCGAGCAGTGGGGAAGGCCCGCCCAGAACGCAGGAAGCGGGAGGTGGGGCATCCGAGCGCCGCTGGGCATGCATTAATTGACCTCAACCGGACTGACAGTCCGCTCGGATGGTCGCGCAGCTCAATGCCATCTCACGCGCACGGACCCGAGGGAGACCCACACGCCATCGTCCTTGATGGAGTGTCGCCTCTGGCCGTCTTTGAATCCGTCGTCTCAGCAGCTTCGATGGCATCAGCGACCACTTCCGCCATCTCCGCGGAACTCGTGATACCTTGCGCGAACGGATGCTCGCCTAACAAAAAAGGCAGGCTCAAACAGAACAAGCGGCGAGAAGGCTCACACGCGGAGATCGGATGAAAGTCACCGTCAACGGCGATTCCGCGATTGGCCTCGCGGCCATCGGTTTTCACATCCCGAATGACGCCCTGCCGACGTAAAGATGGAAACGGGAAATCCTTCGCGTTCGATACCTGCTGACCCATCGCCTCGATGAACGCAGGGAAGTGCAGGCGACTACTGCGATCCTGTAGCATCGCGCCTCTGCGCGCTGACCATGTGTCGACGCGCGACCCCTCTTCCAATTTGTTGACAGCAAGTTTCCCCGCTGCATGCAACGCCAGCAAGCGCCGAATAGATTCATGGGGTACGGTAGCGTAGTTGTCCACGAATACCGTCTTCAAGGTGTCGGAGAACCGCGTAAAATCAAGATCGCTCAAGTAGGGCGCAAGCAGGCCGAACACCTCGTGCATCCTCAATATCGCATAACGCCATTTCACGGTGAACTTGAGCTCGGCATTTTTGACGGATTCTTCGAGATTGTGATGCGCCCACTCGAATGCATCTGACTGTACCCGCTTCTCGAAATAGGCTTCGCAGAATTCTTCCAGCGTCTTATCGTCGAGGCCCAGAGATTCGGCGTAATCCGAATCCGCCTGAGTCAGTTCTTGCCGGAATAGTTCGAACGCCGCATCGAGCAAACCGTCCGGGCCGCAATGTTCGATCAGCTGCTCAATCGTCCCGGCATTGCAGATCTCCAGTGGTTCGTATGGAATGGGATGGTAGAAGTCGGCTTCGGGCAGAATGCCTTTGCGTGAGAACATGGTGACCGCGAAATTCTCCGTTGCCTGGTTGGCTCGATACTGTAGGTCATTACCGTTCGATTGCACGAATTCGCCATGGTGGGTGGCAAGCGTCACCGCGGCATCAATGGCGCTCAAGGATGTTCCGCGAATTCCGACGGGACAATTGTGAATGCGTGCCAAGGCGCTCGCGGGCCAAGGACTGGTGAAATATCCGGGGCGTATTTCAGGATCGGACGGCCATTGGTGACCGGTCGCGAGGATGACATAGTCGAAAAGGCATTTCGTTGCCGTCTTGCGTGAATCGCTTACGGTCAATGCTATTTGTTCGCCGGCGATACATACGTCGGTGACGGTCGACTGGGTGCGGACTTCAATCTCCATGCCCATGGAGCGGGCTCGACGCACGAGCGCCCAAAACTGCGCCGACAGGTACTCGCCCAGCGCCAATCGCGGAAAAAACGCGCGATCGTCGATGTCCTCGCGTGCTACTCCCAGAGACGCCAGTCGCTCATCTGTTTCGCTTCTCAACCAATCGGCCAACCGCTGCGGCAAGGGGGGGATCTCAATGCTTGCAATGTTCGCGAGCATGATCGGATCCGCCCAGTTGGCGCTATACGGAGTACCCTGGCCGGCACGGCGCTGACGTTCAAATATAGTAATGACGGCCGGCTGCGCCGCTCGTGCGAGCAGTGCTTGGACAGTGTAAATCGCGGTAGGTCCCGCGCCAACCAAAGCGATTCTGCAGCCCGTCAAATGGACCCCGCCGGCGACGATTACGTCGACCAATGTTGTTGAATGGCCTCTAGTCAGCTCGTTTAATCTACGCCAGACCCGAGCCCGGTAACATAAGCCGTTTCCTCGCATCGGCATTGGCCGCGTCCTACACCCGCTGCGAAAACGACGCTAGGCTCTAACGAACCGGCGCAGAGCGCGGGGGGAAGGAATCCGTTGCCCGCCGTCCTGGTGGAAGGACGGCGAATTCTCACAGGAACATTGGAATACACGCCGATGGCGAGACGATGCGTGCGCGCCCACAGTTGGCCCACCTACCAAACCAGGAGCTTACCATGGCAACCGCAAGCGCTCGAAGAACAGAGGCCGCCGTACCCGACGCCGTGACACTGTTGAAGGCAGACCACCGTCAGGTCGAGGAGTGGTTCGAGGCCTTTCAAAAAGCGCGATCGGCCAAGGTCAAGGAAGATCTCGCGGCGAACATCTGCAAGGCTCTCACGGTTCACACCGAAATTGAAGAAGAGATTTTTTACCCGGCGTTCCTCGCCGCCACCAAAGATCTCGACATGCACCACGAGGCCATCGTCGAGCACGACGCAGCGAAGAAGCTGATCGCGGAAATTGAAGCATCCGATCCATCGGATGACTTCTTCGATTCGAAAGTGCACGTACTATCTGAAATGATCAAGCATCACGTCAAAGAGGAAGAGAAGGCCGACGGAATGTTTGCCGAGGCGAAACACTCGAAATTGGATTTGAAAGCGCTCGGGCAACAGCTGTCCGACCGGAAGAATGCGTTGATGAGCGGCGAGTCATAGCGCTCGACGTTCGCCGTTCAACGCACCGCGTGCAAAGCGCTGCGCTCAGCGGGTGTCGTTCAACGCGCGACCGAGCTCGACGACTCTTGGTGCGCTGGACCGTCGCGTTGCGGGCTGTCGCCGGCAATTGTTGATGCGGCGGCTACCAGCGACTCTACCCGCGCGGCAAGGATTTCAAAGCTGAACGGCTTGCTCAGGAGCGCGATGCCCTCCGCCACTTCCGTCGTCGGACCGAGCGCTTGCCCCGCGTACCCGGTAATCATTAGAACGGGTACGGCCGGCAGATGTTGCCGCACGGCATAGGCGAGTTGCCGTCCATTCGTGCCTCCCGGCAGGCCGATGTCGGCAACCAGGATGTCGATGCTCTCGCCGACGGTCAGCCGCTGCTGAAGGGCGCTGAGAGCACTGCTACCATCGCTGGCTTCGATCACGACGTGTTGGCGATCGCGCAGCATCTCGGCGGTGAGGCGGCGAATGTCGGTTTCGTCCTCCACCAACAGCACGGTGGCCACGCGCGATGCACTACTCTCCAGGAGGCGTGGATCGGTATGTCGGGCGGTCAGGTTAGGTTCACCGACCCACCGCGGGAGATAGATCTGCACGGCGGTTCCCGCCCCGACCTTGCTATCGAGAATCATCACACCGCCCGACTGACTGACGAAGCCGTACACCTGGCTGAGGCCAAGACCGGTGCCCTGCCCCTCGGGCTTGGTGGTAAAGAAGGGCTTGAAGATGTGTGGCAGGACATCGGCGGGGATGCCCGTCCCCGCATCGCTGACGGCGATGCGCACGTAAGGCCCAGGGGCGATCGGCTGGCCGCTGCAATCCACCATCCCCGCCGTGCTCTCAATGCGATCGGTCACCAGGCGCAGCGCCCCGCCCTGGGGCATCGCATCGCGACCGTTCACGCACAGGTTCAGCAGGGCCGATTGCAGCTCGGCCGGGTCCCCGCGGATGGTGTCGGGGAACGCCGTCAGGTCGCGTTCGATGGAGATGTCGGCACCGGCCACGCGCTGGAAGAACTCCAGGGTCTCGGCGACCAGGGTGTTGACCCGCACCTCGACATCGGCGGTCTTGGCCTTACGTGCATAGGAGAGCAGGCGTTTGGTCAAATCGCCGGCCCGCCCGGCGCCCGAGAGGATGATTTCGAGGCGCTTGATCATGTTCGGGTCCTGGGTCTGCATCAGCGCCAGCTCGGCGGAGCCCATTATACCGCCGAGGATATTGTTGAAGTCGTGGGCAATGCCGCTCGCCAATTGTCCGATGGCTTCCAGGCGGCTGCCTTCGCGCATGAGCCGTTCATAACGCCGCAGTTCGGTGACATCGCGTCCTTCGGCGATGAGAAGGCGGACTTGCCCGTCTTGCTGCCGGAATGGAGTCAGGCTGAAATCGACGTCGATCTCCCGTCCGTCATGCAGACGATGGGTGGTCAGGAAGCGCGCCGTCGCTCCCTGCGCCGCCCGGGCGACGGCGTCGCGCAGGAGGCCCTGGGCGGTGGTGCTGTGCGTCCACCAGGGCGTGTCGGCGAAATGCCGGCCGATCACCGCCGCACTATCGACCCCGACTGCATTCAACGCCACCTGGTTGGCCAGGACCACCCGTCCATTTGCCTCAAGTAGGCCAGCGAAGCCCTGGCCGTGCCCGAGGATCGCCTCCAGCCACGAGCGGCGCTCCCCCTCTTGGTGCTCCAGTTCCCGCTCCCGGCGATAGAGCTCCGCGCACAGCACCAGGAACATCACCGAGAGTCCGTATTCTCCCAGGGGAATGCCCCCCCACCAGCCCATGATCAACCCCAGCCCATGGACGATCGGCACCAGGATGGTGGCCATCACCACGAACATCAAGGTGCAGGAGATGCGGTCGAGGCGGGTACGGCTCGTGACCGTCATCCACCCCATGCGCAGGACCACCAGGAGGAACAGTCCACGCAACACCACGAGCATGGGGCTCACCAGCCCGTGCATGACGGAGACTGTCCCCCACCAACCGTAGGACTGATGGGTGACCGCGTCGATGGCATGGAAATGCAGCGCTCCGGGAATGACGAGGGTTATGGGCATCATCACCACCAAGGCGGCAGTCAGCAGCTGATCGATGGGCTGGGCGCTCAGGCCGCACAGGGCACGGAACAGCCCAAGGCTGGCAATGCCGATGGCCAGGGAGGAGACGCTGAGGATGCGCAGGGCGACAACGGCACTGTTCGGATCGTCGCAGGTATTGCGCAGCAGCTGGCCGAAGGCCATCACGCTGAGCAGAGCGGCGAATGCGGCCATCCAGGCCATCCAGGCCGGACGACTGCGGGCCCGAGACAGAAGCAAGCATCCCAGCGACACCGCGGCTGCACTGCCAGAGATGGCGATGGAGAAGATCTGCGCTGGTTCCGGCAGCATGCGGGGAGCTTATACCAGGCGAGCGCGAGCACAGCCGGTTAGTCCCTCTAAGGTAGGACAACCGTGATCACCACGCAGCTGCTGCCGTCTGGGCGTTACGGACTCAGGCAGGTCTGCATGAGCCGGAATGCGCCATGCGTCGGACGTTACGATTGGGTCACGTAGGTGAGGTGTCGAGCCCCCTGGCTCACTGCACGGCACGCTCAACGGCCAAGCGGGCGCAACCCCGGTGGAGGATGCGCAGCCGGACGGGTCAGGGATGGCCGGCTGCGATGGACTGGACCACCGCCTCGGCGAGCGCCTGCTGTCCGCTCGCTCCGAGGTGGACATGATCGCTGGCGAAAAGCCCCTCATGGTCCTTGCCCAGGGCATGGAACGCCGCGAATGCATCGCAGCATCCCGCGTGTTCGGCGGTCGCCGCCCCACGGCAGGCCTCGGCGAGCTCGCCAATGACGTCCCAGGTCGCGACGCTGGGCAGGGTGGTAATGATCAGCACATCCGCACCTTGCTGGGTGGCTCGGCGGATGCGCTGGATGGCGTCGCGCTGGGCGGCCAGGAAGGACGGACCGCGCATGCCGCTGTTCCAATCGTTGCCGCCGAACTCTACCGTCACCAGATCGGGGTGCGGTGTGGTGGCAAGCCAGCGCGGCATCACCACCAGGTTCTGCTTCAGTTCTGTCCCCCCCATCGCCGGATTGATGAGCGTCACCGGCACGTGGTAGCGCGCCGTGATCAGCTGGGTGAAGATTGCCGGCCAGTTGTGCTCATGGTTGGACCAATGATGCGTATCCGTCAGCGAGTCGCCCAGAGTGACCACGGTGATTGGCTGACTGGCCTGGAGCTTGGCGGCGACCCGCGATAGGGGTCCAGCCGCGGCGCGCAGCGCCAGAGAATCCACCGCGATATCCGCTTCGAGGCGGATCTCGTCGATGGCATAGGCATGGGCGACGTAATCCCCCCAGTACCACCACTTGCCAACGGCAAGGCCGCTCAGCTGCGACGGCCGATGCGCTCCTTGCGCATCGAGGGGCGTGCATCCCGGCGCAGCAATCACCGGGATGAGGTCGCGCCAGGGGATCACCACCTTCGTCCAGGTGGTACTGCTGATCGGGAATGCCGCGTCGTACCGCTGTCCATAATCATCATTCCACAGGAATTCGATGCCGCCCAGGTGCGCTGAGCCATCGCCCTTGACCCAAAAGGAGATGCCGGCGGCGTGATCCCACTCCGGGGTGCCATGGATGCGGCTGGTGGCGAAGGTGCTCTGGCAGCCGTCGGCAAAGGAGAACTGGAGCGCATGACCGACCTGTCCATCCACCACCGTGATCGCGACCTTCGCAGATCCGGGGGTGAAGGTCGGTTGCTCCATGGCGTCTATGAGCGTCGAGCGATCGTCAGCGGCCATCAGGAGACCGGCGGCTACCGCGAGGACGCTGAGCGGGCGCACGAGCATGCCGGGATGCATCATGCGGCCAGTATGATTCCAGTCGGTCGCCCCTCCACTGGGCTGCCTGAGTCGTTCCCCCGTTCCGTCTTCTCGACATGAGACGATTGGACACCACCGCTGTGATTCTGCGCGCCACCCCCGGGGACTGCGACGATGCTGGAGGTACGGCCTCCTCTCCCACGAAGGAGCGTCGAACATCGCGTGGCCCACCGCCTGGGTCGCCTGTCCACAGCGAAGGAGTTCCCGATGCGCTACGATCATCTGCTGCTTTGTGCCATCTGCACCTCCGTGCTCGCTGCTGCCGACCCGGCCACGGATGGCGCCGATCTGATCCTGCTCAAGGATTTCCGCCCGGAATCCATCTACCACATCCCACAGACCCAGGTGCACCGGGCCAAGTTCGCGGCGATCGACGTCCACACCCATGACTACGCCAAGACCCCGGAGGAAGTCGACGCCTGGGTGGCCGCGATGGATGGGGCGAACATCAGCCGGTCCATCGTGCTGTCCTTCGCGACCGGCGACGCCCTGGCCGCGCTGATCGCCAAATACGGCCGCTACCCCGATCGCTTCGAGCTGTGGTGCTATTTCGATTTCACCGACTGGGACAAGCCGGGCTGGAGCGAGCGTGCGGTTGCCGACCTCCACCACAGCCATGAGCTGGGCGCTCGCGGGGTCGGCGAGCTGATGGACAAGGGCATGGGCTTCAAGCCGATCTCCACCACTGCGACCCTGACATCGCACAGCGACACCACCGTCGGCATGCATATCAACGACCCGCGCATGAAGCCGCTCCTGGCCGCCTGCGCCCAGCTGCACATGCCGATCAACATCCACATTGGCGAAGACGCCTGGATGTACCATGCGCCGGATGCCACCAATGACGGCTTGATGAATGCCGCCAAGTGGCGGGTCGACCGCCAGCGCCCAGGACTCGCCGATCACGACTACCTGCTCGCTGCGCTGGAGGCGGCCGTGCGCGACAATCCCGCGACCACCTTCATCGCCTGCCATCTGGCCAATTGCTGCGCGGATCTCACCCAATTGGGACGTCTGCTCGACGCCTACCCGAACCTCTATGCCGATATCGCTGCGCGTTACGGCGAGATCGCGCCGATCCCCCGCTTCGTCCAAGCCTTCATTGAGCGCTATCACACGCGCCTGCTCTATGGCACGGACAACCACTACACGGTCGGGATCTATCCGGTGACCTTCCGCATCCTCGAGACCGCCGACGAGCATTTCTATGAGACCGGCAAATTCGGCTATCATTGGCCGCTCTACGGCCTAGCCCTCAGCGAGCAGACGCTCCAGGATCTGTATCACGACAATATCGCGCGGGTGCTGCAGCGGCCCTGACGCTGCACGAGCCTGTCTCGCCCGTGGCAGGCGTGTGCGCATCCCCGTACCGGAGCCAACTCCTGCTTCCGGACACCATCGTGGCCACGATTCCCGGTCTGGTCCAGCGGACTGCGGTGTTAGTCTGGTGGCATGAGCACTCCACCGGATCAGCTGAACCGCCTTGACAGCGCGGTAGCGCACGTCCTGGCTGGCGACCGTGAGGCATTCGCGATGGTAGTGGAGCACTGCCAGGACGCCGTCTGGCGCGTGGTGGCACCGCTGTTGGAGGATCGCCTGGCGACCGAGGATCTGGTGCACCGCACCTTCATCCGCGCCTATGAACGGCTCGATGCCTACGCCCTGGGCACCGACATCCAAGCCTGGCTGGTGACCATGGCGCGCAACCTGGCGCGCAACCATCTGCGTGACCGGAGCCGTGAACAGCGGCGAGTGACCCTGTATCAGGAGTCCCTGAGCGCGGCGAGCGAACCGGATGCCAGCTGGCACTCCACTCAGGAGCTCCTGCGTAGAAGTCTGGAGGAATGCCGCGACCAGCTCGACGACGTCGCCCAGGAGGCGCTGCGCCTGTTCTATGCCGAGGACCTGTCCATCGCCCTGGTGGCGACGCGACTGGGGCGCAGCGAGGGGGCGACCCAGAAGCTGCTGTCGCGCATCCGCATCGCGTTGCGAGCGTGCCTTGCCCGCAAGCAGGGGGCGTCGTGACCGCAGCCGATGAGCTGGTGCTCGCCTATCTCAACGGCAGCAGCGATGCCGACGCCCTGGATGCGGCCTTGCGCCAGGAGCAGCTCACCCATCCCGACGAGGTTGCAGCGGCTATGCAGCTGCTGCACCAGCATGCCCTGCTGCGCAGCGCGTCGTCTCCCGCCGGCCTGGCCGGACGGATCATGGCGCGCGTCCGCCAGTATGACCGCGATCGCCTGCACGAACGCACCCTGGCAACCATCCGCACCCTGCCCGCCCCGCGCCAGCGCCGCCGTCTCACCCCCCTCGCCTGGGCGTCAGCCGCCCTCCTCCTGCTGGGGATCGGAGTAGCCTTCCTGACGCGGCCTGGTGACGAAGGACCGGTGCACGTCACCAGCGGCGCGTGGATCGCGGCGGATGGCCGCAGCGATGTCGGCAGCCCGCTGCCCAGCAGCGGTGCTGGTATTGCCGCGAGCACCGGTGTCATGCTCTGCTGGAGCGATGGCACCACCGCTCAGGCGACCCCAGGCAGCCGCCTGCGGCTGGTCGACGGGGTGCTCCAGGTGGAGGGTGGCGAGGTCCGCTGCACGGTCCTGCCCCATTCCCCCCGGCATCCGTTCCGCGTCCGCACGCTCGACGCCACCATCGCGGTGGTGGGGACGGTCTTCACCGTCACCGTCGGCGGCCAGACCACCTGCCAGGTCGAGCGCGGCACGGTCACGTTCAGCGCGGGAGGACGGACGGCGCGGATCGCCAGCGGTGGGACGATGACCACTGCCGCGCTCGCCAGTGGCCTGCCCGCGGGCTGGCAGCTGGTGTGGGCCGATGAGTTCGTAGCCAGCGGGCAGCCTGATCCGGGACGCTGGCGGCCGTGGAGCCGCCCGACGGGATCGAACCATGACATGCAGCGCTACGATGCCGCCCATGCCCAGGTGGACCATGGCGCCCTGCATATCACCGCCACCCGCAGTGCCAGCGGCTGGACCTCCGCGGCGCTGGTGGCGCAGGCGGTGCGCATGCGTCCGGGCATGCGTCTGGACATCCGTGCACGCATGCCCATGAGCCCTGGCTTCTGGCCGCTGGTCTGGGCGGTCGACGCGGACCACTGGCCGGCCGGGGCGGAGATCGTCTTCCTGTCCACCACCGGCGATCCGGCGCACTGGCGGTGGTCGCTGCGGGACGGGCAGGACATGCAGCTGGGCGTCGGTCCGCCGGTGACGCCTGGCTACCACGATTTCAGCATCACCTGGACGTCCAGCGGATTGATCTGCACGCGCGATGGTGAGCGCATCGGCACCGCTGCCGTCCCGCGGGATGCCGGCTGGACCTCGGCGATCGCTCGCGGGCTGAGCCTGGCCGTGGAGCTCACCGTCACCCCTGAAGCTTCAGCAGCCGCGCCCGACCACCAGCTCGACATCGACTGGATCCGCCTCTATCGGCTCCAGGCGCAGACGCCGTGAGGATCGTCAGCTGGCCTCGCGGGGATGACGGCAAGCCACCATGATGGACGGCCTGATGCGACGATCCCTGCTGCTGCTCAGCACTGCCTGCTGCATCATCGGCGCGGCCGAGGCCGCCCTCCCGTTCCTGGCCGGTGCGGACATGTCGCACCTGGCGCTGATGGAGAGCCGCGGCCATCTCTATCGTGATGGCACGGGCGCCCGCGATGCCCTCGCCATCCTCAAAGCGCATGGCATCACCTGCATCCGCCTGCGCCTGTGGACCTGCAGCGATGCGCAGGCCGCCGCAGATCCCTACAATCATGGCAACACCCTCGCCGCCACCCTGGTGCTGGCCCGCCGGGTCAAGGCGGTCGGGCTCAAGCTCCTGCTTGATCTCCACTATTCGGATTCCTGGGCGGATCCCGGCCACCAGCAGAAGCCCATGGCCTGGGAAGGCCTGAGCATGGATCAGCTCGAAGAGCAGATGTACCGTTACAATCGCGACACCATCGCCGCCTTCCGCACCGCCGGGGTGCTGCCCGATCTGGTGCAGATCGGCAACGAGACGCCGATGGGCCTGGTGTGGCCCGAGGGCAAGGTGGATAGTGCGGGGAAATGGCGGCAGCTCGCCCGTCTGATCCGCGCCGCCGATCGCGGCATCGCCGAGGCCAGCGGTGCGCAGAAACCTCAGACCATCATCCATCTCGATCGTGGCGGGGACTGGGAGACCACCCGCTGGTTCTTCGACGAGCTCATCCGCACACAGGGCGTCGCGTTCGACATCATCGGCGAGAGCTACTACCCGTTCTGGCATGGCTCGCTCGATGCGCTGACCACCTGCCTGAACGGCTGCGTCGGACGCTATGGCAAGCCGGTGATCATCGCCGAGACCGCCTTCCCCTGGGCCGCCAGCCCGGTCCCTGGGACACCCACCGCGATAAACGGCATTCCCATCGGTCCGGACGGCCAGGTCCGCTTCGCCACCGACCTGCGCCGCATCCTCGCCGCGCTGCCTCAGGGGGCTGGCCGGGGCGTGTTCTGGTGGGGCGCGGAATTCCAGACCACCCCTGGCCTCGGCTTCGATGGCTTCGAGTCGCGCTCCTTCTGGGATCAGCACGGCACGCTGCTGCCGGTGGTCGACGCGTTAGCTGGTCTGACCGCCCCGCGACACGACTGATGCCCCCCTGCCCGGGTCCCTACGACGATTTCTTAGCCAATTTTGCCTTCTTGGCCCTCTTTGCTGACGTCGACGCCTTGGCAGCGTGACGCGCCTTGGCCGCCTTGATCAGCACGCGCATCTGCTCGAGGATCTCGGTATCGTGCTCATCGATGTAGGGCTTGAGGTCGAGATCCGGGGGCACGTGCGTGACCTTCCCCTCGCCCATCTCCTTGACGAACTTCATCATGAAGCTGTCGTATTCGTGCCATGAGACGCCGTCGGCGCGCACCGCCGCCTGCTCGGCGCGCAAGGCGATCTGGTGCGCGTGCTGATAGCGCAGGCCCAGGGTATCGATCAGGCTCTTCTCGACCGCCTCATGCAGCAGCAGGTAGCGGTCGATCTCGATCTCCTCCCCGTTGCTGTTGGTGAAGCTCGGCGGGAGGTCTTTGTCGATGTAGATCTGCGTGCCGTCGGTGCTGTAGCCTGCCAGGTAGGGCACGTGGTATTTGCGGTTCACCGGAAGACGGCGGTATATCGCATCGATGGTGCGGTCCAGCATCATCTCCGAGATATGCCAATCCGGACCGCGCAGCTTGCGGTGCTTGGTCTTGATGTGGACGTGCTTCTTGGGCAGTGGGGTTCCGCGCATGCGGTCACCATTCCCGGCCGCAGATGGCCGTCAAGTGAATGCTGAATGAACGCGGCCCGGCCTGGCGGGCGCCTCGTTTACGCGGATGGCGTGACCGTCGGAGCGGGGGTGCTGCCGTGACTGCCCCCATTGCCGGTGCCGTTCCCCTCGCTGAGAGAGACCTTCTCGGTGGTCTCGTCATAGGAGAGCATGTTGCCGTAACGGGCCCAGGCGATGATGGTCATGAACTGCCGGGCATAGTCCTCGTGCGGCATCGCCAGGATGATGGTCTCCTCGACGATCTCGCGATCGATCTCGTGGGTAGGTTGGCGGGAAATCATCGCGTGCAGCGTCTTGAAGATCTGCAAGCTCATCAGACAGGATCGCCAGATGCTGCGGCGCTCCTCGGCCAAGGCCTTGGCGAACTTCCGTCCCTCGGCGGTGAGCACCACCAGGCGCTTGGGCGTGTCGACCAGGTCGAGCACCTCGGCGGCCTTGACCACCGAGATGATCTCGCCGAATTCGCGTGCTGTGTCGGTGGCGATGCGGAAGACGTCCTCCTGGCCGCGCCGCGCCTCGAGGTATTCGATCAGACCGACGATCTCGCTCGGGATGACCGGCGGCAGCTGTTCGATCTCCCCCGCTGGCGTGGCGGCCGCCAGGGGAGCCGCATCGGGCAACTCCATGCCGGTGATGATGTCATGGATGTGGTCGACCAGCTGGAGGAATTCCGGCGAGCGGTAGTCGCGCGGCCGTGGCAGGTGGTTGTCGATGATCTTGCGGATGCGGCCCGGATTGGTGCCGAAGATCACGATCCGGTCGGCCATGTAGACCACTTCCTTGATGTCATGGCTGACCATCAGGATCGAGGAGGGGTTGCGGTCGACCGGGGCCCACAGATCGAGCACCTCGCTGCGCAGGCTTTCCGCCGTCAGGGCATCGACCTGGCTGAAGGGCTCGTCCATGAACAGCAATTTGCGATCGACCGAGATCGCCCGCGCGATGCCGATGCGCTGCTTCATGCCGCCGGACATCTCGCGCGGATGCGAATTGGCGAAGCCGGTCAGCCCGACCACCTTGATCACCTGATCGGTGCGCTCCTTGACCTTATCCTCGGAGAGGCCCTGCGCGCGCAGCACCGCCTCGATGTTCTCGCGCGCCGTCATCCATGGGTAGAGGGCGAAGCTCTGGAACACCATCGCGACATCCTCGTTCCGCCCTGTCAGCGGCGCGCCTTGGTTGGAGACGCTGCCCGCGGTCGCTGGGATGAGGCCGGCGAGGATGCGCAGCACCGTCGATTTGCCGCACCCCGATGGCCCAAGGAGGGCGACCACTTCGTGCTCATTGACGGTCAGCGACACGCCGTCCAGGACGCGCAGCGTCTGGCCGCTGGGACGACGGAAATCCTGGACGATATCCTTGACTTCGCAGAGCGGAGTGGGCTGGGCCATGACGGTATCCTACTTGTCGATACAATAGGTGGTTTCGCTGATCCGATAGAGTCGACGCCAGACCGTGCGGTTGATGCCGACGACGATGAAGGACATCCCCACCACGCTGGCGGCCAGGGTCGGCATATCGCTGCTGGTTGCGGCCTTGCTGATCATAGCCCCCAGGCCGACGGTCGAGAGTTCGCCGGCCTTGGTGGTCATCAGCTCGGCGACGATGCTGGCATTCCAGGCCCCACCCATGGCGGTAACCCAACCAGTGACGAGGTAGGGGAAGATCGCTGGGAAGTACAGTATCCTGAAGCGCTGGAAGCCGACGATCCCATACGCACGCGCCGCCTCGCGCAGATCGGCAGGGATGGTCATCGCCCCGGCGATGACATTGAAGAGGATGTACCATTGGGTGCCGAGCATCATCAGCACGATGCTGCTGAAGCCGAGCGGGAGGCCGCAGGAATAGAGCGCGCCGACGACGATCACGAAGAGCATGGAAGCGGGGAACGAGGCGGCGATCTGGATGATCGGCTGCAGGATGCGCGAGAGCCGCGGCGACAGGCCGATGATCAGACCGGCCGGCAGGGTCCAAAGCGTGCCCAGGACAACGGCGGTGAACACTCGTGCGAAGGTGATGCCACCGGAGGCGGCGATCTCCTCCCAGGTCTGAAGATGGACCTGGCGAAGGAGGCGCATCAGTTCCACCGCCCCCCAGGCCATCAGCACCACAAGGGCGATCAGCATGCAGAGCGAGAAGGCGGAGGCGACCGGATGGGAGCGTGAGTTCGAGGCTGCCGCATCGTCAGCCAGCGGGAATGCGGGCCGCACCATGGACCGGCGCAGCCCCTTCAGCTGGCGACCGACCGTGCGGGCAAAGCGGGCACAGGGTCGTCCCACCCAGAATGCCACGCTCTGGGCCCTGCTCAGCAGGTGC
Organism: Planctomycetota bacterium; assembly: GCA_003136555.1. Classification (GTDB taxonomy): domain Bacteria; phylum Planctomycetota; class UBA11346; order UBA11346; family UBA11346; genus BOG-1363. Next base: position 61,038 of record PLEW01000233.1, on the reverse strand, counting down.
GAGCGCTGCAGCCACTCGAGGAACCAAGAGCTCGCAACCTCCCCTCCTCCACCCTCCTCGACACGGAATTTCTGCGCCCACGCGACCATCGGGCGCCAGAGCAGCTGGTCCAGGGACACCACCATGACCATCATGGCGATGATGGCGTAGATCTGGGCGGCGGTGTTCTCCTGCGCGGTCGCCGCCTGCATATACGATCCCAGCCCCGGGAGCCTGAAATCTTGGTCACCGAGGGTGAACGATTCGCTGACGGTGAGGAAGAACCAGCCGCCCGCCATGCTCATCATGCTGTTCCATACCAGTCCCAAGGTGGCGAAGGGCACCTCCACCCTGCCGAACTTCTGCAGCCAGGTGAAGCCGAAGACCTGTGCCGCCTCCTGCTGCTCGCGTGGGACGGTCTGGATCGACCGGTAGAAGCTGAATGTCATGTTCCAGACCTGGCTGGTAAAGATCATCAGCACCGCCGCCAGTTCGAGGCCGGTATTGCTCGTCGGGAAGAGCGCCACCAAGGCGAGCACGAGTCCGGGCATGAAGCCGAGGACGGGGATGCTCTGGAGGATGTCGAGGATGGGTACCAGGATGCGCTCGGCGCGGGCATCCTTGGCGGCCCAATAGCCGTAGATGAGGGTGAAGATCAGGGAGAGGACGTAGGCAAAGATGCCCCGCATCAGCGACTGGAAGGTGTACCACGGCAGCATCCAGGGCGAGAGGTCGATCTCGACCTTGGCGCGCATCACACTCGACCACTGACCAGCGATGTGGAAAAGCCCGTAAAACAGGCCGAAAACGCCGATGAGCAGGAGGAAGTCGAACCAGCCGGGCGGCTTCTGGCTGGATCGCTCGCCGGCCAACGCGCCACCCCATATGCGTTTCAGCCTCGCGACCATGCCGGAATCCTTGGTAGGAAGACGCACCCTGGGGATGCCGCGACCCAGGTCAATGTGCAGTCCACCGCCGAGATGCCTCTGACGCTCCCCCTGTCGCCGCAGAGGCCGAACGGGCATGCCCGGTTGAACGCGTGCGCGTAACCGGTGATCCGCGGGTCGAGTGCTCACTTGGACGAGTGCCCGCGGGCATCGCTGTCCAATGCACCGGGCTGGCTCTGTAGCGCTGACCTGTGAAGTTCTGGTGAAGCGCACGAATCAGAGGCCTAAGCCTGTTGATTGGGTACGTTAGTACTTTACTGGGATGAGACCCGTGCGGGGTCGTCCCTCAAGGCCATTGCTACTGGCACGCTGGGATATGTCGCGGCGGACGCCGTCATACTAGACCCTCCTCCGCTCGCCTCTCCATGACCCGCGGCGGTATTCGTCAGGAGAGATCCGGCAGCAACTTGGTGCCGATACCGATGGGGCGCTCGAGCGGCACGCCCACCCGCGCCAGGATCGCCGTCAGCAGATCGCCCTGGTTGCCCGAAGCCTTGGGCACATGGCGGCCGGTGCGGATGGTGCCGCCGCCCTTGCCAGCGATGATGGTGGGCAGGCGCCGGTTGGAGTGGTTGCTGCCATCCTCCTGGCCGGAGCCCCATAGCATGATGCTGTTGTCGAGCAGCGTGCCCGGCCCTTCACGCAGACCCTTCATCTTGGTAATGATGTAGGCGAACTGCTCCAGGTTGAACTTGTCGATCTGCGCCACCTTGGTCAGCTTCACCTGGTCGGCGTCGTGGTGGCTCACATCATGATGGCCATCGCTGAACCCCAGTTCGGGGTAGTTGATGCCCTGCGGGTGGGAGCTGATGAGGGTGCAGACCCGGGTGAGATCGGCCTGGAAGGCGAGGATCATCAGATCGCCCATCACCTTGACGTGCTCGCTCCAGCTGACGTTGCCGCTGGGGATGGTGACCTCGATGGGGTCCGAGCGCTTGATGTCGTTCGCGCGCCTGCTGCTGCCGCCCTTGGCCGCCTTGGCCGCCTCCGCCTGCTGGCGCTCGATCGCGGCGACGCGCGTTTCCAGCGCATGCACGGTCTCGAGGTAGTCGTCGAGCCGGTGCTGGTCATCCAGGCTGACGCGTGCGCGCAGGCCCTTGGCCTCCTCCATCACCAGGTCGAGCATGCTGCGGTCCAGGGTCTGCTCCTCGCCGCCGGCAGCAGGCCCGGTGCTGGCGAATGTCGCGGTGTCGACTGTCGGAGCGCCGCGCTTGCGCGGGGTCGACTGGCGCGAGGAGAACAGGCGCTTGTAGACGTTGGCCGGGCTGGTCTCGACCGGCAGCGGCTGGGTCGGCGTGCCGAAGCTGCCGGTGGTGTAGTACATGTTGTTCAGCCCTTCCTGCCCGGTGCCGCTGGCGCTGTTGCCCTGGGTGGCCAGCTCGAGGGACGGCAGTGGCGTGTAGAGGCCGATATGCTGGGCGGCCAGCTGATCCGCCGAAACCGCGATGTTGATGCTGTCGCGCTTGGTGACGCTGGGCAGGGTGGCGGTCAGCCAGGTGGACAGCTCCAAGGCATGGGCGGCATTGCCCAGCGGGCCATGGTCGACGTTGTCCACCCCCTCCAGGAGCAGGCATTGGTCGATGACCGGGCGCAGCGGCTCCAGGCTCGGCGGCAGGGTCACCGGATAGGTCTTGGCATCGGTGGGCCAGAACTGCTTGGTGTTGACCCCCAGCGGCATGTACATGAAGCCGAGGCGGATCGGCAGGCTGGCCACTCCGCCCTTGGGCGGGTCCGCCCAGCCCATGGTCTCCAACAGCGGCAGGGCCAAGGCGACGCCGAGGCCGCGCAGGCAGGTGCGACGCGAGATGTGCCAGTGACGGTGCATGGGGAGACTCCAATATCAGTGGGTAATGTGGCGATTGAGGAAGGGATAGCTGGTCGCGACCTGGATCAGCAGATCCTGGAAGTGGTAGCCGCCCTTGGCAACCGCGGCGCTGATCTCGTCCGCGACCACCTCGTCGTAGTCCTCGAGGTGGTGGCAGAGGGTGTAGGCGAGGAATTTGGTGACCAGGGTGTGGCAGAAGTCATCTGCGCGTCCGGCGATGATGCGCTTGAGATCCTGGGGGGTGCGGAAGGTGATGTGGCCGGGCAGCTCGCCGACCGGATCGACCGCCACGCCGGTATCGTCCTTCTCACGCCAGCGGCCCAGGGGGTCGAAGTTCTCCAGGCCGAAGCCGATGGGATCGAGCAGGCGGTGGCATCCGGCGCAGGCCGGGTCGGCTCGGTGGCGCTCGGTGCGCTGGCGCAGGTTGAGCACGGCATTCTCGCTGGTGTCCTGCTTCTCCAGCGGCGGCACGTTCATCGGCGGTGGAGGCGGTGTCTGGCCGAGGATCTGCTCGAGCACCCAGCGACCGCGCTTGACCGGGCTGGTGCGGTTGGGCAGGGAGGTGACTGCCAGGACGCCAGGCATGGTGAGCACCCCGCCGCGGTTGCCGTCGGCGAGCTGGACCTTGCGCATCTGCGGGCCCTTCACCTCGGCCTCCAAGCCGTAGAGCCGGGCCAGCGGCCCGTTGAGATAGGTGAAATCGCTATCGATGAAAGCGATGATGCTGCGGTTATCCCGCATGATGTCGTCGAAGACCAGCGCCGCTTCCGCAAACATCGCCTTGCGCAGATCCTTGGTCATCTGCGGGAACTTCTTCTCGTCGAAGGGCGCGTCCTCCAGCTTGTCGAGGCCCAACCAGGGTGCGCCGAAGCTGTCGAACAGGGCGTGCGCGCGCGGATCAGCCACCAGGCGGCGGACCTGCTGGGCGATGACAGCGGGCTGGTGCAGCGTCCCGGCAGCCGCCAGGGCAGAGAGCTCCTCATCCGGCATGGTCGCCCAGAACAGGTAGGACAGCCGGGCAGCGAGCTGGTAGTCGCCGATCGCGACGATGTCGCCGGTCAAGGTCGTGCCATCATCCGGGGTGAGGAAGAGGAACTCCGGCGATACCAGCACCGCCTTGAGCATGAGCTTGACCGACTCTGAGAAGACCTCGTCCTGGCCATCGGCGAGGTCGAAGACCTTGAGCAGAAGGCCGATCTCATCCGCCGTCGGCGGACGGCGGAACGCGCGCCGCGCGAACGACACGGCGATGCGCTTGGCCGCCTCGCGCTTGCTGAGGTCCTTGCCCGGCAGGGCGATGAACAGGCGGCGCTGCGCCTCGGAGGGCAGGCCCGCGGGCGGCCCGGCGATCTCGACCGACTCGATGGTCACGGTGCGCACCGCCGCCGGAGCGGTTTTCGACACCGCCGCGGCGGTACCCGGCTTGGCCGCCGGCTGTGCGCCTGCCGGGGCCTTGGCGGCACTGCTCGCGGAGGAATCCTCGATGAAGGGGTTGGCGAGCAGCACCGAGAGGTGGACCTTGCCGACGCCCAGCTTGCAGGTGATGGAGGAGACCGCGGGGTACTTGGACGGCGCGGTGATCTTCAGCTCACCGATCACCTGGCCATCGATGCGTATGGCCAGTCGCGCCGGTTCCTTACTGGTGGTGCGCTCCGCCGAGGCCCTGATGCGAATGGTATACGTGCCGTCCGCCGGTGCGGGTATGACCGCCATCAGCTCGCTTGGACCGGCGAAGCGGCGCTCGGCGCCATCGGGCTTGCCCTCCTGGACCATGCGCTCGACGATCGCATCGAGCTGGCCGGCGTTCCATTTCAACAGCATCTGGTCGGGCTTGATGAGCTGGTCGAGCACATCGTCGGCGATCAGCAGGTACTTCTCCATCAACAGCGGTGCGATGGTGCTATTGTAGCCCTCGCCGACGGTGTCGCCGGGAAGGTCGGCGGCGACCTTGGGATCGACGCCCAGCAGATCATGCAGGGTGTTGGCGTACTCGCTGCGCGAGAGGCGGCGGATGATGCCGGGTCCCGGATCCTTGGGCGCCAGGCGCTTGAGGCTGGTGACCCAGGCAATCAGCTGGTTGCGCTCGTCATCCGCGGGTTGGTGCTTCTCCTGATCAGGTGGCATGACGCGCGCAAGCACCTTGGCGGCACAGGCTTTCCAGGTTGCCCGCTCGGTCAGGATCGCACTTCCGCTGGCCAGGGCTTTGAGGTTGAGGTCGCCCTTATGCTTCTCCGGACCGTGGCAGGCAATGCAGTAGGTATTAATGAGGGGGACGACTTGCTGCTGGAAGGCCGTCGTCAGCTGCGCCGGCGTCATGTCCGTGGCAGGTGGCTCCGCCCCTACCAGCCGGATCGACAGGCCCAGTGCGAGCAGCGCCAGGCGGCCCGCCGCAGCCCAGGCTCGCTGTGGCGGCAGGTGCAGGAATATCCAGATCGGCATGCATATGAATACGAATGCAGAGGTGGACATGTTGAGCGAAATGATGCAGCCAGGTCATGTGTGTGACGCCAGAGGTTCCGATCGACCCATGCTCCCCCGGATGCGACCCGGCGGAACCGAGCCTCTCCCTGCGGAATTATGTGTAACCCATTATAAATTTTATTCTTACGTAAATATTTGTGGGTGCGGTCTTGCCGGTCCTGGTCCCGCCTCCCGCCATCGCTCCATCGTCCGAGGATGAGCATGGCTCCGGGTCACCCGCGGGGGTGCGGGGCCGTCTGCCCGGATGCTGCATCGCGCACCAGGCTGTGATGCACCAGGAGGAGCCGCACACCCACCACGACCACCGGCACCAGCAGGCAGGCGCCGAAATTCGCCCACACGACGGTCGCCAAGCTGGTGTTGAGATGATCGCAAGCCAAGCGCACGAAATCGTTGTCGACATTCCCGTGCCCCAGGAGGTAGGTGTTCAGGGTCGCCTGATCATGTGTCAGCCTCCAGCACAACGACACCACATCGAGGATCAGCGACCAGCCCACGAAGCCATAGAGCCAGCGCTCGCCGGGATAGACCTCGGCCACCCCGGTCAGCCCGCGGTAGAGGAAGATGCCGCCGGCAACCAGTTGCCCGCCATGGCCCATCTCCAACCCCAGGGGCTCATCCCAACCGGTCAGGATGAGCAGGAGGAGGATGGCGCCGCCAACCGCGCAGAGGAGGGGCACCGGTGGCTGATCGCGATAGCGCCGGGCGAGGTCGGCGATCAGGACGAACACCAGCAGCGTCAGCCACCAGGAGCGGCCCAGGATGTGGGTGAATCCGCCACCATTCTGCAAGTCGAAGGACGGGATCGCGAGATGGCCGGTGAGCAGCGCAACCACCGTATGCCCCGTCTCATGGCAGAGGATGCCAAGCGCGTAGAGTATATAGTGAACCATTGGCAGGGTGTTCATCACCAGGATCGCCGCCGGCAGGGTCACGGCCAGGAGGATCAGTCCACGCATGGTCAGGGCCTGGGACCAGAGAGACGCGCGCACGGACGCTCCAGGACGCCTGGACGCCGGGTTGGGGTCGGTTGGGACAGGAGCTGGGGATGCGGCATGCGGCATGCGCCCACAGAGCGCGGCGACGCTCGCGGCGACGGCCGCCGCGGTGTCGCGCGGGTGGACCAGCTGTCCACAGGTGGTGCACACCATGCCCGCCGGTGTGGTGCGCAGCTGGGGGTGGGGACAGGCGGGAAGGGGCATGGGCGCGCGAGTATACCAGCCCTCGGGCGCCGGGGCAGCCGATACGCCGCCCGGAGAGGATCACGCGAGTATCACCGGCCAGGTCGGCGCGGCATTCGATGGCCCTGGCGCCAGCGCGGCACCTGAGATGATCAACCGGGTCCTGACGCCGCACCGCTGCGGTGGCACCGCCGTGCGGGCTGCCACTCGTGCACGCAGAGCCACCGCTGCCCGGGAGTTCCGATGCGCCTGCTCCTCGTCACCGCCTGGTTGCTGTTCGTCAGCTGCGCCATCGAGGGCGCCCAGGCGCCGCTGCCGACCGGCTGGCCGAGCGTGCTGCAGTTCGGCATCGCCGATGCACCCGGCGGAGCCCCGGTGCTGGCCCAGGCCGTCCCGGGCGGCTTCCGCTACACCTATTTCAGCGGCGGGGTCAATACCGGTGCGGGCTGGTCAACCTGGAACTCCCCCCCCGGCGACTATGCGACGCTCTATTTCCAGGAATCCATCACCAACGGCCTGGTCCCGGTGGGCATCTACTACCAGCTGCTGCAGTCAACACCTCACAGCGGCAGCGGCGAATCGGCCGAGGATCTCAGCAACTTCGGCAACCTCCTGACCATGAAGGCCTGGTTCGCCGACTTCACCCTGCTGCTGCAGAAGGCCGGGGCCTTCACCGGCAAGACGGTGGTGCTCAATGTCGAACCGGATCTGTGGGGCTACTTCGAGCAGGCCGCCACCGCCGCCGGGGGGGTCGCCAATGTGCCGGGTCAGGTGGGCGCCTGCGGCGGCGATGTCGTGGGCTATGCCAACAATGTCGCCGGCTTCGCCCAGGCGATCATCCATCTGCGCAACCTCTACGCACCCAATGTCCTGATCGGATTCAATGCCAGCATCTGGGGCACCGGCTGGGACCTGCTGACCTCGGTCCCGAAGCCGGACGATGCCAAGGCCATGGCGATGGGCCAGCAGTCGGCCGCCTATTTCGCCTCGCTGGGTGCCCAGCTCGACCTGCTGTTCGGCGAGACCCTCGATGCCGATTCCGCCTACGGCCAGATCATCCGCGGCGATGCGCTCGACTGGTTCCAGAGCGACGACTACCGCCACCTCGGCGAATTCGACGCCAACCTTTCCGCCAATGCCAATCTCCGCATCGTCCTGTGGCAGACCCCGATCGGCAACACCCTGATGCAATCCTGCAACAACAGCTCGGGGCACTACCAGAGCAACCAGGTGGAATGGCTGCTCGACAATCTGGCCAATGATCAGCTCGCCGATTTCGCCAATGATGGCGTCATCGCCGTGCTCTTCGGCGGTGGCCAGCCCAGCGATACCCAGCCCAGCGATGCCGACGGTGATGGCGTGACCGATCCCGGCCCGATAGCGGCCAATCCATCCAGCAGCAACCAGAATCCCAACACTATCCAAGCCGTCCTGGGTGCCGCGGGATCGGCGCCGGTCTTCGCTGCCGCCGCCGCCACGCTGACCACTCCCAATGCCGCTGATGATGATGGCGGCTATCTGCGCTGGAAGCTCTATGAGTACTACCAGGCCGGACCGCTGGTGCTCAGCGCAGGAGCTGCCGGCGCCAGCCAACTCGCCTTCGTCGTCCAGCCATCGACGACGGTGGCCGGCAGCACCATTGCTCCTGCGGTCCAGGTCGCCATCCAGGACACTACCGGCACGACCGTGACGGCCACAGCCGGAAACATCACCCTCGCACTCGCCTCCGGTTCGGGCTCGCTGCTCGGGACGTTGACCGTTCCCACCATCCAAGGCGTCGCCACCTTCTCCTCCCTCTCACTCACCACCCCTGGGACCGGCTATACCCTCTCCGCCACCGCCGGCATCCTCACCAGCGCCACCAGCGCGCCGTTTTCCGTCACCACCCCTCCATTGCCGTCGATCACCTCGTTCGCACCCACCTCCGGTGGCATCGGTGCGTCCGTGGTGATTCAGGGGGCCAATTTCGTCGGCGTGACGGCAGTGCAGTTCGCCGGCAGCGCAGCAAGCTTCTCAAGCTCCTCCACCACCCAGTGCACCGCCACCATCCCCGTCGGCGCCACCAGCGGGACCATCAGCATCACCGCGCTCGGCGGCACCGGCACCAGCAGCACCTCTTTCACCGTCATCCCCGCACCGGTGATCACCTCAATCAGCCCCACGTCCGGGGGCAGCGGCACCCAAGTGCAGATCGACGGCAGCAACTTCGCCGGCACGACCCTGGTCAGCTTCAATGGCACCGCTGCCTCCTTCACCGTCAATGGCGCCGGCACGCAGATCACCACCACCGTCCCGGGCGGAGCGACCAATGGCCCGATCACCGTCACCACCCCGGGTGGCTCGGCATCGTCGGGCATCTACAGGACCGGGATCTCGCCCAACCCCACGGCGTCATCGTCTGGGAAGGGATGCGGCAGCGGCTGGGTCTCCGCCATTGGCATCCTGGGACTGCTGGGCGCGGTGCGCCGCCGCCACAGCACCCTACCGACGCGCCGCGCCCACTGCGATGACAGGTCCACCCTCTGGCGGTAAAAGCGCCGGCTCACCTGGAGGAGAGCGGACAGGACATCGGCGTAGCGCGCCATTACGGGCAAGCGACTCGCGATCACGGTGCGGTGCCATGCTCCTGCGTTGAGAGGCAGAGGCGATACCCAGAGACATCCTGACTATCCTCGATTGCACCATGGAAGCGCATCGCCGACCGGCAATCATAGGCCAGGCATTGGTAGGCACCCCCACGCCGGACCCGTGATGCCCCGGCCGGGGGTCCAACCGGATCACTGACGTCGGAGAGTCTGTACGCGGCATAGACGTCGCCGCACCACTCGAAGACATTGCCATGCATATCGTACAATCCCCATGGATTGGCCAGCTTCTGCTTCACCGGATGCGTCACGCCATGGGCATTGGCGCGGAACCAGCCCACCTGCTCCAACGTCAGTCCTCCATACGGCTCGTCGATCCCCGCGCGGCAGGCATACTCCCATTCCGCTTCACTTGGGAAGCGCGCTTGGGCTCCTGGAACGCGCGTGTTCAGCGTGGCATTGAAGAGGGCGCACTGCGTCCAGGAGACCGAGTCTACCGGAAGCTCGGCATCTGCGCTGATGTGCGCGCTCGGATTGGTGCCCATCGCAGCGACCCAGAATCCCTGGGTCACGACGCTGTCCCCCAGCCAGAAGCCATGGGTCAGAGTGACGGTATGCAGGGTCTCGCCGGAGACCCATTCAGGGAGCGCACCGCCGCTGATGGCACGCTCCTGTTCCTGCGGTGGGCTGCCCATGATGAAATGCCCCGGGGGTATCCAGCGCATCCGCTGCACCACGCCGGCAATGGCGAAGTCCGCCCAGGTCCCGGCGTGGTCGCAGCCCATGCCGATGGCAGAGGCCCAGCTGGGACGGGCAGGCGACGGGCTGATCGGCGCCTCATCGGCAATGCCTCCGAGGGAGCATGCGACCAGGATGGCGATGAGGCCAGATGCCGACCTCGGCATGCGGGCCACCCTGCCAATCCCGGTCGTGCCCATGATTGCCGTCATGTGGAGAATCGCCATTTCGAAGTAGCCTTACCCCTTGGACACGTCCGATCAACGTCCAATCCCGCTATTGGTGCGGGTCTGCCATTTGACCAAATATGGACCTAATCTCGCGCTCGGCACCGGTTGGGTCGCGAACAGCATTGACCCGCTGTCGACCCCAGTGAACGGGCACTCCGCATGCGCAATGGCAAGGGAAGTCAGGAGCGGTGGCTGCCGGTCATCAGCACTGACTTGACGGCGGTGAAGGCCTGATTGGCGTTCCGGCGGGACCTGCTGCGCGGGTCGGACCGAGGGGCGTTGTTCCTGGATCAGAATGGCCAGCGATTGTCCCACTCGTCTGCCGTCCACAGGCTCAGCCTGCCCTACCCCACCCGTAGACCGAACGCCCATCGCCAGCAGCCCACGTGTTCCGTCACTCGCTCCAGATTCCCAGCGTGATGCTGGCGACAGGCTTTCCCGGACCTGGGTCATAGCTCACGTCGAGGATCGCGCTGTTATGGGCTTCGCCTCCTAGTCAGCCGCCAGTCAGATGGTGCGGGTCACGGTCCCAGGGAAGCAGGGAAAGCTGCTGCCAGGATCATTAGCCAGATGCTCCCATCCAGAAGCGCGGATGGTGCTGTTGGGTCGAGTCGGTGTCCGCATCGAGAACGCTGGGCACGTATTGATGCCGGGCTTCCACTCGGCCCGGACCGACCCGAGAACGGTCTCGGGCCCGAATGGGGTATGAATTGCGATTAGCCGCTACCTCTGGCCGTTCATTCGCGATGCTGCCGACGCGTTGGATGATGTGCGTGGGGGATGCCTATGCGTTGATCACACGTCCAGCGTGTCGACATCGTTGACAGATGAATGCTGAGCACGACTGGCGACGAACGATCAAGCGTCTGAGGCTTTCCACGTCGAATCGCTCAGCAGCGGGGTCGAGGACCGAGAGCGAAACCGACGCCCCATATTGGCCGCATTTCCCACGTCGCACACCTTGAAATGCAGGATGGCAGTATATGTACCACGTATATCCTGGGAGCCGCCATGCCTCACCCTGCGCCATTCCCCTCTCGTCGCCACCGCGACGCACCCCTGCGTGTGCGTTCAACGGTATTCCGCAGCGGCAATAACCAGGCGGTACGCATTCCGGTCGCACTACGTCTTGATTGCAACGAGGTCACCATCCGCCGTGATGGCGCATCGTTGGTCATCGAACCAATCGGCGCCATCGGCTGGCCAGCCGGGTAATTCGATGCGATCGAGGCTGGTTCGACGCTGGTACGCCTCCCACAGCCGAAGGGAGCGCCTATCCGGCGCCTGGAAGGTCGGAGAGGATCCTCACCACCGTGCTGCTACTCGACGTCGACCTGCTGATTTCACATCTGCGCACGAAGCCCGATACCGAGAAATGGCTCATTGCCCATACACCAGCTGCCCTGGCCATCTCAACCGTCACGATCTTCGAAATCGAGAGCGGTGTCCACTTCGCTTGCGATCCCGAGCAGGAGCGCCGCAATGTCGCACGGGTGCTGAGTGCAATCAGCGTCCATCCCTTCGATGCCGATGGCGATCGTCATGCCACTGCCGAGCGCGCAGCCCCCTCGCGCTGCGGCTCCTCGATGGGTCCCCACGACACCTTGCTCGCAGGCCACGCCTTAGCATTGGGTGCTCGTGTCGTCACCGACAATCAGCGGGAATTCAAGCACGTGAGAGGACTGCGTGTTGAGGCCTGGCGAGAGCCCACCAAACGCTGAGATGCACGTGGGAAGCCTCCCCATCCGGCCTTTGCACTGTCCTGGAGGCGCCTCATCCTACGCTGATCCCAACTGCCATGACACGCCCCGCCCGACCTCTCCCCCCTCGCGGCCCCACGTCGGCGCTGGTGCGCGATTCTGCGCTGCCGCTCTACCACCAGCTCGCGGTGCGGCTCGAAGGGGAGATCCTCGCCCGCGCCCTCGAGGCCGGCGAGCGCTTCCATACCGACCGCGCGCTGGTCAGCCGCTTCGGCATCAGCCTGCTCACCGCCCGTCAGGCGGTCGACCAGCTGGTGGAGCGCGGGCTGCTCGAGCGGCGGCACGGCAGCGGCACCTATGTCACCGCGGCCGCCCGACGCCTGGTCGACGCCCACCTGGCCGAGACCATCGTCTTCTCCGGCTGGGGACCGGATGCGCTCAGCAGCATGCAGGCGATGTACTTCCGCTCGGTCTTCGAGGGCATGCGCGAGGAGGCGTCCACACGCGGGATGCAGCTGCTGTTCGACGATCCGGCCTGGCAGGAGCCGGGGGACATCGCCGCCGCAGTGCGGCGGCTGCGTCTGCGTGGCGCACTCATCCTGGTCGGCACCGGCAGCCGCGCACGCGCGCGCCTGTTCCAGTCCGGGGGCCTGCCGGTGGTGGCGGTGAACGAGGCCATCCCCGGCCTGCCCATGGTCCATCCCGATGACCGCGGTGGGGCGCTAGCGGGAACGCGCGCGCTCATCGCGCTGGGGCACCGCCTGATCGTGCATCTGAACAGCGGCGAGTCGACACCGCACTGGCGCTCAGTACGCCAGGGCTTCGAGGAGGCCGTGGGTGATCTGGGTGCGGCGGCGCTGACGGAACCGGTGATCAGCGCCAGCGCCGGGGGCGGCTCGGTGGCGGCGGGAGCGGCCGCCATGGCGCAGGCGCTGCGGCGCCATCCGACCCTCACGGCGGCCTTTGCCGGCAATGACCTGATGGCCATCGGCGCCATTCAGCACCTGCATGCCATCGGACGGCATGTCCCCCGGGCCATCAGCGTGCTCGGCTTCGATGGCATCGAGGCCGGGGACTTCTGCGTTCCGCCGCTGTCGACCATGGCTGTCGACCGGCACCAGCTCGGACGCTCCGCGGTACGCCTCCTGCTCGACGGCGGACCGCCCGCGGCGGTGCCGGTCACCCTCCGTGACCGCGGCAGCCTCGCGCCGCCCGCGCCCGCCGGACCGGCCTGAGCCGGTCCGGCGGGCAGCGCCTCAGGCCAGCTCCATGCCGCGCATCGTCCCGGTGGCGCTGGCAAAGCGGTCGGTGGCCACGCCCATGCGCTGGAGCAGCGAGACGTAGAGGGTGCTAAGCGGATAATTGCTCTTGCGGTCGAAGGCCAGGTGGCCGACATGGCGGTAGCCGCCACCGGCCAGCAGCACCGGCAGGTTGTCATTGGAATGCGAATTGGCGCTGCCCATGTTGGTGCCGTAGAGCACGGCGGTGAGATCGAGCAGGCTGCGCCCGCCCTGCTGCACGGATTTCAGGCTGTCGAGGAAGATCGCCAGCTCCTTGAACTGCGCCGCCTCGACCAGCGCCAGCTCCTTCATCACCGCCGGCCGGCTGCCGTGATGGGTCATCTCGTGAACCATCGAGTTGACGCCGGCAATCTCGCGCGGGGTGGTGGTGCCGGTATTGAAGCACAGGCTCACGATCCGCGTGGAATCGCTCTCCAGGGCGAGGCGCACCAGGGCCAGCATGGCCTTGGAGTGGGTGATCAGGCGCTGCGAGTCGGTCACCTCCTCCGGCTGCGGCTGTCCGGCCTTGGGCTTCGGCCGATCGACCCAGTTCTCGGATGCGGCAAGGCGCTTCTCCAGGTCGCGGATGGCGCTGAAGTACTGGTCGAGCTCTTGCCGGTCGGCGGCATTGACGCTGCCCTCGAGGGCCTTGGTGCGCTCGCGCAGCCCATCCAGGAGGCTGCGGTCGGCCTTCAGCCGCTCATGCGCGGCCAGCTTGGCCTCCGGGGTGTTCTCGACGAACAGCTGCTGGTAGAGCTTCACCGGGCTGCGCACTGGCGGGATCATCGCGCCGCTGCGGGTGTAGGAGATGCTCATGTCCTCGGCGCCCGCCATCAGCGTCAGCGAGGGGAAGCGAGTCTGGCTGCCGATCTGCTCGGCCATCACCTGGTCGAGCGACACGCTGTTGCGGAAGGACCCCCTGCTGGCGCCCGGCGCCCCGGTGAGGAAGGAGCGCTCGGCCGCGTGCCCGCCGTCGACGCCCGGGAGGGAGACGCCCGAGAAGACGGTGAAAGAGGGGCGGTGCTGCTTGAGCAGCTCGAGGTAGGGCGGTGCGACATAGTCGCTGCCGGCCTGCTGGGGGAAGAAGTACTCGGGCAGGATGCCCATGTTGGTCAGCATGCCGACGAAGCGCTTCGGGGGCTGGGCGGATACGGGCGTGTCGGCGCCGGCGGCCGCAGCCGGGAGCATCGCATCGAGCAGCGGCAGGGCGACCAGGACGCCGGCGGCCTTGAGCAGGGTGCGGCGGTCGAGCGGCCGGCGCCGGAGGAAATGGGGCATGGTCATGGTGTCGGCTCCGGTGTTACTTCGAACGGAAGAGGTCGCTCTGGATGATCTCATGCAGGATGGTGCGTAATCCATACTGCTTCGCCTTGGCCTTGCTGAGGATATCCTCCACCGCGGCGCGATCGGCGAAGGTGATTGGGGCTCCGGTGGCATAGGTGATCAGCTGGGTGGTGAAGGCGCGCGCAAGGCGGGCGGGATCGGCGACCAGGATGGCGCGCAGGGCATCGACATCGCTAAAGGTGCGGCCATCCACCAGGGTGCCGCTGCAGTCGACCGGCAGGCCTGGGTGGTATTCGACCGGATGGCCATTGACGATCTTGCGCTGGTCGTCCGGGCCGCTGCCCCCGACGGCGCGGTAGTGGTCGCGCCACGCCCCGGTGACATCGAAGCTCTCGAGGGCGAAGCCGTAGCTGTCCATCTTGGCGTGGCACGCCTTGCAGGTGTCATTGCGGCGATGCTTCTCCAGCTGCTCGCGCACGGTGGTCGCACCGCGCACATCCGGCTCGATCGCCCCGGCATCCGGCGGCGGCGGATCGGGCACGATGCCGAGGATGCGCTCGAGCACGAAGGCGCCGCGCTTCACCGGCGAGGTGGTGGTGCCGGCCGCGGTGACCTTGAGCACTGCCGCCTGGGTGAGCACGCCGCCGCGATGGCTGCCGGGCGGCAGGGCCACCTTGCGGATGTCCCAGCCGGAGACCCCGGGGATGCCGTAATGGCGGGCGAGCGGCTCGTTGAGCATGGAGAAGTCCGACTGCACGAGGTTGGTCACCGGTAGGTCGTTGGTGATCAGCTCGTTGAAGAAGGCGTGCGACTCCATCAGCATCGCCTCCGCTAGCCAGGGCATGAACTCGGGGTAGAGCTTCTTGTCCGGCTGGGTGGCGTAGATGTCGCGCAGCGACAGCCAGAGATCGAGGAAATGCTCGGTGAAGCGCGCCGCCTTCGCATCCTTGAGCATGCGCTCGGTCTGCGCATACAGCACCGCGGACTTGGTCAGCTCACCGGTATCCGCCAGCCGCGCGAGCTCGTCATCCGGGACCGAGCACCATAGGAGGAAGGACAGCCGCGCCGCCAGGGCATGCGCGCTGAGCGTGCCGGGCGCTTCGCGCAGGAGGAGGAAATCGGGCGCCGTCAGCATGCCCCGGTAGGCCGCCAGCATGGCGTCCTGGAAGGCGATCCCGGCCTCCAGGCGCTGGCGCACGATGTCCTCGTAGGGCGCGAGGTCGCTGGTGCTCACCGGACGGCGGAAAGCGCGGCGAGCGAAGCGCGCGAGCAGCCGCTGGGCATCCTGGGCGGGCGCAGCGGTCTCGACGTAGACCACCGGCCGCTTCTCCCCGCGTTCGCCATAGATATCCTTGGGGAATGACCACGGATTGCCTTGCGGCCAGCTCTGCTGGGTCGGTCGCGGCACCCCGAGCTCCTTGGTCCAGGTCTTGACCTGCAGATCGTCGAACAGCGCATGATGGCTGGCGGGCGGCCACTGGTCGTTGAACGGCCCCTCGAGCTCGACCCATTCGATGGCGATGCCGGGTGCTGCGGTCGGCGGCCCCTTGAGCGTGTCGGCATGGCCGAAATCGCGGATGTTCTCGCACGATGACAGGATGAAGCGCAGGTGGTCGTCGTAGGGGTGGATCATGCCGCCTCCGCGCGTCAGCCAGGCGGTCAGCTCGGCGACCGCCGGCTTGTTCGGCGGCAAGCCGACCGTGCCATAATGCTCGTTGCGGTGGTAGACGCCCCATGAGATGGCGCCGCCGCGATCGGTCGGCACCACCTTCTTGCCGTCCCAGGCGAAGCTGTAGCCGGAGACCCGCAGCTTGTGCCATCCGGTGAGCACAGGATGGATGGTGTCGAGGGAGCAGCGGTAGTCGGCGTCCTCGTTGCGGAACAGGCCCACCGCGGTGGCGGCGTGGTCATCATCGCGGATGGTGTAGGAGGTCGGCGCGGTGAAATGCTCGAGCAGGGTCAGGCCATTCAGGCCGATGCCGATGTGGTCATGCACCGACATGCCGAGCCAGCCCTCGCACTCCTTGCCCTCGTGGCGTGTCATATCCCACAGCCGGTAGCGGTGCTTGAACACCGGCGGCTTCTCCGGCAGCGGGCAGAGCGCCGCCTCGAGCGAGCGGTCGACCGCCGCCAGGTAGGCCTCCAGGTGGATCGAGGAGAAGTCGAGCGCGCCGGCGAGGCGGTCGAAGCCGTGCGAGCGCCCATCCTCTGGCAGAGAGTCCTTGACGTGCAGCGCAGGCATGGCGAGGAGATCGCGCACGCTCCATTCGAACTCGACGCGGTTGAGGCGGCGCAGCGGTGAGCGGCCGTCCTGGCGCCGGATCGCCAGCTCCGCGCTGGTCAGCCGCTCCGCCAGTCGTCCGGTCAGGATCGTCACCTCCGTCGGCTCGGGCCGCGGCTTCTTGGCCGGAGGCATCTCTCCACTGAGGATGCGGTCGTGGATCTTCACCCAGCGCACGACATTGTCCGGATCCTGCGGCTGCCAGGTGATGGCGGTCAGATCGAGGCCGGCCTTCTTGGTCTCATGATCATGGCAGTCATAGCAATGCTGCTTGAAGAACTCGGCCTCCGGAGCCGCCGGCTGCCCCACGGCATCGGACGCCGACATGAACGTGCCGCCGCCCAGCAGCGCACACACGAACATCCGAAAGAGGCGGCTCACGATCATAGATGCTTCCAATCAATGCGTGTTGCGACGCGGTGTGACCGACTGCCAGGTCATGCCGATGCGCAGCTCATCGACGCTGTAGGCGCGCTCGGTGCCGTTGTTGATGTGGATGGACCCCAGGACGCCATCGAAGTGGCACGGCACACCCGCCACGGTCCAGGACGAGGGCTCATGCATATCGATTGCATCGTGCTGGCCATAGACCTTGAGGAAGGCCTGATCCGGTGATCTGCGTCCAGTTACCAGCTTGAAGACGAAGAGGTAGGGCCGTCCATCCACGATCGGCTGCTCCGCCTGGCTGTTGCCGAAGTGGCTCATCAGCTCCGGGCAGCCATTGCTGAGGATGCCGAAGCCGATGCGGTCATCCGGCACCATTTCCGAGGTCAGCATGCAGCGGAACCACCAATGTGTCGGACCGCTAGCGACCGCGCTGCGGCAGACGAGCAGGCTGACATAGCGCACACCATCGCGGGCCATCGCGATCGGTTGGGCGAACAGCCGCATGCAGGCCTCGCGGTAGGTGCCTGGGCGCTCCGGCTCCGACGGGAGCTCCATGCGGCCACCGCGTGCAGGGAGCAGGTCATCGGGCATGGCGAGGCTGGCATCAGGGGTGAAGTCGATGACCAGGTCATTGCTCTGCTGGCTGCGGAACCAGGCGGAGCGCCAGCCCGTACCGCCATTGGCGTCCTTGCGCCTGCTGATGGTGGTTGGGAAACCGTAGCTGAAGCCGTCATAGCTGATCAGGGCGGCGTTGGGCGCTCCCGTCTCGATCCGCTCAAGCTGGGCATCGAGACGCACGGCGGTCACGGGCAGCGGCTCGCCGATGCGGTCCTCGGCCGAGCGCACGCGCACCGCCTGGCCCTGATGCAGCAGCGTCCCGGGATCGGCCGCCGCGGCTGACCGGCTGCGCCACTCGACGCCGCCTTCGAGCACCTGCACCTCGGTGATCCCACCGTCGCCGACGGTGACGGCGAATTCGGTGCCGAGGTCGCTGATCTCGGCCACCGGGGTGCGCAGGATGAAGCCGGCCACCGGCTTGGCTGCACGCACGGTCACGCTGCCGTGGCTGCATGCGGCGCTGCCGCCGGATTCGAGGCGCACCGCGACCGCACCCGAGAGCAGCAGCTCGGCCCCGCCATCGCAGCGCACCAGGGCGGTCCCCGCAGCCAGCTCCAGTTCTCCGGAAGCCAGCCGTTCGCCGGTCTCCCGCGGCGTGCCCCGCCAGACGCAATGGTCAGCGACCACCAGGGTGGCCACCAGCGTGGCCGGCGCGCTCTCCTGCGCGGGTCGCGTGGAGTGCGTGTACAGCAAGGAACCGGCCGTGATGATGGCGATCAACGCCGCAGCAGCGGTAGGGGCGAACCACGCCGGAGTGCGGCGTCGGGGCGCAGGCGCGGGCACCAGGGTCGGCTGGAGGGGCGTCAGGCGCTGCTGCACCCGCTGGGAGAAGGATCGCCCTTCCTCCGCCATCCGGCTGAGGGTAGCGGTGACGAAGCGCCCCGGCGCCTCGCGCTGGAGCGCCAGCGATAGCAGGCGGTGCTCGACATAATGTTCCCCCGCCAGGCGTGCACTCGCCGGGTCGGCTCGTAGCAGCGCTTCCAGCTCCGCCGCCTGGCCCGCTTCCAGTGCGCCATCGAGGAACTGCGACCACAGCTCTGCGAGCGCTGGTGTCATCGACTCGTCCGCCGCGGTCATGGGTGCTCGCTGCGCAGACGGCGGATCAGGCAGGTGTGCAGCTGCTCGCGCAGCTGGAACAGGCTCTTTTTGATCGCTCCCTCGGAGCGCTGGCGCAGCTGCGCCATCTGGCGCAGCGGCATCTCGTCGCTGTAGCGCTGGGTCAGGAGCGCACGGTCGTCGTCGTCCAGGGCCGCTAAACAGTCGCGCAGGGCGGTCAGGCGCTCATCGTCGCGCAGGTCCATCATCAGCGCCCGCCGTTCCAGCTCCTGCCACAGCGCGTGCGGGAAATAGCGCTCGTGGTAGTCGGCCAGGCGCCGCAAGCGCGTCAGCTCGGCCATCACCTGATAGCGGGCGATGGTGAACAGCCAGGTGCGGAAATCCGATCCAACCTGATAGCGGCCGAGATTCTTGAACGCCTCGACGAAGGTCGTCTGGGCGACGTCATCCGCGTCTGCCCCGGCGGGGCACCTAGCGGTGATCCAGGCGCGGACCGGCCACTCGAAATCCATCACCAGCGCCCCGAAGGCCTCCTGGTCGCCGGCTTGGGCGCGCAGGACGAGCGCATCGATGGCGGTGGGTTCGAGCATGGATCGGCCGGGTGCAGGAGGAGTCAGACCGGGAGAGGCAGGTCGTGCAGGTGCAGTACAGGATAGCAGCTGGTCAGGGGAGGTTACCCCAGCGTTGGCGTTCGCGGGCCCCGATGCCGAATGTGACTCCCACCCTGGGTGACCGGGCGAGCGGGGGCTGATGGGCTGTGGCTACGCTCAAAGGGCACGTAGAATACGACGTATGCCGTTGTCATGAAATACTCTGGGACGCCGCCCGTGGGTCGCTGAGGACGGCCTGAGGGCCCGCGATGCCTCGTGGTCAGCGACCGCTTTTGCTGCGCCGGCGGGTGCGTGGAGCCGACGGAGGAGCCTCGAAGCACCACTCGCCCAAGGCATCCAGCCGGTGGAAATCGACCACTGGCGGGAGACTCCAAGCGGCAAAGCGCTCCCCTCCCTGAGCGTGGTCGATGCGGGTCAGGTTGCCCCGCCAGCAGCTCCCCGCTACCGGTGGGACGACTCCGAGACCGGTGAACAGCGTCCACGGCAACACGACATCGACATCCCATCCGCACACCCTGCCGTGCTGCCGACGTATGGTCACCCGCTGGCGGGGCCGATCGGCCGGCGCCAGCCCCCAAGGCGTCCAGCGGGCACGCGGCCGTCCGTCGCTGGCGATGATGAGCGTCAGGCAGCTGCCGGCCGGAGAGACCTCATGTTCGAGGTAACGCGCGGCACGGACATCGCCCGGCGATGGCCAGGCGAAGAGCTCGACCACATCCTGGAGATAGAGCGGAGCGCCATCGTCGCGCATTTCTGCCGTAATCCGTCGGGACGTGCAGATGAAGCGCGCATGCAGGCCGTCGGCGGCTGCAAGCAGACTGACGCGGGTCGGCGGACACGGCCGCCTCCGGTCGAGCGGCTGCAGGCGATGCCAACGCCGCCCGCGCCAGGCGGTCGCATGGTCATAGGGCCCGAGCAGCGACCAGGGGATGCGCAGCGATGGCGCCGCGGGCGGGATCACAGGCTCGGTGCGCTGCAGGCGTGACGGGGAGCGTGCGGATGGCATGGTGGTAGGCTGCCGGACCTGGATGATCGCAGAACCCCGATATGCATTCGGCATCAGACGGTGTAACCCACCCCCTGACCAGGACTCGTGACCCCGCAGCCGTCCGCCTCATCCGCGGCCACCAACCCCCATGGCACTGCATGTGCGGAGGCGGCATCCCACCGAAAGACGAGTACATTGCGCGTCGGAGTCGGATGTTGAGAATCGACCGCTGACCGGCGCTGCAATGCTCCGGCCCGGATGGCACCGCCACCTGATCCCCATACGTAGCGGGTGGGATCACGCGCGTGGTGCGCTCGCCAGACCGGGGTCTGGCCCTGGACCGATCTCGGCCACCGGGATCTGGCTGCCGGAGGCATTGCCACAAATAACATCATAAGTGCATATATTATTCATATTTACAGAACAGGATCGGGGTGGACAATTCGCGCCTGAGCAGCACCCCATGCTGCCAATGCTCGGTCATTGAATGGCATTCCGGTTCACCGTCGATGGCTGACGACCTGGAGGACACACCATGGAGATGCCAAGCAGCGACCCGATACCACGCCCGTGTCACCGTCGCTGTGCCACGATCGCGACGATGTGATGGGTGGTCGACGGTGATCCACTTGCTGCACATCCACCTGACCTCCCACTTCATCGGCAGCAGGTTCCGCACGCTGATGCGCAGACCCTCATGCCGACCGACGCCATGTCTGGACATCCACACAGGGAGACTGCGGTGGGTGATGGTGTGGATGTGTCCTCTCTTGCGTCGCACCTGATCCCATGGGTGGGCTCGCTGACGTGACACGCACGACGCACACCAGTCGGATTCCACCTGGACGATCCCGCGAGATGCCGTCGAGACCGTCTCCAGGTCCGGCTCACCACTGCGAGCAGGCCAATACCAACTTTGCGATCAGGATGCCGCGGCGCTATTATGGAAATAGTTGCGCCGGCACCTGGTATGAGTGCCAATCGCCATCGTGTCCCTGCACGGTGGGCGCACGAGCCCTCCAGCTCCGGCGCCCACCGCGCACGGTGATCTCAATGCCCGCCTGTCCTGCGTCTCTCTGCGAGGCCATCACCATGTTTAGCGAGGACATCATCCCGTGAGTACCGTCAGCAAAGGGAGCGATCAGCGCGATGACTTCGGTGAAAGTCTCCTGGTGTTCAGGAATTCGAGCGGGGTTGAATGCCGTGGAACGTTGATGAGCGTCACCCAGCAGATGGCCGTCTTCGAGGTCTACAATCCGTATTCGATCGTGCAGTTGAGCGAGGTCCTCAATGAGCTGCGCATCAGCCGGGGCGATCGCACGGTCTATGCCGGCAAGGCCGTGGTCAGCAATCTCGTCAACACCGGGTTGATGCTCATCGTCTCGGCCACGCTGGTGGACGACTGGTCATCGAAACGCACTCTCAAGCTCAGCGATGAGATCGTCTCCGAGGTCTCGGTGTTCGTCAACGACTGGGAGCAGACCCAGGGGCGGCTGCTGCCGTCCTACCTCTCGATCGTCAATCGCTTCCGCAATTTCCTCGAGGAGCTCAGCCGCTGGCTCGGTCAAGGAGAGGCCCTGGCGGGCATCTCCGATCCGGCGACGCCCGATTCAGCCAAGCGGAACTTCGTCCACGATGTGATGAATGGCGTCGGCGGGAAGATCTGGGAGTTGATGAAGGGGTTCGAGGCGGCGGCGCAGGACGTCGCGCCGGATGCGGTCAACATCCACAAATCCTATGCCCGGCGCGAGATCCATCCGCTCATCCTGTGCTCGCCCTTCCTCCACCGCACCTTCACAAAGCCCCTGGGATATGCCGGCGACTATGAGATGGTCAACATGATCCTGACCGATCCCATCAAGGGTCCCAACACCTACGCCCGCATCCTCAATCTGCTCAACCTCAACGGCGCCGCCGCCACCGCCCACCGCAACCGCATCGCGATGCTGGTCGCCTACCTCAGGCAGAGCGCCAGCGCCGCCAGCGCACGCGGGCAGAAGCTGCGGGTGCTCAACATCGCCTGCGGACCGGCGGCCGAAATCCAGCAATTCGCCAAGGATCCCCTGGTGGCATCCTGCGAATTCACCCTGCTCGACTTCAATGCCGAGACCCTGAAGTATGCCACTGCCATGATCGAAGGCGTGGCTAGGGATGCGAAGACCACGGTATCGATCACCACCATCCTGAAATCCATCCATGACCTGCTCAAGGAGACCTCGAGCCGCTTCGACAGCCAGCGCGCGCTGCCGAGCTATGACCTGGTCTACTGCGCCGGGCTGTTTGATTACCTCTCCGACAAGATCTGCCAGCGCCTGGTGCGGCTATTCACCCACATGACCCGTCCCGGCGGCATGGTGCTGGTGACCAATGTCCACAGCGACAATCCCAACCGCCTGTACATGGAGCACCTCCTGGAATGGCACCTCTACCACCGCAATGACGCCCAGATGCTGTCGCTCGCCCCGGGCGATGTGCCGGCGCGCACCGTCCGCGACCAGACCGGAGTGAACATCTTCCTCGAGATAACCAAGCCGGGTTCCGCATGACGACCGCGGAAGCGCCGCTCCAGGCGCGCTATGCCGTTGCCAGCCGTGCCCTGCGCATGCGCCTGTCGGTTGCCGGTGCGATCATCGCCCTGGCCCTCATCCCCGCCGGTTCGCTGCTGGACCTGGTGGTGTATCCGACGCACTTCTGGACCTTCCTGGTCGGTCGTCTGGTGTTCGATGCTGTCCTGGCGGTGATCCTCGCCTGCCATTTCCTGCCCTTCGGGCTGCGTTGGATCAAGGTCCTGGGCTTCGCCTGGGTCATGGTGCCGATCGTGGCGATGTCCTGGCTGATCTACGAGACGGAAGGTTCCCGTTCGCCCTATTATACCGGCCTGCTGCTGGTCAACATGGGCGTCTGCACGCTCTTCAGCTGGACCACCTTCGAGGCGATCTGCTGCTGCATCGCCATCCTCGTCTGCTATCTGCTCGCCTGCCTCGGCAATCCGACCCCGATCGATACCCACTACCTGCTCAACAACCTGTTCTTCATCACCCTGACCGCGATCATCTGCACCATCGGCTGCCATTTCTCCGCGCGTAGACAGTATGAGGACTTCCGCCTGCGCGATGAGCTCGACAGCCGCAACCACGAACTGGCCGGCTCCTATGCCAAGCTCGCGGAGATGGATCGCCTGCGCAGCCAGTTCTTCGCCAATGTCAGCCATGAGCTGCGCACCCCGCTGACCCTGATCATCGCTCCCATCGAGGACCTCCTGCGCCGGGGCCATCAGCTCAGCGATACCACCGCCGAGGCGCTCGGCATTGCCCGCCAGAACGCCCTGCGCCTGCTCAAGCTGATCAACGACCTGCTCGAACTGGTGCGCCTGGAGGACAAGGGCATCGCCATCCGCAAGGAGGTGTTCGATGCCGCGCCGTTCGCCATCGGCATCGCCGAGACCATCCGCTATCTCGCCGATGCCAAGGGCCTGACCCTGGAATGCAGCGCCCCGACCGAGGCGCTGCCGGTCGATGCCGATCCCTCGCGCCTTGAGAAGATCGTCCTCAACCTCCTGACCAATGCGATCAAGTTCACCCCGCGCGGCGGCACCATCGCCATCCGCACGCGCCGCAGCGCCGAGCGCGCACTCATCGAGATCGAGGACAATGGCATCGGCATCCCGGAAAGCGAGATGGCGAACCTCTTCAGCCGCTTCCACCAGGTCGACGGCTCGTCGACCAGGAAGTTCCAGGGCGTGGGCATCGGCTTGGCGCTGGTGAAGGAGCTGGTCGAGGAGCATGGCGGGGTGATCACCCCGCACAGCACGCTCGGCCGCGGCACAACCATGACGGTGGCGCTGCCACTGCATTCCGTCGACGCGCTGCGCCAGCTGCAGCCACCCGCTCGCACCTCCGAGGAGCACGAGGACGATGTGGTGAGCGAGATCTACCGCAGCGCCGAACGGCGCGGCGGCGTGACCCTGGACGAGGGCAGCGACGTCGAGGGCCAGCATGCCGGTGCCGGCACGCATACGGTGCTGGTGGTGGATGACGAGCCGGACATGCGGCGCTTCATCGCCTCGCGCCTGGCAGACCGCTACCGCATCCTGCAGTCGGACCATGGAGAACGCGCGGTCGCCCTGGCGCTCGAGCGCATTCCCGATCTCATCCTCCTCGACCTCATGCTGCCGGGCATGGATGGCATCCAGGTGTGCCGCACCCTGCGCGGGCATGCGAGCATGGCGAGGACCAAGATCATCCTGCTGACCGCCCGCATGGACGAGGCCTCGAAGATCACCGCGCTGGAGAACGGCGCCGACGACTTCCTGACCAAGCCGTTCTCGATCCTCGAGATCCAGACCCGGGTCGCCAACCTGCTGCGCACCGCCGATCTGCAGCGTTCGGAGCTCGAACGCGCCACCGAGCTGGAACAGACGCTTGCGCGGCTCAAGGCCACCGAGTCGCAGCTGGTCCAGAGCGAGAAGATGAGCGCCCTGGGGACGGTGGCGGCCGGATTGATGCACGAGGTGAACAATCCCCTGAACTTCACCCTCACCGCCCTGCAGGTCGCCTATGGCTGCATCCCCCCGGGCGATGCCAGCCTGAAGGAGATCTTCGACGACATCGGCCAGGGCATGGCGCGCATCAAGACCATCGTCAGCGACCTGAGCATGTTCGCCTACAAGTCGAGCGGACGCGAGAACGACATCGTCGATCTGGGCGCGGTGATCGAATCGTCACTGCGGCTGGTGGCCTTCGAGCTGCGCACCGTCCAGGTGGAACGCCAGGTCCCCTCCGGCCTGCTGGTGCAGGGTTCGCAGACGCAGCTGAGCCATGTCTTCATGAACATGCTCATCAATTCGAGCAAGGCGCTGAAGGATGCGGCCGATCGCCAGCCGACGATAGCGATAACCGCGCAGCAGGATGGCGCCGGTACCACCATCTTGGTGCGGGACAACGGCTGCGGCATCGCTGCGGAGGTCATACCGCGGATCTTCGAGCCCTTCTTCACCACCCGCACCGTCGGCCAGGGGACTGGGCTCGGGCTGAGCATCTGCCATACCATCATCGCCAACCACGGCGGCACCATCGCTGTGCGCAGCGAACACCACCACTGGACGGAATTCTCCATACACCTCCCGCGTCCCAACAGCGGCCGGCCGCAAGCCACCAAGGAATGAGCCCCATGAGCACCCCTGATGTGAAGAAGTTCTCCGTGTTGTATGTCGACGACGAGGAGCAGGCGCTCAAGTACTTCCCCATCCTGTTCAAAGATTTCCGCTGCCTGACCGCGAATTCCGCCCGCGAGGCGCGCGCGATCTTCGCCGCGCAGGGGGACTCGATCGGCGTGCTGATCACCGACCAGCGCATGCCGGGCGAGAGCGGCGTCGACCTGCTGACCTGGGTGCGCAGCGCCTATCCGCGCGTGGTGCGCATCCTCACCACCGCCTACACCGACATCGACAGCGCCATCGCCTCGGTCAATTCCGGCGAGATCTACCGCTATGTGGTCAAGCCCTGGAACGCCCGCGAGCTGGTCGGCATCCTGATGCATGCGATGGAGTGGCACATCATCGCCCGCGAACGCGACAGCCTGCTGCGCGAGAAGCTCTCGACCCTGCAGACCCTGGTGATGCTGGACCGCGTGCGCGCGTTCGCGGTCCTCGCCGCAGGCCTGACGCCGCGCCTGCAGAACACCCTCACGGCGCTGAAATCCTACATCGAGCAGGCGCCTGCACCTGGCGGGGACGGTGGTTCTCCCTCGCTCGATGGCGGCGATCCCTATGCCCGCGTCCAGGCAGAGAGCCGACGACTGGTCGACTTGACGCAGGCCATCAGCCGCGATGTCGCGGCCGATGCTCCGCGCTTCACCGTCCAGCCGCTCGGTGATCTGCTCGCGCCGGCGCGCGCGCTCGCCGGCGCGCACGGACCGGCAGCGGTGGCGGTCGAGCTCCAGACCACGGTGACGGCGATCACCAGCGATGGCCATCTGGTCGCGCGCCTCTTCGCCCTGCTGGCGGCGGAGGCGCTGGCGGTGGACCCGGCGGCGCCGCGGCTGGATATCCGGGTCGCTGACGGCCCGCCGCTCCAGGGCCAGCGGAGCGTCGCGGTCACTGTGCGCACCGGCGGCGCGCCTTGGACGCCGGCACAGCATGCGGGGCTGTATGCCACCCTCAGCTTCGCTGGCGGGGTGCAGCCGCACCCGGCACGACTGCTGTCGGCGACCTTCATCGCCCACCACCATGGCGGTCAGGTGGATGTCCACCCGCAGGGCCCCGCAGGGCCCGGGTTCACCGTCACCCTGCCGGTGGACGCCCGTGCGCAGGCTCCCAGCGCCGTGCCGAGCGCCTGGGTGGATGACATCCTCACCTTCCAACGTGATTCCTGATGCCCGACGCCGTATTGCCGAGCAGGTGGATGCCGCTAGAACCCTCATCGAGGTGCCCCATCGCTACCATCTTGCTCCGCTGCGTCCTCCCCTGCCTGTGCCTGCTCCTGGTCGCATGCGAGACGGAATCGTCACCTTCCCCGAGCCCGGCGCACGCTGGCGGGGTGGACTTCGACCAGGTCGCCAGCGATGCTCTTGAGGCGATGAAGCAGCATGCCGGGGCGATCAATGCCAACGGCGCCGCCATCGTCGCCTACATCCCGGGCGAGGCGACCAGATCGTGGGCATCGCGCATGCTGGTGGTCGGCTCATTCAGCAAGAACAACACCAATGTACTCGGCATCGTCTACACCAAGGCCGCGGAGATGGCCGACACCCTGAAGGACAGCGGCAGCGGTGTCAGGCCGTCGCTGAAGGGCGAGAATGGCTACAAGGGCGGCGTCATCCAGCAGGTCCCCGGGGGCTATGTGCTGGCCGCCTTCTCCGGAGCGAAATCGGAGGATGACGTGTCGTTCTCCCGGGCCGGCCTGGAGATCCTGGCCAAGGCCTACGGCGCGCTGCCAGCCGGCAAGTAGCTCAACCACCGCATGCCGTGATGAGGACTCCGCCTGGGGTGCCTCGTTCTCGCGTTGGGACTAGTGGACCGCCGCTGAGCCGACGTCGGTCTCGGTCTCAATCAGAGACTGGAGCGGTATGCGCAGGCCAGCGTGAAGGCGCCGGATCATGGACAGGGTCAGGCCACGACGGCGGTTGAGTATATCGGACACCCGTGCGCGATTGCCAATGAAGGGTTCCAGGTCTCTGCGCGTCAGACCACGTTGGTTCATCTGAAATTCGATGGCGGCCACTGGATCCGTCGGGCCAAGGGGATGATGCTCATCGTCAAATGCGGTTATGAGCAGTCCGAGCATTTCGAGTTCATCCCCTTGTGGAGAGCCCTTCTTGACGCCTAGCGCGACGAGTTCGGCAACGCGCTTCTGGGCGCGCTCATATTCACGTACTGATCGAATGGGGCGGGTCGGACTCATAGGGCTTTCTTCCATTTCGGGTTTGTGAGCAGGAGATCGTACTGGGCATGCGATCCAATGAACTTCACGAGGACCATCTTGACATCGTACACCATGAGGACGATGAGGCGGAATTCATTGCGCCGGATGTTGAAGCAGATCCAACCACCAGTGAGGTTGTCGGCGCTGCGAAGATCCTTGCGAACATCATGGAAATTCCGCCACGTAGCCTTACGGACGATCTTCGACCATTGCACAAGCTCCTGCCGTGCCCGCTCATTGGCTTCCCGGAAGGTTCGCAGGGTTCCGAGACTCATGAGCTGCATGATCGATGATAAATGCTTCCAGAATGGAAACAATGGTTGTGTTTCCATTCTGGAAACCGAGGTGCTGCCAGTTTCACGCGAATCGAGAGCCACTATGTGCCCCGTCCAGGTTCCCGGCGCGACGTCGGCGACGGTTGAGCATAGCCGCGCCTCCGGGTAGCCGACCCTGCGGCCGATCTGCTCCAGCTGCCGATAGTGTGGCACGAGCAGGTGGTCGAGATCTGGATTTCCAGACCCAGACTGCGTGCAGATGGGCTCACTTCCCAGACGCTCGGCGACGGCACCGCCATGATTCGGCATCACGCCTGAACCGCTTGCCAACCTCGTGAGCGGCGGCGGCTCACCAAGGCTGGACGGGCGCACCAGCCACCACCTGGCGCTGGTCACTGATTGAAGGCAAACTCGGCGCTGTTTATCAGCGCCCAGCCCAAATAGGCGGCGCCGCGCCTATTGGGGGCCAGCGACATGACCTTGAGGCCATACTCCATTTCCGCCGCGGTCGGCGCCCGCGACAGGATGGCTGCATAGAGGATGAACACCTTGTCCTCGGCGGCATGCATCCTGGCCAGACCGCGCGAGAGCACCGATGACGGATCTCCGAGGATGGTGGTTTCCACCAATCCATTCATCAGTTCGAGGGCCTGGGTCAGGTTCATGGCATCGCTGGCATTGTCCATCAGCTGCCGGTTGGACTGGCCGAAGACGCGCAGGAAATGGCCCGGCGGCGTCGGCGACAACAACTCGGACGCGCGACGGTACGGGCTGGTCGAGGCATGCGCATCGGCATACGGCGAGAGGATGTCCGCTTGCGTCCTGAGCAGCTCGCGCTTGGCCACGACCTCCTTGATCTCCGTTTCAAGGGCGGGCTTGTCCGTGTCCGAGGCGGCAGCGAGCTTCTCGCGTCTGAAGACGATGTCCTTCTCGACATTATCGAGCTCAACCTGGGCATCCGCGACCTTGAGCACCAGCGGTGCCAGCTGATCCGGGCTCTTCGCCCTGTTGACCTCGTAGAAGCGGTACAGCGCCTCGGCGCTCGCGTCCCTGATGCCATCGACCTCGGCCACGGTCAACGTCATCAGCGAATCCCACATCTGCTCGGCTGACAGCCGGCGCAGCGGTTGCCCTTCGTGATGGAATTGCAGGCGATCGGCATCGCCCATGACCGTCTGCGCCTGATAGGCATTGGTGGCGCAGATGGCGGCTTGGAAGAGGCGGGTATCGTAGTGCACATCCTTCAGCAGCTGGACCAGGTAGTCGGCAAGCGCAGCGTTGAAGGGCCTAGTCTGATCGGTGAGCTGATCGAGCGGCTCGATCAGCCCGACGCGCATGAGCCGCTTCCACAGCCGGTTGACCGCAACCATGGTGAAGCGGGGGTTGCCCGGGGCGGTCAGCCACCTGCCGTAGACCGCGCGCGCACGCTTGCTTGCATCGGTGAGTATCTGCTCGTCAAATATCGTCCTGGCTTGGACCAGGTCGTCCGGCTTCGCATCGTTGTACTGGTAGTTGCTCGGCAGGGCGATCTCCCCCAGATCCCCCGAGGAGACGTGCATGCCGATGGTCTCTTCGACCAGTTGGGTGACCTGGGCGGCCGTATAGGGGACCGGCTGGAATGACCCCCACTTGCCCCAGCCCGTCGATACCGGACGCGTGGCGCTGTGCTCGGCCAAGGTCTTGACCGCGCCATCGAGCAGACCCAGCGGGGCTGCCACCTCGGTTCCCGCTGTGAAGGCCGCCATCTGGTAGAAGTCCTTGCGCGTCCATTTGTCGAAGGGGTGGTCGTGGCATTGGGCGCAGGCCACGCGGGTGCCGAGGAAGAGCCGGACGGTATTGGCCATGTTGTCCAGCGGCATGCCAGCATCGGTCACATAGAAGCCGGTGGCGCCATTGCCCCGGGCGCAGGTCGGACCGGACGCGGTGATCAACTGGTAGACCAGGCGGTCATAGGGCGTATTGCTGCGGATGGATTGCTTGATCCAGTCGATGTAGGGGCGTCCGTCGTAGCGATCCTGCAGCCGCGTCCGCGCACGCAGCATGTCGGCCCACCAGTTGAAGGTGGTGCTGACGTAGGCCTCGCTCTCGAGCAGCCGCCGGACCAGGGCATTGCGCTTGTCCGCTTTGGTCGAGGCGAGGAACTCGAGCGTCTCATCGATGGTGGGGATGCGGCCGGCCAGATCGAGGTACACCCGGCGCAGGAATTGCGGGTCCTTGGTCCGCGGCTGGGGCTTGATCTGGTCGCGGGCCAAGCCGGCATCGATCAGGGCGTCGATGGCTTTGGCCGCATCCTTGATCAGCTTGTCATCCAGGAAGGATTTGGCGCGCGGGGTGACCCTGGGTTCGCCCGACGGGACGAAGCTCGTACCCGTCACCTCCTCGGCTGCCAAGGCACGGTTGCCCGGCCACCACGGCGCTGCCATGGCCAGCGAGCCGACAACCAGTCCGATCATGAGCAGCCGCATACCGACCTCCTGTCTGGACCGACGACCACCGCATACCTGCATTTCCAGGATATCCCCGCATGCCTCCCACCGCAGGTCCCGCTGCCGTACGGCGCATCGGATTCACACTCGCCAGCCCGCTGGAAAACATGCGCCGATTCCTGATCTGCCAATGGGGTGATTGTCACTCGCGCCCATCCGCCTGCAAGGCGAACCTGCCTGCCATGGCCGCAGCCGCAGCCGCAGCACTCATGGGATGAGCGGTCCTGGTGCCCCGCAGCACTCCCCCCAGGTGGCCTTCAATGCCCAGACGCCGTGCTGCTATCCGCTCGGATGTCGCTGCAACTACCTATGATAGAAATGGTTGCGTGGCAGGTCTGCATGCGCGCAGGAGTAGTTGACGATCCCCGCCATGGGGGGAGCTGACGTGCGTCTCAACACCAGGGACGCCCAATACGGCTGTCGACACATCCGTGGTGACTGTCGATCCCCTGCAACCATGTCCATGCACTTGGTCATTGCGAGGTCGCTGCGGCAGCACCGCGCCCTCAATCGGCGATCGACGCCATGACCGGCTCCTACATCGACGCTCTCGCTCGGAACACCAGCTCGATGCACCGCGGCAGGAGGTATTCCCCTTCGAGCTCAGCATGCATGCCAAGGGTCACTTGCAGCGCATCGAGTCCGAATCCGACGATGCGCAGGTCGTCATCCGGAAGCGCGCATTGCGCCCGGTTGACCAGCACCAGCAGGGAGCGGATCTCTGCCTGCGTCTCATCATGCGTCTCGTTCATCTGATGGATGCGGTGCATGCACTCGTGCATCGACGGCAACTGCGCATCCGGGGACAGCGCCACGTGGACACAGAAGGGGAAGCAGGTGGTCTCCTCCTCCTGCATATGCTCCATCAGACGTGCGCAGAAGCTGAGCCATCCCCTATGCAAAGCGATGCTCTCCTCCGTATGGTGCTGTTCAGAGAGCCAGGAGATGAGATGTCCCAGTCGGATCAGCTCCCAGCGAATCGCCTGATGCTGGCGGTCACGGAGCACCGCGACCAGCTCCGGGATGGGCGCTGTGGCCGAACCATTCGCATAATCCAGCAGCGGCTGCGCGGCACGAGCGAGCATGAGCAGCGTTTGGCGAGCATCGGCGCTACCGTCAGCAATTGACTCCGCGGTTGCGATCCCAAGGGCGGCACAGGCGTGATCGAGCTCGGGATACGCGGATGCAAAGTCGCAGCGGCGATCCTGTACCGAGAACGAGAAGACCGCTCCCTGGTTCCTGGCCGCATGGGTGATTGGCCGCACCGACTCCGCGGTCGGTGAGCGTCCGGGAGCGCATCGGCTGGTATCGTGCGTGAATGGTGGCATACGACCTCCAGAATGTGGGTGGTCCGCTCATTATTATTCTAAACAGATGATCTTATCCATATATTGCTGCCCGAAACCGGCGCCGCTCAGCTCGCATGTCTCGAGCGATGTCGTCAGATGTCATTTTGGCATGCGGCCTCGTCTACGTGCTCCTCCCAGAAGTTGCTGATCCGGGTTCGGAAGCCCCCTGCAGTTGGCGCTTCGGCTGGTGGATGCAGGTCGGATCGCTGGCGAAGGCGTCGCCGGTGGCGGCGAAGGCGCGGCTGCGGCTGCCTCCGCACAGCTGCTGGAAGGAGCACCATCCGCATTTGCCGCTGAAGGTCTCGGGCTGGCGCAGACGGACGAAGAGCGCCTGCTGGCGGTAGACGTCGGCCAGGCTCGCCGTGCGCACAGTGCCCGCCACCAGGGGCAGGAAGCCCGAGGGGCTGATCTCGCCGGTATGGCTGATGAAGACCAGGCCGTTGCCATCGTTGACCGTGCGTGGCGCGCGGTTGCCGGGGGTGCGCAGGGATTCTCCCGCCGCTCCGGCCGCAAGCGCTGCCGCGCGCCGCTGCGCCAGGACGCGGTAATAGGGCTGGCCGGCGGTGGTCTTGATATCGAAGCTGGTGGCGGGCTCCAAAGCGAGCGCGGCCAGGAGACGGTAGACCTGCTCATGCTCGAGCGGGGTCGGCAGGAGATCGGCAGCAGCGCGACCGGTCGCGACCAGGGCGAAGACCGACCACAGCCGCGCATCCAGGTATTCGACCATGCGGGCGATCTGCTCTAGCTGGCCGATGTTATGGCGCGAGACGGTGGTATTGACCTGGATCTCCAGGCCCAGACGGCGAGCGGTGTTCAGCGCATCGATGGTGCGGGCAAAGGTCCCTGGCACACCGCGGAAGGCATCATGGGTGGCCGCATCGGCGCCATCCAGGCTGAGGGCGATGCGCTTTATTCCGCTGTCCTGCAGCGCCCCGATCGCCGCAGCGGTGAGCAGCGGTGTGGCCGAGGGGGTGATGGCCATGCGCAGCCCCAGGCGCGTACCATGGGCGATGAGCTGGTGGAGATCGGGGCGCTTGAGCGGGTCACCCCCGGTGAAGACCATCAGCACCACGCCGAAGTGCTCGCGCACGTGATCGAGGAGGGCCATGCCCTCGGTGGTGGTGAGCTGCTGCGCGGAGGGGTCCGGCTGCGCATCGGCGCGGCAATGCTGGCAGGCGAGATCGCAGGCCCGCGTGACCTCCCAGATGACGATGAAGGGGGCACGATTGAAGTCGAACGCGGGCCGGAGGCTCATGGCCTGACGGCGGCAGGACCGCTCTGGTCCGGGCTACCGGTCTCGACCATCAGCGCCGCGATGGTGGTGGTACGGTAGACCTCCTCGAGCTGACCGCGGACATGCGACAGCAGGCGGTGCAGGCGATCGAGGACCTTATTCGGGCTGGGAGCCACCGCCCCATCTGGACCCTCATGCAGGCGAGGCAGCTGATCGGCCGCCTCCACCACATCATAGACGGTGATGTCTTCCGCCCGGTGGCGCAGGGTGAAGCCGCCATGCGGTCCCCGCTGCGATGCCACCAGGCCCGAGCGGTTGAGCCCCTGCAGGATCTTCGCCAGGTAGCCCACCGACACAGCGGTATGTTGGCTGATGGCCTCGGCGGTCATCGGCTCGCCGGGATGGGCGGCGAGGCAGACGACCGCCCGTAAGGCATATTCGCCGGTCAAGGTGATCATGGTTCCTCCTCGGGGGCATCGACGGCGGTCTCGTCCGTCAGCACTCGGTCGTTGGCCGTACCGGTGGAGCTCACCGGTCCAGCCAGGTTCAGAGACAGGCGCACGCGCCAGAGACCGGGGCGCTGCACCGAGACGACCAACGGCTGCGTGGGATCGGGCCAGGCGATGACACGGTCGCAGCGCAGGTCGTCTGGGCGGTAGAGTGCGATCTGGGTGTCCTTCGCCGGGCCGGCACCGACCGGCGCGGCGAGCTGGAAGCGCAGCCGCAGCGGACCGTCGCCTTGGGCGGCGAAGTGATAGCCAGCGGCGCGGAAATCGCTGCGCGACTGCTTGTCGACATCGTAATGCACGGACGACTGGTAGGGCAGCTCCTCCACCAGGCCCAGCCGCAGGCGATGCGCGGTCATCACGAAGATCAGGCTCGGGATGACGGTGATGCCGAGCACGATGACCGGCAGCCAGGGCCAGGGGTTGAAGGTGCTGGTCTGGGGCTGGTTCATGGGGCACGCAGGGTGATAGGCAGGTCGACATGGGTGCCGGAGCTGCTGGTGATGGAGAGGATGGTGGCGCGATCGCTGCCATGCAGGCGTTGTTCCGGGATATCGACCGTCGGAGTGATCTCGCGGCGCTGGTTCGGGCCCAATACCACCACCGGCTCCACCAGGTGCAGGGACGCACCCAGATCGTCGGGCAGGCCGAAGGTGACGCGCTGTTCGTCGCCGGTGCGATTGATGACCGACAAGGTGAGATCCTGGCGCACGAGCTGGTTGCCCGCGGCATCGCGCACCAGTGAGGGCATGGCACCGACACGCAGGCGCATGACTTGCAGATCGGTGCGCGAGCCGATGCGGATGGCAGAGACCGCCAGCAGCACCGCGAGCACCGCGCCATAGATAAGGGTGCGCGGACGCAGCACCTGGCGCGGCTGACCGCTGAGCTGGTTCTCGCTGCGGTAGGCGATCAGGCCCGCCGGCCGACCCAGCTTGGCCATGACGCCATCGCAAGCGTCGATGCAGGCCAAGCAGTTGATGCACTCCAGCTGGCTGCCATTGCGGATGTCGATGGCGGTCGGGCATACCGAGACGCAGAGCTTGCAGTCGACGCAGTCGCCCAACGCCGCCGGCGCCTCGGCGGCCGCCGATTTCGCGGCCTTGCCGCGCGGCTCGCCGCGACGCGCATCGTAGGCCGGCACAAGGGAATGACGATCGAGCATCGCTGCCTGCAGCCGACCGTAGGGGCAGACGATGGTGCAGGTCTGCTCGCGGAACCAGGCGAAGTTGAACAGCATGGCGGCAGTCAGCAGGCCCGCGAACAGGGCGCCGCCCGGATGCTCGGCGGCATCGATATGGATGCCGCCGACCATGGCGTCCGCTCCGGTGAAGAGGGCGGCAACCGCGCTCGCCAGGGTCATGCACACCAGCAGGAAGAGCGCCCATTTGACCAGCTTGCGCAGGATGAGCCCGGGGTGCAGCCCCGCGTGATCCTGGCGGATGCGCCGATGAGCCGGACCTTCGAGCAGTTCCTCGATCGGCCGGAAGATGAATTCCAGCAAGGCGTTGTGCGGGCACAGCCAGCCGCAGAACACTCGACCCACCAGGGAGACGGCGAGCAGGGTGCCGATGATGGCCATCAGCAGGAGGAGCAGCAGGTAGCTGAGATCTTGTGGCCAGAACACCTGCCCGAGGACGGTGTACTGCGAGTGGGGGAAGTCGATGCACAGGACCGGACGACCGGCGATGCGCAGATGGGGCAGGGCGATCACCAGGGCGGTGATCAGGTAGGCCACCACCAAGCGGCGGCGGCGCCAGATACCGGGGACGATGTGGACATAGACCCATTTCCGTCGACCACGACGGTCGACGGATGCCATGACAGAGCGGAAGTCGTCGCTGACATCGTCCATGGGGGATCAATAGGTGATCGGGTTGTCTTTTTCACGCGTCAGATCGGCGGGCTTACCGGGCTTGAAGCCGGCCCGGCTGAGGCTGACCACGTAGATCGCCAGATTGTTGATGTCGTCAGGGGACAGCGCCGCCTTCTGCGGCGGCATGACGTTGTTGGCACGGCCATTGGTGATGCCCTCCACGATGTCGGTCATATTCGAGCCATAGATCCAATAGCGGTCGCAGAGATTCGGGCCGATCAGGCCGGTGCCTTCAGGACCGTGGCAGATCGAGCACCCGACCGTGCCGAACAGCGTCTTCCCCCGGGCGATGCGCTCGGGATCGTGGCTGAGGGCGCGCAACGACTCCTCGGTCAGCGGGCCAGTCTGGTGCTTGGCGCGCTCAGCGGCGATGGCCGCCGTTTCCTTGGTCCAGCGATCCACGCCGATCTGGCCGTTGCCGAAATGGAAATAGGCGACGTACCAGATGGCGAAGACCACGCTGATCCACAGCATCGCCAGCCACCAGCGGGGGAGGTCGTTGTCGTATTCGGTAATGCCATCGAAGGAGTGGTCGCGCTCGCGATCGATGTTGCCGCCGCCGGCGTCGGTGCTTCCAGTACTAGACATGCGGGGTTCCTTTCTGCTGGTTGTCGTCATCGAGGGCCATGCTCTCCATGCGCCGATGATGCGCCTTGCGGCGGTCGGTGGCGATGTAGAGCACGACTAGGCTTGCGAGTCCGACGAACAGCAGCAAGGCGAAGAGGGCGAGGCTGTTCGGATGGGCGTTGAGGTAGTTTTGCATGATCAGTGTCCTGCTGTGCTCACCGTCGCGGGAGACGGTTTCCCGAGATCGGTGCCGAGCCGTTGGAGGTAGGCGATCACGGCGACGATCTCCTTCTTCTCGAGGTCCTTGTCGTCCTTCAGGCGCGGCTCCTTGCGCAGCTCGTTGGCCACCACGAGTGCCTGCGCCCGCGCATTGCTCTCGGCCTGCTCGATGTCGGCCGCCTTGTAGGGGGTGAACATCGGCATGCCTGCCAGCACCGCGAGCTTGGTGCCGATGTCGCTGAGATCCATGTCATCGCTGATCAGCCAGGGATAGTTCGGCATGACCGTCACGGTCGACATCGACGAGGGGCGCTGCAGATGGTAGTAATGCCAGGCGGCGGAGGGCCGCAGCACGCCTTCGCGACCGAGATCGGGGCCCGTGCGCTTCGAACCCCAGAGGAAGGGGCGGTCGTAGATGCCCTCCCCGGGCCTGGTGTACTGGCCGCCATAGCGTTCGGTCTCGGCGCGCAGGGTGCGGATCATCTGGGTATGGCAGTTGCTGCACCCCTCGCGGATGTAGATGTCGCGTCCGGTCAGCTCGAGCGGGGTATAGGGCGTGACCGAGGCGATTTTGGGCGACAGCGCGCCCTGGATCATATTCGGCACGATCTCGCACAGCCCGCCGATCGCCAATGCGCCGGCGGCGAACAGGATCATCACCGCGGGCCAGCGCTCGACCAGGCTGTGCATCGAGGTCGAGAAATCTCGCCATCCCGACTTCGACAGCGCGGCATCGATCTGCGCCACGTATTCGGTGTCGCGGATCAGGGGCGGCGCCTGGACGGTCTCATCCTGCACCGGCTTGCCGTGGCAGATGGTCTGGAACACGTTGATCGCGCACAGCACCATGCCGGCCAGGTAGATCAGACCGGCGCCCAGGCGCACCCAGAAGAAGGGGATGGTGGCGCGCACGATCTCGGACCAGTCGCGGTAGACCAGGTGCGAGTTGCTGTCGAAGGCCAGCTGCATCGATCCCTCGGTGATGCCAGCGATCCACATTGCCACGGCGTAGATGCAGATGCCGATGGTGGCGATCCAGAAGTGCAGGTTGGCCATCGCTTCGGACCACAGCGTGGTGCGGCACAGGCGCGGGATCATCCAGTAGATGATGCCGAAGGTCAGCAGGCCGACCCAGCCGAGGGCGCCGCTGTGGACATGGCCGATGGTCCAGTCGGTGTCGTGGCTGAGGGCATTGACATCGCGCAGTGCGAGCAGGCAGCCCTCGAAGGTCGCCATGCCGTAGAAGGTCACCGCGCCGACCAGGAACTTGAGCACCGCGCTGGTGCGCACCTTGTCCCAGGCGCCGCGCAAGGTCAGCAGGCCGTTGATCATGCCGCCCCACGACGGGGCGATCAGCATCACGCTGAACACCACCCCAAGGGTCTGGGCCCATTCCGGCAGGGCGGTATTCAGGAGATGATGGGGACCGGCCCAGATGTAGAGGAAGATCAGCGACCAGAAGTGCACGATCGATAGGCGGTAGCTGTAGATCGGACGCTCGGCGGCCTTGGGCAGGAAATAGTACATCATCCCGAGGAAGGGCGTGGTGAGGAAAAAGGCGACGGCG
This sequence comes from Planctomycetota bacterium, assembly GCA_003136555.1. Classification (GTDB taxonomy): domain Bacteria; phylum Planctomycetota; class UBA11346; order UBA11346; family UBA11346; genus BOG-1363. Next base: position 23,367 of record PLEW01000233.1, on the reverse strand, counting down.
TTATGGCCGTACCACCACTCCACCAGCGCATCCTGCACCCCGGCATAGACTGGATAGGACTTGAGGAACGATACCGGAACCGCCAGGCCGTTGATCACGTGCAGCATGGTGATGCCGAGGAAGGTGGCGATGTAGAACCAGATCGCGACATAGAGATGGCGCTCGCGCCGCTTGAGGATGGTGCCGATCATGTTGATGCCGAAGGCGACCCACACCACGGCGATGGCGATCTTGATCGGCCATTCCAGCTCGGCGTACTCCTTGCTAGTGGTCTTGCCCAGCGGCAGGGTGATCGCCGCCGCGAGGATGATCAGCTGCCAGCCCCAGAAGTTGATGCGCGACAGCACATCGCTGTACATGCGCGCCTTGAGCAGGCGCTGCAGCGAATAGTAGAATCCGGCGAAGATGGCGTTGCCGGCGAAGGCGAACACCACCGCGTTGGTATGCAGCGGCCGGATGCGGCCGTAGCTCAGCCAGGGGAGGTCGAAATTGGCTGCGGGCCAGGCGAGCTGCAGTGCGATCAGCACTCCGACGAGCATGCCGACGAGGCCCCAGACCACGGTCGCGATGATGAAGTCGCGGACCGAGCGGTTGTCGTAGGCGAAGGTGTCGAGCGTGGCTGCTGCGGGGGTGGCGGGTTCTCCGGTAACGGCGTCACTGGTCATGGGGTGGGGTCCTTGAGTCGGGTCGCGTCGGGCCGGGGGGGGCCTCGACAGGTGGATCGTCTGCCAGCAGCCGCAGCGGCGGCGTATCGAGATCGTCGAGCTGGCCGGAGCGGATCAGGAGGATCAGCAGGGCCACGGCGATCGCGAAGATCGCCAGGGCGATGCCAGTGAAGAGGAAGAGCATGGACATGTGTGGTTCGCGGAGGGGAAATTACACCCGGTTTTCAAAATGTAAACGGATATTTATATCTTTAAACAATCAAATTGTCATAGACATGGAGACGCAGAATGGCACGCTGCTCGCATGAGCGATCCGCAGCTGACCTGGCAGGCCGCCGGCCTGGTGCTCGGCCTCGGCCTGGCCTGGACCTCGGTCCACTGCGCCGGCATGTGCGGTCCGCTGGTCGTGGGACTGCGCATCGGCAGGCTTGGCGCCCTCGCTCCCGGCGATCCCCCCTCCACGCGCACGGTGATCAGCCAGCTCGGCGCTTATCAGTTCGTACGCGCCGCCGTCTACGCCCTGCTGGGCGCGGCAGCGGGCTGGACCGGAGCTGGCATCGCCAAGGATCTGCATGGTGGCGAGCTGTGGCTGGGCATCGCCCTGGCGGCGGCATTCTTCATCGCCGCGCTGGTCAAGCTCGGCCATCCCGCCAGCCTCGCTCGCCTGATCAGCCGCACGGGCTCGTCCACCCCGGTCGCTGCCCTGCTGCTGCGCGCGCTGCCGGCGCGCCTCGCCCGCCGGCCGGTGTTCGCTGCCGCCGCGCTGGGCGCGGCGATGGCGTTCCTCCCCTGCGGCATCGTGCTGTGGGCGCTCGGCCTCGCTGCGGCCAGCGCCGACCCGCTGCAGGGCGCGCTGGTGATGGTGATCCTGGTAGCGATGACCACGCCGGCCCTGGCCGCCTCCACCGCCATCACCGCCGTCGCCAGCCGGTGGCGCGGAGGGCTGCGCACCTGGTGCGGACGCTGGCTGCCCTCGGCCTCGCTCGCCTTCAGCGGCGCATGGATCCTCTTCATGGCCATCAGCCGGAGCGCGGCGGCGTGCTGCCATCACCTGAGCCCGGTGTGACTCATGCCTGAGAGCGCCCGTCTCTGCCAGCACTGCGCCACCTCCCTCGCCCCGGCCGACCAGGACTTCTGCTGTCCGGGCTGCCAGGCGGCGCATGCGGTGATCAACGCCTGTGGACTGAGCGACTTCTACCGCCTGCGCGGACAATCGGCAGAGCGCATCACCACACCGAGCGCCGATGTGAGCGCCGAGCGCGACGCCCTCGCTGCGGTGGTAGTCGGCCGGAAGGATGGCCTGAGCGAGGTCCGCTGGCATGTGGTGGGCATGCACTGCGCCGCCTGCGTCTGGCTGCTCGAGCAGCTGCCCCGGATCGACCATGGGGTGCGCTGCGCCCGCGTCAGCATCGCCACCGGGCGGCTGACCGTGGTCTTCGACCCGACGCACAGCTCTCCCGCCGCACAGGTGCGCCTGCTGGGGTCGCTCGGCTACCGCGCCAAGCCGTTCGCCCAGGCCAGCACCCATCGTCGTGATGAACGCCGCCATCTGCTGATCCGCCTGGCGATCGCCTCCGCCTCCGCGCTGGGGGCGATGCACCTCTCGCTCAACCTCTATGCCGGCGAGATGACCCGCGATCTCGACCCGAGCGCCACCCGGATGTTCGGTCTGTGCGCCTTCGGCTTGGCGGTCCCGGGACTGACCTACGGGGCGGCACCCTTCTACCGCGCCGCCATCACGGCGCTCCGCCATGGCCGGCTGACCATGGATGTCAGCGCCACCCTGGTGATCCTGGTCGGGGTGGTGGCCAGCATCGTCAACCTGCTGCAGGGGTCGCGCGAACTGTACTTCGATGCCGTGACCATGTTCGTCGCCCTGCTGCTCGCCGGCAGGGTAGCGGTGCTGGCCGCCGGCAGCCGGGTCGCCAATGCGACCGAGGCGCTGGACCACCTAATGCCGCTGGTGGCTCGGCGCACAGGGCCGTCCGGCAGAACCGAGAACGTCCAGACCGCGGAGCTGCGCCCAGGGGATCGCGTCGAGGTGCTCAACGGCGAGGTCGTCCCCTGCGATGGCCTGTTGCAGGATGCGCCGGCGAGCATCGATGCCGCCGCCCTCAGCGGCGAATCGCGGCCGGTGCAGCTGGTCCCTGGCGACATCGTCTTCGCAGGTACCACCTGCCTCGCCGACCATCTCTGCCTGCAGGTGGGCGCGACCGGTGCTGCGACCCGCATGGGCCGGGTGCTGAGCGCCATCGGGGATGCGGCCTCCCGCCCAACCGCCCTGATCCGCATCGCCGACCGCTTGCAGACCATCTTCATCCTCTCGGTGACCGCAGCTGCCTTGGGCACCATCCTGGTATCCTGGCTCACTGGTGGTCCGGGCGGTGGAGTTCGCGGCCTCGAGCGCGCCATCGCCCTGGTGCTGGTCAGCTGCCCGTGCGCCCTCGGCTTGGCGACACCCCTGGTCCAGGCCCTGGCGGTCTCACGCGCAGCGGTACGCGGCATCCTGGTGCGCGATGCCGGTGCGCTGGAAGCCCTCGGCGGCATGCGTGCGGGTGGCGGTAACATCCGCCATCTGGTCTTCGACAAGACCGGCACGCTTACTGAGGGCCGCCTGCGGGTGGTCGCCTGGCAGTGGCAAAGCGGCGACGCCGCGCTGCAGGAGTGGGGGCGCATGGCGGTGGCCGCCGCCGAAGCCCGTTCGCAGCATCCGCTCGCTCTCGCCATCAGCACTGAGCTGGGACTATCCGCCGTGCTCCCGATCACCGAGTGGTCTGAGATCCCCGGTCAGGGACTGCGCTGCCAGACCGAACGGGGCGTGCTGTGCATCGGCAATCAGCGCCTCACCGGGGTCGAGTGCGGTGCCATGCGGCTCGATGGGCCTGAGGACACGGTGATCGCCGTCACCCTCGACGGTGTCGTGCTGGCGCACATCGCCTGTACCGATCCCATCCGCCCGGGAGCCGCGGCGCTGCTCACCCAGCTGCGCGCGGCCGGCATCTCCACCCATCTCTGCTCGGGCGATGATCCACGCGTAGCGCATGCGGTCGGAGCGGAGCTCGGCTTCTCCACCGAGGAGATCCATGGCGGCATGGCGCCAGAGGACAAGGCCGACCTGGTCACCATGCTCCACCGCTCGGGGGCGGTCGCTGTCATCGGAGATGGCGTCAACGATGCCGCCGCCCTCGCCCGTGCCGATCTCGCCATCGGCCTACGCGGCGGAGTCGAGGCAGCGATCGCCAGCTGCCAGGTGTTCGTGGCCCGCAATGACGCCTGGCAGGGGCTGCAGGAGCTGCTTGCCGGCTGCGCCGCTGCCAATGCCCAGGTTCGCCTCATCCTCGCCATCTCGCTGGTCTATAATGCTGCCGGAATCGTCCTGGCGATGATGGGTGTCTGGGGCCCCTACCTCTGTGCGGTGGCGATGCCGCTCAGTTCGATCACCGCCGTGGCCATGGCCTCGGCCGGGCGCTATTTCCTCGCCAGCACTCCAGACCGGTCGACGCCTGCGCAAGCGCTCCCGCTAGTGCCCCCATTGGCCCCGCTCGGCACCCAGGGGTGATGAGCGGACGTCGGTCCTGCCACTTCTGGCGGTGACCGCATGTAGCGCGCAGCACGGCCGGCTCCTCCTCGCTCCCCCAAACATGACATGAGCCGGCAGCGTCAGGCCTAGCGACCACGCCAAACCGCCGCATGCGGCCTTCCTGCCGACTCGTGATGCCACCGTGGCTTAGGCCCTCCTAGCGCCCCGCTGGGCTCGCGGCCACCCCCAAAGGTGGCACACGCCCGCACGCTTTGGCCAGACCCTTGCATTGCGTGCAATCGTCTAGAAATACATGACTTGTGGGTGATTAATTTCCTCTTCTCTGGAACCCCGGGCCGAGTACGCTTAATTGTAGATAAGTCGGTCTTAATATTTCTACATCTGTTGTAGTTGATTAGAGTATGGCGCTGCCCAAAGCGCTGCGAACGGGACGCCCCGGTGGAGATGGAAATCAGTGACACAGCATATGTGGCAGCGGGACCGGCTGAGACCCAGGTGGATGGCATCACCCCCTGCCAGGATCCACCCTGCTGGCCCGTTGCTCTGCTCCGCGCGCTGCATCGGCCCGTCCACTTGCGCTGCTGAACCTGGAGCGACAGCACGGCATCGATTGAGGCGAGTGGACCGTTCTCGCACGCATGCACTTGCTCCCCAGCTGGCTCCAGCGTCCAGCCAGCTGCATGCTTAGCCGCGTGAGCCCGTCATGACAGCGGTCGCGGCATCATTCCCTGGCGTTCTCGACGTCGTGCCGGATGCCATTGTGATCATCGACAGCATCGGGTCCATGGTCGAGGTCAATGAGCAGGCGATTCAGCTGTTCGGCTACGCACGTCCCGATCTCGTCGGCCAACCGGTGGAGCTGCTCATACCAGAACGGTTCCATCAGCAGCATCTCCAGCACCGGACGCGCTTCCTGTCCCAGCCGAAGCGGCGGGCGATGGGCTCCGGACTGGATCTCTGGGGCAAGCGCAGGGACGGCAGCGAGTTCGAGATCGAGATCAGCCTGAATCCGATCAGGACTGCGGAAGGCCTCTATGTCGCCAGCGCCATCCGCGACGTGACCGAGCGCAAGAGCGCCGAACGCGAACGCCTCGCCTCCCTCATCGACGCCACCAGCGATGCCATCATCGGCGTCCAGTTGGACGGCGTCATATCGCATTGGAGCACCGGAGCGATCCGGATGTTCAACTATGCCCCCGAGGAGGTGATCGGACGATCGATCTCGCTGCTGTCCCCTGAGGAGCCCTGGGTCGAGCAGTCACCGACCGTCCAGCGTCTAGCCCAGGGCGAACCACTCGACCTCGTCGATGCCAGGCGTCGGCGCAAGGACGGCAGCACCATCCACATCTCGCTGACGATGACCCCAATTCGCGATGCCGCGCAGGCCACCATCGGCGTCTCGATGGTGGCACGCGACATCACCGTCCGGAAGCTGGAGGAGAATCGCCTGCAGTTGGCTGCCATCGTCGACTCCTCGGACGATGCAATTATCGGCAAGACCAACGACGGTATCATCACGTCGTGGAATCCGGGTGCCGAGAAGATGTTCGGCTTCTCGGCTGGCGAGGCGATCGGCCGGCCGATCCTGATGTGCATCCCCCCAGAGCGGGCTGGGGAGGAGACGCATATCCTCAACCGCATCATGGCCGGTAAGTGCGTCGATCACTTCGATACCCGTCGGCGGCGCAAGGACGGCAGGGACATCGATGTCTCCATCACCGTCTCGCCCATCCGCGATGCGAGCGGAACCATCATTGGCGCCTCGAAGATCGCACGCGACATCACCCAGAGGGCCAACGCCGAACGGCGCCTTCTGGTGCAGCTGGCCCGCCTGCACCTCCTGAACCGCATCTCCCGTGCCATCGCTGAGCGCCAAGACCTGCCCAGCATCTTCCAGGTCGTGGTCAACAGCCTGGAGGACGACCTGCCCGTCGATTTCTGCTGCGCCTGCCTGCTGGAACCGCCATACGATCGCCTGACCATCGCCAGCATCGGCGCGCACAGCCAGGCCATGGCCGACTCCCTCTCACTGCATGCACTCTCAACGATCCCCGTGATTGCGAATGGGCTATCCTGCTGCCTAGATGGCCAGCTCATCCATGAGCCGGATCTCGCCCTGCTCGAACTGCCATTGTCGCGCCAATTCGCAGCCGCGGGGCTGCGTTCCCTGGTCGTCGCCCCCCTCCAAGTGGACAGCACATTCTTCGGCATGATCATCGCTTCGCGCCGTCAACCACAGGGCTTCACCAGCGGCGACTGCGAGTTCCTGCGCCAGCTGGGCGATCATGTCGCCCTCGCCGCGCACCAATCTCAACTGCACACCTCGCTGCAGCAGGCCTATCATGACCTCCACCGTTCGCAGCAGGCCGCCATGCAGCAGGAGCGCCTGCGTGCGCTCGGAGAAATGGCCGCCGGAATCGCCCATGACATCAATAATGCCTTGTCGCCTGTGGCCCTCTATTCGGAATGGCTGCTGGGCAAAGAGTCCGGGCTGAGCGATCGGGCGCGCAAGTACCTGGAGATCATGTACCGTTCGATCGACGATGTCGCCTCCACCATCGCCCGGTTGGGCGAGTTCTACCGCCAGCGCCCGCCGCAGCTGGCCCTCGAAGCGGCCAACCTCAACCTGCTCGTTCAGCACGTCATCGACTTGACGCGGGCGCGCTGGAACGACATGCCGCAGCAGCGAGGCCTGCTCATCCGAATGGTGACCTCCCTGGATCCGGCGCTGCCCGCGATCATGGGGGTGGCCAGTGAAGTGCGCGAGGCGCTGACCAACCTGGTCTTCAATGCCGTGGATGCCATGCCCGACGGCGGCACCCTGACGCTGGCGACCCGCACCACCGAGGCGCGCACAGGACCTGGCGGCGTGCGCATCCCAGAGCGGGTGCTCGTGGAGATCTGCGATACCGGCATCGGCATGGATGAAGAGACCCGCCGGCGCTGCTTGGAACCCTTCTTCTCCACCAAAGGGGAGCGTGGCAGCGGTCTCGGCTTGGCGATGGTCTACGGGATGGCCCGCCGTCACCACGCGGAGATAGAGATCGACACCGAGGTGAATCGTGGGACGACCATGCGGCTCTCCTTCGCCATCCCGCACACCCGGACCGAGGGTGAGCCACCGCCGCTCCTCTCGTCGATCCCGGCGCGTCTGCGCCTGCTGGTCATCGATGATGATCCCATCCTGCTCAATTCGCTGCGCACCATCCTAGAGGATGACGGCCATCAGGTGGTCGCCGAGCATGTAAGCACCCGGGCCATCGAGCTCTTCCGTACAGCCTGGCCTACGGCCGAGCGCTTCTCGGCGGTGATCACCGATCTGGGTATGCCGCACTGCGACGGGCGCCAGGTCGCCAGCGCAATCAAGGACGTCTCAGCGACTACGCCGGTGATCCTGCTCACCGGCTGGGGACGGACGATGGTCGCGGATGGTGAATTGCCGATGCATGTGGATTACGTCCTGGCCAAACCGCCCAAGCTCGCCGAGCTGCGCCAGGCGCTGATGCACTGCTGCCCACCGCCGCTGGCGTGATCGCCACCACTGTGGCGCGCGCTGACGCTCCCTAGCCCGCAAGCACCAGGGTGGCGGTCACCAGCGATGGCGTCACGCTCGCGGTGAATCCGCGATGATCGCAAAGCAGGCGCATGATGCGGTTTTCGGGCAGGAAGCTGAGGAAGACCCGCTTGAGGCCCACCTGCCTGGCGATGGCGATCAGCATCTCGAAAAGACGGGAGCCGAGCGTATGGCGCTGCCAATGATCGGCGACCAGCACCGCCAGCTCTCCGACCTGGAGGTCCTGCTGGCGATTGATGCGGCCGACACCGATCACTTCCGTGCTCCCATCCTGCCGCACATGCTCGGCGATGAGCACCACCTCCTTGGCCGGATCCGGATGGCAGACCCGCTCGAGCCGTGCATGGGCGATGCGGGTCATCAGCGGGATGTCCATGAAGTAGCGGAAGCGGACGGTGTGCAGGGAGAGCTGCTGGTGCAGGGCCACCAGGCCCGCTTCGTCCTCCGGCTGCACCGGTCTGACGGTGACCTGCGTGCCATCATTGAGGACCAGCGTGGTGCGTTGATGGGCGAGATCGGCCAAGCCCCCACCCGTCGTCAGCTCCACCGGCGGGGATGGGAATCCCGCCAGTTCCGCTGCCTCGACATGAGGTTCCAGCTGCCCTGATGGGAGCGACATGCGTGACGAGGCGTTCATGGTCAATCCTATCATGTCATGAGGTCGAATGGAAGGGGTACGGACCGGTGGTTAGGCTGTCGCCACCCCATAGCCTCCTTCTATTATTAGTCTAATTGGATATCAATATCCTGTTATTATCTTGTCGGCAGGTGTGTGATACCAGGGTCTTGGCTTGCAATGCCTGCTTCGCTGTCGCTACGGACCAGCGGAATCCCCGGCGACTGACCATTGCCACAGGCGGCCTGACTTACCGGTTTCAGCGCCTCGCCCGTCATGTGCTCGTAGGCTCACGCACGCGACCCGTTACTCCCTGGTGCAATGAGCGGGCCAGCCTTATTCCTCGTGCCGAGGGAACGCACACAGGGGTCGGGTGGATTGGGGCTGGGTGAGCAAATGCTGGATGGTCAGCTTCTTGAATGCGGTCTCGACCGCCAGCATGGCATTGTCGAGTCCGCGGTGCAGCGGGCAGAGGTTCGGTCCATGCCCCTCGAGACCGAGCGGGCACTCGGTGATGCGACGGATGGGGTCGATCGCCTGCACGACGGCATAGACAGTGAGGTCCTTGGGTGGGCCGACGAGGGTGAAGCCGCCATACAGCCCCCGCTGCGAGGTCACCAATCCGGCCTTGGCCAGGCCCTGCATGATCTTGGCCAGGTACCCCACCGGGACCTTGGTGCCATTGGCGATGGACTCGGCGGTATGGGCGACGCTCGGCGTATCCGCAAGGAACACGATCGCTCGCAGGGCATATTCGGTCGTCTGAGATATCATGACGGACTTTCACGGGGAAGGGAAACGCACCACACATGCAGGATGCTATGAGACATATATATCCGCTTATTTATATATTACAATCAAGCCCCGCTGGGGCAGGTACTTCGGCCTAATGCAGAGTTTCCGATTGCAGAGGGCGGTTTCTCCATTTAGACTTAACTCCTTTCCGTCGAAGGGTTTGTCATGCCGGATAAGACTGTCATTTGGATCGATGAGGGCTGCATCCAGTGCGGCTGGTGCCAGAATCTCGAACCGGCGATCTTCTTCGTCAGCCAGCACGGGTGCGTGATCCGTTCGGATGCCCGTCGTGACATCACCCAGAGCGAGAACCGCGACGAACGCAGCCTGCTGCGCCCGGGCGTGCTCGACGCCGAGGGCGTGGTGTTCATGCGCTTCATCGCCGACGGCTGCCCGGTCCAGGTCATCAAACTCTCCGCCGACATCCCCGAAGGGGTGCTGCTCCAGAATCTCTGACCGTGCGCCGGCCGGTCCGCGCGCGCCAGGTGTGGGCACCCCAGGGGTTCTCATCGCTGTCCTGCCCCCCTCACGCATAGGGATAGGGCCACCCCATGGCGTCCAGGCCGCCGAGCGGCTGGATCATCTCCGGCTGCACTTGGCTGACCAGGACCGCCGAGGCGATGTGGAAGGCATGGATGGTGGCCATCATGCTCTCGACGTCCTGTGGCTGGCGGATCTGCTCCTGATCCGGACCGAAACGCACCAGATCCAGCACGGTCAGGTCGGCTGCAATCAGGAAATTGGCAGGTCCGCACTGCTCCGGCTGGAAGAGATCGAGCTCCTCGCGCACCGAGCACAAGCGGTTGATGATGATATCGGTGGTCTGGTGGATGAGGGCCAGCACCACCAGCGCATCATAGGATTCCACATCCAGGACACCGTTGCGCACTTCGAAGGCCATCTTGAGCGCCCGGTAGCGGGACACCCCCTCGTCGATCGGCACGCCGAGGACCGGCAGGAGATTCGCGGCGGTCTGCAGATGATGGTTCCTGGCCAGTCCGCTGGCCTTGAGCTGCTGATAGGCATCCTCGACATGGGCGACCACCACCTCTGCCGGACCGGGGCACGAGGCGAGCGCGGCGCATGCAGGCAGGTCGCTCGGCCCGGTCAGCCACCAGTGGAAGCCCTTCATATGGTCGTAGAGCGACTTGATGCGATCGGCTTGGATCAGGCTCGGGGCTGGATGCTTGGCGGAGAGGCGCAGGATGAGCACGGCCATGGTTTCGTAGAAGCCATGATGGTGCAATCCGACCTCCTTGAAGACCTCGGAGGCGCGATCGCATTCGCCGAGGAAGTCGGCGACCGGGATGTGATGCTGGATGAGCATCGCCGCGACCACGAAGCGCACCGGAGAGGCGAGGGTGCGATACCACGCTGTCCGCTGCTGCAGCGCTGAGGCGATGTGGTGGATGCGCTTGGCCAGCTGCTCTGGCGGATCGGGGCAGAGAACCGCCGCCTGGGCGGCGAAACGCATCCAGAAGCTGTCGGCCCAGGACTCGCGTTTCGCGCCGATGGCGGCGATGATGTCGCGATAGCGTTCAAGCGGAATCATGGAATGGAGATGGTCGCAGTGCATGGCTTCATCCTCTCACGAGCGTATGATGGTGGACTGGTTCCTGGTCAGAAGCGGAATACCGCAGCGATGTCGTGGCCACCAGGAATGTCGCCGCGGGGCACGACTTGGACCAGAGCCCGCGTCGCAAGGGCGTGGATCAGCGCGAGATTGAGAAGATCATCATCGGTCGCCCAGCGCGGATGGTGCTCACGCACGACGTCGTTTCTGGCATCATAGGTGCCCCAGCGATCGGCATCGCTGGCGACGAAGAGGTCCTCGACCCGTCCCTGGATCAGCGCTGGCAGGATGGTCGCGAGGTCGGTCGAGGCGCGCGGGGTGCCCAGGAGCTGGGCGATCCGCTCACCAGCCTTCAGCGCCGGCACCGTATAATGCGGGGCGACGATCGACCAGGCTCGCTGATGCAGGGCACCGAGCGCCTGGGGGTCGGTGTGCTCGCCGATCCCAGCAGGATCAAGGTGCGGATAGCTGTTGACGCTGCGGTAGAGCGGCAGGAGGAATTCGACCCCGGCGATGACCAGCGGGGCGTGCTCGGCATGCAGCAGGCGGCTAACCGTCCCGTCGATGATCCGGAAATAGTGCCGGATGCGGCCCTTGGCCTGCTCATCGCCCACCGTGCCGAAATACCGAGTCGACCCCTGTCCACCGCCCTGTACGGTGCGTACTTCGGTGTGGCGCTCCTGGACCGGCTCGCCGAGCGCCTCCTCGATCGATGCCGGGGTATTGGGCAGCTCGATCATGGTCAGGGCATGGCGGGTGCCGCGATAGAGGTGGACACCATGCTGCGTCAGCGAGAGGACATAGAAGCGGCCGTCGTTTTGGATCAGGGGAATGATCGGCTTGAGGTGGCAGTGCTCGCTGAAGCTAGCCAGCGCAGGCACCGGCGCTGGCAGCCAGGCATGGGTCATGCCGGTGGCGCTGCTGAACACCGCAAGGCTATCGAGCGGATGCGCCCAGAAGCCGGGCTCGTTGACCAAGCGGTTCAATGGTGCGATCAGGGCATCTGCGCCTGGCGCGCTCATCGTCCCATCCGCCTGACGGCGCGCCTCCTGGATGAGGTTCTTGAGCAGGGTATGGTCTTGCTTCTTGTCGCTGCCGGCCCGGTGCGTCGGCAAATATAAGGAGATGGTCGGCGTCGCCGGGCGGGCTGCGAGCGCCTGGATCTGCTGATAGTCCAGTGCGGCCGCAGGCACCGCGGCTGGTTCGGCGTGCACATGGGGTGCGTGCTCGCGCTGCTGACGATCGTGGGCCGATGTTGGAATGGGTTTGCGGTACATGGCGGTCTCCTGCTCAGCTGATGTCTGCGGGATCGACCCGCTCGGTTATGCTGGATGATGGGATGGTCCGGACGCTCGCCGGCTCGCCGGTGTGCAGGCCTGTCGCTGCGGATCGGGGAGGTGTGACCATGGGGCGTGCTCAGCCTGCTGATCCGTGACTGGTGCTGGCGGGTGCCGCTGCGCGGGAGCGCAGCAATTCATCTGCGAAGATGACGGCCGGCATCAGGATGCCATCCTCCTTGTCCTCATGCTGGGTGAGATCGGCCAGCATGGCGGCCAAGGCATCGCTGATCAGTCCGAGATCGGTATCGAAGGTGTTCATCTGCACCTGGCGTAGGACCACCAGCAGGCGTCGTATCGCCTGCGCAGCGTCCTGGTGGCCGAGCGCCATGTAGCGGATGGCGCCGGTGACCGCGCTGCTCGCGGGCACGTCCTGGCCAGGGTGACGGCTGGCGCGCTCGATGGCGAGGCCCAGGGGGAAGACCACCCCCTCCTCATGGTCGAGATGGGCATTCAGGCCATCGGCCAGACGCGCATAGACCCCATGGAGATCGAAATGTGCCAGTTCGGGGTGGCGGCGGCAGAACTGATGGATAAGGATGTCGATGCGTCGCAGTTCACTGCGCAATGGCAGATGGTGGGTGATAAGGATGTCCCCGACCAGCTCGCTCATGGTCGCCATCGACCAATCGGCTTGACGTGCCTGCCGAGGCGGCTTGGCAGCACGGGCCAGTTCAAGGAGCGCCCAGTCGCTCTGGCTGCACAAGCTCTCCAACGTCATGTCCCAGCCGAAGGACAAGCGATCGCACAGCGCATCGAGATCGGGATAGGCGGCGACCAGGTCCGCACGGCGGCTGGCGCCGCTGAAAAGCGGTGGAGCGCCCGCGGGAGCCGGCGATGCCGGCATAGGAACCGGCGGCAGGTGCTGCGCGCTTTCCGGCTCATCTACCCAGTACACCCGCTTCCAGGAGTGGCCGAGAAAGGGCACGGTGATGGCTGATGCATCCATGAGCGGCTCCTACGGTCGGTGTCCACGGGCACTGTCGCACCATATCTATTCATGTAAAGAGATATATTTATCCTGATATTTGCTCGTGTGCCGATGTGCCTTGCCGATGCTGCGCCGCAGGCAAGTCCTGCCTGATCGTCATATCAGAGCGGAAATCGGCGGTCGGCGGTCCCAACGTACGGACCCCACGGCCGTTCCATATGGGCTGTGCCTATCGCCCTGCATCCCCGGATGGCGCGAACCCGCGCAGGACCGCTGATTACGCGGCCGACGTCCGCTGGATCGCCAGCAGGGCGCAGCGCTTGAGCAGCGAGCCGTTCTCCAGCTCGGTATGCAGCACGAGTGCCTGGCGCATGGCGACCAGGCCATGGACGACCACGCCTAGATCAGGTTCGATGACCGCGATGTCCGCACGACGCGCCAGCACGAGCATCTCGTCGAGTTCCGACTGGGACTGGGCATGGCTGTTGCCCATGATGGCCAGTTGGCTAGCGCATTGCGCTCGTGACGGCAGCAGCTCCGAGCGCGCCTGGTCGAGGAAGCGGCAGAGCGGGAAGCAATGGACCTCCTCCTCATGCAGATGATCCAGGAAGCGATCGCGGAACACCTCCCAGCCGCAATGCAGGGTGCGCACATCGGCGCGGTTGCGCAGCTCGGACTGCCGGGCGACGAGCAAGTCCAGCCGCGCCAATTCCCAGCGCAAGGCGGGGTGGTGCTGGTCCACCAGTTCATCGATCAAGCGGGAGATATTCACTTCGCCGCAATCGAACCCATGATAGGGCGGCTGTGCCCTGCGGGCGAGTTCGAGCAGGATCTGCGTGGCGGCTGGACCTCTTTCACCGATCGCTTGCCCGGTGCACAATTCCCACTCCGCGCAGATCTGCGCAAGTTCTGGATAGGCAGAGATGAAGTCTTCCGGCGCGTCTGCTGAGGCGAAATGGAAGCCCGGACGGCGCAGCTCGCGCTCGCGCAACTGCACGGCGCTGAGACGGGACAAGGCGCGTTCCGGATCGAGTGCCGGTACGCGCGAATGACGTCGTGTCGTGGGGGCCGAATCGGACATGTAAAAGGATGCTAGCGCGTGACTGTCACATGACAATAAAATAAACAGATGTTCTTATCCAGTGTGCCGGTCGCGGAAATCCGCCCGTCGACCACCAGTCCCTGCCCTGACCCCTCCCAGGACCGCTCGACGACCCGCTAGAGGTGTTGACGTGGAAGGGCGGAGAGGACGGGTAGTGCGCGGACCACCCGGCAACCAGGCCTTCGCTCAGCGTGCGGCGGGGACACCCGGCTTCTTGGGGATGGCCGCCGTATCGAAGGTGCGCAGGAAGGCGAGCACGCGGTGCTGGTCTTCCTGCGAGAGATCGGCGAAGACGCGCATATGCAGGGAGATGCCGGTCCAGGTACGACCGTCGCGCGACGCCGGGTCCGGGGCCTCATGGCACCGGTTGCAATTCTCAGCGAAGACCTTTGCGCCCATCGCAGCACTCTGCATGGAATCCTCGGCCTGCAACGATCCGCAGGCGACAAGCGCCAGGGACAGGGACAGCGTGGTCATGGGGAAAAACGTCATGTCCGGTTCCTTCCTAGTAGGAGAATGTGGTGTTGAGGACGACCTGGTCCAGGGAATGGACGCTGTGGTCGAATCCCATCAAAGAGGTGCGGATGTAGCTGGTGAAATAGTAGTTCACCCCGATATCGAGCTCATTGACATCTTGATAGCCGTTATCGACGACGCTGCGTTGAACGCGTCCGATGCGTATGGTCGGCTCGAAGCCGCTCAACCAGCCCTGCAGCGAGGTCAAGCGGTGCGAACCCTGGAGATAGGCGCCCTGGGAATGCACCCAGGCTCCGGTGGGGTCCTGATTGTCCATGCGCACATATTCACCACGGATGACTGCGCTCTGGTAGTGGTACTCTGCATCGACATCGAATGCATGGTAGGAGCGTTCGGCCGTATCATCGATGGTCGGATCGGCGGTCTGCTGATTGATGATCGCGCCGAACATGCCCGAGACGCCGATTTCGACGGTCGGCATCGGCAGGAAGCCGAGACGTGCACCGAGGGTCGGACGGACGTGGTCGCCGGTGCCCGGATTGCCGAATACTAGGCGGTTATCGGAGAAATCCTGACTATTATAGGTTGGCGCGGCAACCGCGAAGATATGGTAATTGCCCTTGGCGTTGTTGGGCAGCGGGATGTCCCCACGCACCTGCAGACCATCGGCCGTCTGGTCTTCGGAGAAGATGCCGTAGTCCGTATTGTAGGGCTGCGGCGCGTTGGTGGAGAACTTGTTCACCCAGCTGGGTGACAGGCGTTCGGAGTAGACGCCGAAGGGCAGCGGGAAGCGGCCGGCTTCGACGACCGCATGCGGCAGCGAGGTGAAGGCGATCCACGCTTGCCCGAGTGAGACGCCGTTCTCATCGGCATTGAGCTCGGCGATGAAGAGGAACGACTCGCGGTAGTTGTAGATGAAGATCGGATTGAAGTCCGCGCTGACGGTCTTGCCGACATTCTTCTGCGCCACCAAGGTCACATCTCCGACCCCACCGAAGGCATAGCCGTTGTCGGTCTGTCCTTCCGCCTCAAGCTTCCATACCCGTGCTTCGAGGGCGGCGGTGTCGGACGGCTGCTGATTCGTCGACTGGACCTGGGCCTGGAGAGCCTTGATCTGCTTTTCCAGGTCATCCAGGCGCTGCTTGAGCTGGGCGGTCGGATCGGTGGCGGGTGCAGACGCAGGCTGTTGGTCCTCCGCCGCCACGACGACGCCGAGGCCGGCGAGGAGGAGGAGGGTCGAGCGGACGATGCTGCGGTGATGGATCATAGCGGCGTTCTCCGGGAAAGGAGGTGAGCTGGCTCAAATGGAGATATTAGGATCTTTAGATGCTATTATATTCTGTCAATAGGGGATCTGCCGCTTGGCGCGCAGCACCCGTACGCCGCTCGACACGGCAGCTTGTCCTGGGCGATGAGTGTCCCGCGCGCCACCTCCCGCGGCGCTGACGGCCAGCCTTCCCCAGCGTCGCTTCCTCGCTGTCCAGACCGCAAGATCTTGCGCCATGCCTCCCGGCCGACGGGTCGCCGAGGCTGCGTATTCCGACTGCTGGTCAGTCGCCGCGGCGCATCAGCCGAGCTCCCAGCTGCTGACGGCAAAAGCAGCTGTAAGTGCGCTCCAGCGCCATAGGATGCCGCCGTCCCAGCATCCCGACACCATCCATACCCTACCTTCCCTGACGCAGAGGACCCCCCTCATGCTCCCGCAGCCCCTCGCTACCTTACTGAACCTCACCCTGCTGGCGAGTCTGGCTGGCGTGGCCATGGCCGCCGAGGAAGCCGTCTGGGATATCCGCCTGGGTGCCGAACTCCTCCCCGGCCCGCGCACGACGACGGGCGGGAGCGGAACCGACGATACCGCCCCCAAGGAGGGTGGTGGGCTCACCCTCGGTGGCCAGTATGTCACCTTTCTCACGCCGACGTGGGGATGGGTGGCAGGAGGCCGGCTCTTCGCGGGTTCGAGCAAGGGATCGGCAACCGGTTCCACGACCGGACGCGACCTGAAGGAGAATCATTATGGGTGGGGGGTGAATGGCGGCATCGCCTACCGGGTCACCCCCGTTGTCCATCTCGAGCTGACGCCCTTTGCCGGCATCGGCCGTGATCGCGTCACCGTCGTCGGCGGCCTGCTCGCCAACGGAGACGATGCCAGCGGGACGGGTACCTACGCCGACTACGGCATCGCGGCGGCCGCCTATTATACCTGCAACGAGCACTGCCAGATCGGGGTCAGCCTTGGCTTCGAGAACTTCTTCGAGAAGGCCGGCATCTCGCAGAGCGCTCCGCTTCCCGCAGGCGGAACCCAAACAGTGTCGGTCAACAGCGATACCAAGGGCCATGGCCTGATCGCCGGCATCTCGCTGGGGTACCGCTTCTAACCGCCCTGCCAGGCACGCATCACCCATTGACTGAGCCCACAGCCTTCTGGCACTGGGCACCGGTGCGACTCCGGAGCCTCGCCTCTGCCACGGCGACGCCAGCAGGGCGCCCTGCGCGCAGGACTGCCGGCACACCCGTCATTGCTGCCGTACTGGGCCAATGCCCACCGCCTGATAGAACAGTCTCCACATGGAACCATCCCCGCTCGTATCGCCTGCTGCGGCAGCCTCCGGCCTCTGGGAGCGCTGGCGCTGCGATGGGATCGCCGGCTTGGCCGTGGTGGTGATCATGATCCCGGCGGTACTGGCTTATGCCGAGCTCGTCCATCTCCCTCCAGCCAGTGGGCTGTATGCCGCGCTTATCAGCATGCTGGCCTTTACCTGGCTGAGCAGCTCTCGCCGGGTGATCGTCGGGCCGGATGCTGCCATCGCCCTTCTTGCCGGCAGCGCCGTCGCGCCGCTGGCGCACGGTGATGGCGCCCGCATGGCAGCCCTCGCCGCCACACTGTCGGTGCTTGCCGGCATCGTGCTGGTGGTGGGGGCGCGCCTGCGCATCGGCGCCATCGCCGACCTGCTCTCCAAACCGGTCCTGATCGGCTATCTCAACGGGGCGGCGCTGGTGCTGATGGCCAGTCAGATCGGCAGCCTCCTGGGACTCACCCTGCATCACGAGAACGTCATCCCGCTTGCCCATGAGGCCATCAGCCGCATCCCCGATGCGCATCTGCCCACACTCATCCTCGGCGGCATCCTGGCCATGGCGCTCGTCTGCCTGCGGCTCTGGCTGCCTCGTGTGCCCATGGCTCTGGTTGGTGTGGTCATTGGCCTGGGGGCCTCCTGGGCCTTCCATCTGCGCAGCGCGGGCGTCGCCATGATCGGGACGGTCACCTCAGGTCTGCCCTCCATCGCCCTGCCCCTTGTCGGCTGGAGCGACATCAGCTCGCTCATGCCGGCAGCGCTGGGGATCGCCTTCCTCACCTTCTCCGATGGCATCCTCCTGGCCCGCGTGTTCGCCTCCCGCCATGACGAGGAGGTCGATGCAACCCGACAGCTCGTCGCACTCGGGATCACCGATATCATCACCGGTCTCTTCCAGGGCTTCCCGATCAGCTCGAGCCAGGCACGCACTGCGGTCAACGACAGCGCCGGCGCGCGATCCCGCTACTCGCAGCTGATCGCAGCCGTGCTACTGGGGCTCTTTATGCTCTGCGGAGAGCGGGTGCTCGCCGAACTGCCTGTGGTCGCCCTGGGCGCCATCCTGATCGCCGTCGCCACCGAGCTGTTCGACCTGA
>PLEW01000233.1:0-5075 GCA_003136555.1 Planctomycetota bacterium | reverse complement strand
CGCCCGCGCGATGCCATCCTGCGGCGTCCGGATGGCGGTACCGGGTTCCATGACCTTGGCGACGAGCATACCGGGGAGGCATTGCCAGGACTGATCATCTACCGCCTTTATGCCCCGATGATCTTCGCCAACGCCACCCATGTCGTCGAGCGCATCAGGTACTTGGTGAATCATCACGACGGGCCGGTGCGCTGCCTCATCATCGATGCCCAGGCGATCACCAGCATCGACGTCACCGCCGCTGAACGCCTCCGCGACCTGGACCGCGAGCTCCGCCGCCGGGGCATCGACATCAAGATCGCNNCTGCCGCTGCGCCAGGCGCTCGAGACGTTCGGCCTGATAGACGAGCTCGGCAGGGGCCGCTTCTATGATCATGTGAAGCAGGCCGTCGAAGCCTTCCTCACCGATAGTCCGCTGCCCCCGCACCTCTGACCGATGCGCGCTAGTTCGGCAGGATGCCATGCGTCAGAGCCTGCGACACGCCGGCTCGAGCACGGGACTCCGGCGAGGCTACCTGCGCTGTGCGGGTGCCTGCACCCGCGTACGCAAGCGGCAACGCCGCCGCTAGCCGCGGAAGATGTCGAACGGCTCGATNNGAGATGCCGGCGATCAGCACCACCATGGCGAAGGCCATGCCGAGGTTCCACGGGGTGATCATCGAGGCGTAATTGGGCAGCCGGTACTTGGCGATCGAGATCATCATGGTCACCAGGCCGATGCCCATGCCATAGCCGACCAGCGAGGTGAATGAGGCCATGAACAGGATCATCACCACCAGTTCCCGCCCCTTCGCACCGATGGCCTTCAGGGCGCCGAACTTCTCCAGATTCTCGAGGATGAAGCTGTAGAAGGTCTGACCCGAGATCGACAGGCCGATGACGAAGCTGATGATGGTCATCAGCAGGATGTTGGTGCCGATGCCAGTCTGGTAGGTGTAATAGTCGGTGATCTGCCTGTTGAACTCGTCCTTGGTCAAGGCGATATAGCCGAGCTTCTTGACCTGGCGCTTGATGTCGGGAATGGCGGCATCGTTCTTGGTGTCGACCAGGACATAGGAGATGGTGAAGCGGGTGGTCGGGATGTAGGCGATCGCGCGGCTGTAGGTGGTGTACAGCGTGGGGATGCCATTCAGGCCATTGGCCGCGACCCGGGCGATGCCGACCACCACGCAGCGATTGTCATTGAGCTCGAAGGTCGATCCGATGGTCGGATTCTCCAGCTTGGAGAACTCGACGTCCTTGACCACGAAGACCGAATTGTCGGCATAGATGTCCTCGATCCTGCCCTTGATGATCTCAGGGCGCCCGAGCAGGCTGGTGTCATCGAGGCCGACGACGTTGACCGCCTGGTAGGTCCCGTCGTTGAGCTTGACCAGCGCGGCACCGACGAAGAGCGGTACCGCATAATGGACCCCGTCCATGCTGCGCACGGCATCGAGCAGGTAATCGGGCAGGGGGATGGAGCTGGTCGGGGTGTTGACCGCCGGATCCATGATCCACATCGACGCTCCGATGTTGGTGACCGTCGAATAGGCGCGGTTGAGAATGCCCGAGAACATCGCGGTCATCTGCACCATGAGGAAGACGGCGAAGGTGATGCCCAAGAGCAGGGCCGAGAACTTGGCCTTGTCGTTCACCAGGAGCTTGAAGCCGATGAGGATGATGCCGCCGTACTTCATGGTGCTTCGGTCCCTCCCGGCTGGTGCTCGGCGTTCCACCAGCCACCCCCCAGGGCGGCGAACAGCGCGACGGTATCCTGGTGGCGCTGGGCGACGGTCTGCAGATAGCTGATGGTCGCCTGGTGGAGCTGGACATCACCGGTCACCACATCGATGTAGGCCGTCAGTCCCGCCTGGTAGTTCACTTGCAGCAAGGTGAGCGAATCACGGGCGAAGCGCTCCGCGTCCGCTTGCGCTTGGAGCGCCTCGGCATCGTGCTGCAGCGCCTTGAGGGCGTCGGCGACCTGCTCGAAGGCGCTCAGGACCACCTGGCGGTAATTGTCCTGGGCTTGGTGGAAGGCATCGATAGCCGCCCGCCGGCCATACCACAGCCGCCCACCCTGGAAGATCGGCACGGAGACCGATGGGCCTATGCTCCAGAAGGTGCCGGAGCTCGCCGAGACGTTGCCGAGGCTCGCGCCGGCGACGCCGTAGGTGCCGCTCAGGCTGATGCTGGGGAACATCAGCGCGGTCGCCACGCCGATGTTCGCGCTGGCGGCATGCACCTGGGCCTCGGCTGCCAGGATATCCGGCCGCTGACGCACCAGATCGGCCGGCAGGCTCACCGGCAGGTCGATGGGCAGGGTGATGGCGCCCAGCTCCACCTCGGGCAGGGTCGCTGTGGCGGGCAGCGCCCCCTCCAGGGTGGCAAGCAGATGCTCAGCCTGGTTGATCTTCAGCTCCAGGGGAGCGAGCAGGGCCTTGTTTGCGGCGATCTGCGACGCGATGCTCAGCACGCTGGCATAGGACGCGGTCCCGGCGCGGACCTGGGCCTCGGTCGCGCGCAGCTGGATGGTCTGGAGATCGATGAGCTGGCGGGTGGCGCGGGCTTCTCCCGCATAAGCGGCGCGGGCGATCACCGTGTCGACCACATTCGCGGTCAACGCCAGGTAGGCCGCCTTGACGGTGAAATCCTGGCTGTCGCGCTGGGCCTGGAGGACCTCGACGGTGCGCCGCTCGCCGCCGAAGATATCCAGCGCATAGCTGACGGTGCCGCTCAATGAGACGACATTGTAGATCGAGCCAGGGATGGAGAATCCTTCGGCCAGCGGGGCGTTTCGCTGGCGGGTCGCATCTGCCTCGGAGCCGACCTGCGGCATGAACAGGCCATAGCCGGCAGCGAGGTTGTCCCGGCTCTGCTTGAGGCTTTCGATCGACGCCTGCACCGTGGGATTGCCGATGAGCGCCTGCCGGACGATGGCATCCAGCGGCACCGAGCGGAACAACCGCCACCAGTCCGCTGGCACCGCCACTCCGGGTGTGAAGGTCTGCGCATGGCCGTCGGCGACGATGGTCGCCGCGGGCAGCGGTTCGCGCGTGATGCGCTCGGCTTGCGGCGGCTCCGGACGGACGTAATCGGGCCCCACGGCGCAGGCGCTTAGGATCAGTGCCAGCGCAGCCACCAGCGGGCTGCGTGGGAGGGATGATCGGTTCGCACGCATCGCAGATCGCCAGTGGTGGGGGAATTGGGGCATAGCGTCACTGCTGGCCGATGAAGACATCGACCAGCTCACCGGGATAGACCGGGGCGTCCTGCTTGGCAAAGCGGAAGATCACCGGCAGGACGCGCAGATCGACCTTCTCCAGGCGCTGGTCGGAAAGATCGATCTTGGGGGTGACGAACGGCTGCACGCGCACGAACTCCAGGGCCACCTTGCGGTCGCTGCCGCGGATGGAGGCTTCGGCGCGGATGCGGTTGGCCGGGGGCAGGCGCGGAACCAGGATCTCGTCGACGTAGCAGCGCACCGACAGATAGGTCTGCGTCCCTCCCATGATGATGAGGGGATCGAATCCCTGGGTGTACGGATTGTAGGCGCCGGTCGAGGAGACGTAGCTACCGGTGGTCGCATTGACCGCCATCACCACCCCGTCCGTCTTGGCGGTGATGGCGTACTTGACCAGCAGCGAGTTGGCGGCCTGGTAAGCCTGCACCAGCGCATCGTACTGCTTCTGCTGGTTGTCGATGTCATAGCTCCACGCCCCCGCCTTGGTCAGCTCATACTGCTTGGTGGCCACCTCGAGGCCCTCCTTGGCCTGGTTGAGGGTGTCCTCGGCGGTATCGAGCGCGTCCTTGCTGATCGAATTCGCATCGAGGTCGAACGAAGCGCGGCGCTTGTCGTATTGTCGGCTGGCCAGTTTCATGGCCGAATCCGCCTGCACCATCTGCGCCTTGGCGACGGCCAGGGTCTCGGTGCGCGGCTGGGCCTTGAGCTCATTCAGCAGGGCCAGCGCCGCCTCGGCTTGCTTGGCGAGCTGCGCGGTGGTGGCGCGCTGCACCGAATCGTCGATGGTCAGCAGGGCGGTGCCGGCTGACACTGCCTGACCTTCCTTGACCAAGACCTGGGTGACCGGTCCGGAGACTTCCGGGTAGATGTTGATGTTCGACCCGCTCCCCTGGTCACTCTCGATGATGCCATCGGCGTAGATCGCCGTCTCATAGGGGCTGCTGACCGGCGCGAACACCGGCGGCTGCGGCTTGCGCTGGATGCCGAAGATATAGGCGCTGATCAGGCCAGCGAGCAGCCCGATGATCGATATGGCGATGATGAGCTTGATTCTCATTCGGTCCCCTTGTCCAGGCCGGTGATGCGCCCGTCTTCCATGTGGATGATCCGATCGGCATACTCATTGATGCGTGCATCGTGGGTGACGATGAGGATGCAGCGGTTCGCGGTGAGGATCTTCTCCTTGACGAAGGCGATGATCATGCGCCCGGTGTCCCCATCGAGGGAGGCGGTCGGCTCGTCAAGGATGAGCAGTTCCGGCTCGCTGATGATCGCCCGGGCGATGGCGACGCGCTGCTGCTCGCCGCCCGAGAGCTTGACCGGCATGAGATCGGCGCGCTTCTTCAGCCCGACGATCTCGAGGTAGGTCCTCGCCTTGGCGATCGACTCGTCCCAGGGATGGTGCTGGAGGATGAGCGGGATGGCGACGTTCTCGGCGGTGGTCAGGCGCGGGAAGAGATGGTAGTCCTGGAAGACGAAGCCGACGGTCTTGAGGCGGAAATCCGCGAGATGGTCCTTGTCAAGCTTCCAGATGTCCGCTCCCTTGACCGTCACCGTGCCGGTATTGGGGCGCAGAATCCCGGAAATCATGCTCAGGAAGGTGGTCTTGCCGCTGCCGGACGGACCGACCAGGAAGAGCATCTCGCCGAAATAGGCGGACATCTCGACATGGTTGACCGCCGTGGTCTTGGTCTCCCCCTCGCCGAACCACTTGGTCAGGTCATGGGCCACGATCGCCTCGTGCCGGTCTGCTGGAAGTACGGCGGGGCTCACGGCGCCGGCCTCTCCTGCCGGCCAATCGATTTTTGCTCATCTTTTATCATATACATATCGGGTAGGAGGGGCAGTTGCC
>PLEW01000008.1:2642-3167 GCA_003136555.1 Planctomycetota bacterium | reverse complement strand
CACCAGCAGCAGGAACAGGGCCAGCGTCGTGCTCCCCAAGGCGTAGGAGAAGCGAGACCCGCCGGCGATGCCCTCGACGGAGCCCCAGCGGATGACCGCTGCCAGCGGGAAGCGCGTCTCGATCCATCGACCGAGGCTATACTTGGCCGGCGGTACGGTTGGTGGTGGAATGGCCATGGTTCAGATCCGGACCTTGTCCGTGATGCCGGTCGCGAATCGCTCCCATTGGATGTACAGCTCGCCGTCCTCGATCTTGTGCGGCAGGGTGTCCAGGGACCGCGGCGATGGACCGCCGACCACCTTGCCCGCGATGGAGAAAAGGCTGTTGTGGCACGGGCATACGAAGGCCTTGGCGGCCGGGCTCCAGTCGGAGCGGCAGCCCATATGCGGGCAAATCGGTGAGAATACGGTGGCCGCGGTCGGCCCCTGCTTGATGACCCATGCGGAATCGCTGGTCTGGGTGCGCAGGTACGCATCGACTTCCAAATGGGTGAAGGACACCTTGACCGGCTGCCCGATGGGCGC
>PLEW01000008.1:0-2606 GCA_003136555.1 Planctomycetota bacterium | reverse complement strand
TGAAGATCCGTGAACTGCGAACATCCCCAGCAGCGCGGTGGCGTCCCAGGTGCGGGCATGCGGCGGCGGCCGATCTGCCGGAATCGTGGAAGTTCGACTCCCGTTGGCCTCCGGCCAGCTGCCATCGCGATCACCGATGCCGAGCAGCAGGAGGTAGAGCGCCGGTGGAGATGTGATGTGCACGGGTATCCTCATGGGGGAACAACCAGGACGAACGTGTGTCCGCTGCAGGTGCAGGCCTTCAGCGCGAAGCGGGGGCTCCGGCCTGCCGGGTCATCTCCACGGTATTGTACGTGCGCAGGAACCTCAGTACCTGCTGCTGCTCCTCCCTGGAGATGTCGGCAAAAACGCGCATATGCATCGTGATGGCCCGCCATGCCCTGCCATCGCGCGATGCGGGGTCGGGTGCTTCGTGGCAGCGCGAGCAATTCGCGGCGAAGACCTTGGCACCAAGGGCCGCTTCCTGCATGGAATCGGCGCTCCATACTCTTCCGCCGAGGACGCAGGCTAGCAGGATGGCCAAGGCGATGATGGTCGATGGATGCTGGTACATGGCCGATGCCTCCCTAGAAGGTAAAGGTGGTGTTGACCGCGAGCAGATCCTCGCCATGGACGCTGGCGGCCATCGCCATGAGCGAGGTGCGGATGAAGGAGGTGGCGTAGTAGTTCACTCCGACGCCGATCTCCGAGACATCCTGGAATCCGTTGTCGCTCAGGCTCCGCTGCATCCTGCCGGCACGCAAGGTCGGTTCGAGCCCACCGAGCCATCCTTGCAGATCATCGAGGCGGCGGGAGGCTTGCAGGTAGAGCCCCTGGGAATGCTGGCGTGCGCCGCTGGGATCCTGGTAATTGAGGCGCACTGCTTCACCGCGGATCTGAATCCGCTCCAGGCGGTATTGGCCATCGATGTCCACCGCCGTGAATGAGCGGCGCGCACCGTCATCGATGGTCGGATCGNNTCTCGAGGTTACCGAAGGCCAAACGGTTGTCCGGATCGGCATTGTCCGGACCATTGTAGGTCGGCGGTGCCGCGACGAAGATGTGGTAGGAGAGCCTGGCCATGTTCGCGATCGCCACCTCGCCACGCACCTGCGCCCCGTCGACGTTCTGATCGCCAGAGAAGACGCCGTAATCCTCATTGTAGGGCGCCGGAGCGAGGGTCGAGAATTTGTTGATCCAGGTCGGGGAGAGCCGCTCCGAATAGATGCCGAAGGGGATGGGGAAGAGGCCCGCCTCGAGGACCAGGTGCGGCAGGGCGGTGTAGGCGACCCAGGCCTGCCCGAGGGCGACGCCATCCTGGTCGGCATTGAGCTCGGCGACGAACAGGACGGTGTCCTTGTAGCTGTAGAGGAAGATCGGATTGAAGTCGCCGCTGGCCGTGTACCCCATCCCCTTCTGCATGGTCAGCGTCACATCGCCGACACCGCCGATCGAGAATCCATCGTCCGTCAGGCTGTCGGCCTCGAGCTTCCAGACCCTGGCTTCCAGGGAGGGATCGGACCTGGCAGGGGCTGCCGCAGTAGCTGCAGGCGCGGCCGGATTTTGCACCGGCGCCGGCTGGGCTTGGAGGGCCTTGACCTCCCGTTCGAGCGCGTTGATGCGCTCCTGCAGCTGATGCAGCTGATCGGACGTGGAAGCGGAAGCGGCAGCTGGCTGATCTTCAGCCATCAGTCCGCTGCCGAGGCCGGTGAGCACCAGGAGCATGGCGCTGCCCAGGTTACGATAGGGATTCATAGTTCTGCTCCGGAGATTATTAATGATGGCACGTGGAGGTGTGCGCGTGGGCGATGCGCACACCACCACGGCGAGCCGGGTTGCCCCTGAAACGGTCGTGGTCATCGGACGTGGAGCGGGGTACTGTGATGGGGAGTGTCCGTGTCCCGGGGTTCTGGCGCTGAGCGACAGGGCAGAACCAGTAGTAATGGGGACATGGTTCACTATCCGTGACAGGGCGAGTGGGACAGCGTGGCATAATGGGCGCAGAACCTGGAAAAATATAGGGTATTACCCTACCCGCTGATCCTGGTAGCGACCGGGAGCATGGACCAGCCGATGATCAGCGTGCTTGCCTGGCCGGAACGCGATGCCCTCCAGAGCACAGGCACCTGGGACGCGGTTCGAGCATGCATGAGCGCATCGCCTTCCCGCCTGGGACAGGGGAGGGTTAACCCCCATGGAACGACAGCAGCTGGCTCCACCATGGAACCACGACTGCACCTCCGGCATGGCAGATCGGACACGCTATGACCTCCATCATCGCTNNAGCCAGCTGCCGACGACCCGTCAAGGCCTGCTGATCCGGCACTGGACTGCCATCGTGATCCTGATAGCGGGGATGCAGCTGATCGGCATGCACCGTCTCGACGCTGCCGCCAGCGCTGGAGATCCGGCCGGCCCTGGTCCTTCCTCCGTCCATCCGGCGATGGCCGATCGCACCATCACCATCGCCGTCGAACACGCCCTCCTCTTCGGGGATGACGTCTTCCCCTACGAGGTGGAGGTCCGCACCCAGCAGGGGATCGTCACGCTATCCGGAACGGTGGAGAACCTGCTCAATCAGGATCGGGTGGCGGCAATAGCTGGGAGCATCCGGGGCGTGCGCGGGG
>PLEW01000195.1:578-19951 GCA_003136555.1 Planctomycetota bacterium | reverse complement strand
AGCTCGCCGGCATTGAAGCCGCCGACCTGGAGCTGGGCATCGCCCTTGGCGGTCACCGGATCGTCCTTGCCCGAGGCCATCACGTGCCAGGTGTCGGTCGGATGCGGCAGCAGGCGGCAGGGGGCCTCGGCGAGCAGCGCTGGCGGCACATCGTTCCTCGGCTTGTTCATCTGCACCTCGACCACCGGCGCGCGCAGGCGCTCCCATTGCGCCACCGTGAGGCTGCTCCAGTCGGTGATGCCTTCCTTGAGGATCACCCCGCGGATCTCGCTGATCCGCTTGGTGGTGGTGGTCTTGCTCATGCCGGTCAGCGAGCCCTCGGCGAGCTCGTACCAGTGCAGCGCACGCGCATAGATCGCATCGCGCACCGCTTCGGCGCCATGCCTGCTCTGCTCGTACCACCCGTCGCCGATCTCCGCCTGGTGCTCGCCGGTCGTCGGCGCCGCCAGCTCCATCTCCGCGAGCTTCTTCAGGCCCGCATCGCTGCCGTGCGCCAGCAGCGGCAGGGCGGTGGGCCATTCCCCCAGCTCCAGTCCGTAGTAGCGCCCGGCCACGGTGTTGGCCTCGGCATCCTCCGGGTTCTGCAGCAGCCTGATCATCGCCGCCGCCGCCGGCAGGCCATGCATGCGCGCGAGCGCCTGCTTCTTGATCGCCGCCGCATCCACGCCCACGAACTGCCCCGCCAGCTGGTCGCTGGTGCTCAGCACTCCCGGCGCATCGTTGATCGCGATCGCCAGGTCGCGCGCCTGCTCGAGCAGCGCATAGCGCATCGCCGCATCATCGCTGGTGGTCGCCGCCTGGGCGCTCAGCTTCTCGACCAGCGCCAGGCGCTGGGCATGGCGGGTATGCGCGAAGTCGTCCTTGAAGGTGTCCTTGATCACCTTGTCCGCCGCCTTGAGCGCCTCGGCGCTGGGCACCGGCTGGCGCGTGCCGGCCTCGGCCGGGGCAGCATGGGCGGTGAACAGGGTGTCGACCTGCTGGCTCTCCTTGCTCATCGCCTGCTGCTGCGCCTCCAGGCTCAGCCGCTGGGCGTTGAGGCTGAAGGGCGTGCCCTGGAAGCGCTCCGCCACCTCGAAGTAGCGCACCGCGATCTGCAGCAGCCGGTCCGGATGCTCCTGGGCGTAGGCCTTGGCGCGGTTGAAGTACCCTTCCGCCTCGGTCAGCGGCACCGCCGCATCCGGGGTGGCGTGCGATTCCGCCAGCGCCGCCGCCGCACGCGTGGTGTCGCCCTTGTTCGCCAGGAGCGTCTTGACCTCGTCCAGGTTCAGGTGCTTCTTGCACCAGAAGATGTTGGCCTGCACATCGCATTCCTGGTCGACATCCCCGAGCGCCTTGTCGAGCACCAGCACCTGGTCGAAGATCAGGATGGCATCGATGGCCCGGCTCGGCGTGGTGGACGACTCCTTCATCGCCACCATGCCCGCCGCCAGCAGGGTATCGGCCTGGCTGCGCTTGGTGGCGCTGGCGCTGGCGGTGTCGGCGGCCGGCAGGCCCAGACACAGACCCGCCAACCAGGTCGCACACAGCAGGCTACCTCGCATGATCATCTCCTCCGTGTCTGCGCACCGCACCCGGCCGATATGCCATTCTGGACCACGCATCGGCATGTCCATGCACCGCATCGGCGCTGGGCGCGGGTGGGGGTGCGCACGCCACAGCTGCTGGTTGAATCCGAAAGCATACCAGCATGTCTCGTTGCTGCTGCTGTAGGACTTTCACACATAGGCGGGATTGCGGCGCCGGTGGTGGCGGCCGCACCTGCGTGATCCCTCAACCCATTGTGGCATGACCGGTTGCATTGTCGGTTGCGATCGAAACCCCGCACTGCTGCTGGTCGGACTGCCCGTGCCGTCGCGCTGAGCGACTCTGGCGTGACGTGTGCTTTTATAATGTCATCGGGTACGGAATCGTGTCGTTCCGACCCTCCCGCCCCTGCTTCTCTGCCGATCGAGGCTGGTCATGAAAAAACTCGCATTCACCCGTCAGGTACCTGGACGACACTGGGTAGGCGATGGCTTCCCGGTGCGCAGCCTGTTCACCTATGACGACAGCGGCGCCGCGCTGTCGCCGTTCCTCCTGCTCGACTACGCCGGACCGCACGTCTTCCCGCCCACCAGCCGGAAGCTGGGGGTCGGCGAGCATCCGCATCGCGGCTTCGAGACCGTGACCATCGTCTATGATGGCGAAGTCGACCACCGCGACTCCTCCGGTGGCGGCGGCCGCATCGGCCCGGGCGATGTCCAATGGATGACCGCAGCTGGCGGGCTGGTCCATGAGGAATTCCACAGCCCCGGCTTCGCCCAGCGCGGCGGCCGCTTCGAGATGGTCCAGCTGTGGGTGAACCTGCCGGAGCGCAGCAAGCTCGCGCCACCGCGCTACCAGGGCATCCGCGCAGGCCAGATCCCCACCGTCACCTTGGCCGATGGGGCCGGAACGCTGCGCGTCATCGCCGGCAGCCATGCGGGGATCGCCGGACCAGCGCGCACCGTCACTCCCATCGACGTGTGGGATGTGCACCTGCACCAGGGCCGTCAGACCACCCTCACCGTCCAGGCGGGCCACACCGCCGCCATCGTGGTGCTCGCCGGGACGCTGGTGCTCGGGAGCGGAGAGCGCCTGGAGGGCCCCCGGCTGGCGGTGTTCGAGCGCCAGGGCGAGCGCATCAGCCTGCAGGCCGAGAGCGCGGTGCATCTGCTCTTCCTGGGCGGCGAGCCGATCGACGAACCGATCGTCGGCTACGGCCCCTTCGTGATGAACAGCCGGGAAGGCATCGAGCAGGCGATCATCGATTTCCAGGCCGGCCGCATGGGCAACCTGGGCGAGATCGCCGGCTCCGAGATCGCCAGGAGCGGTTGACCGGCTGGCGCCCCTGGCCGACTACGGGGCAGGGGTGGGCGTCACGTGGCCGGCCCGCGGCCTGCCGCAGGCCCATTGCGGGTGCCGCCTATCCGCTATCCTGCGGGCCGCCATGCCCACCTCGCTCCCCATCCTCTCCCTCATCATGCTCGCGCTCGCGCTGACCAGCCCGGCTGCCGATGATGGCAACGCCGCGCTGATCCTCACACCGCCGCCCAAGGCCCAGCCGCGCATCAACGGGCCGAGCGTCTTCGGCGTGCGGCCTGGCTCGCCCCTGCTCTACACCATCCCCGCCACCGGTGAGAAGCCGCTGTCCTTCGCAGTCGAGGGCCTGCCGGGCGGCCTGAACCTCGACCCGGCGACCGGCCGCATCACCGGCACGCTCAGCCAGGCCGGCGAGCACCCCGTGACCCTGGTGGTCAGCAACGCCGCCGGCACTGCGCGCAGGGCCTTCCGCATCATCGTCGGCGAACGCATCGCCCTCACCCCGGCGATGGGATGGAACAGCTGGAACTGCTGGGCCGAGGCGGTGGACCAGGGCAAGGTGCTGGGCTCTGCGCGCACCATCGTCTCCTCCGGCCTGGCTGCGCATGGCTGGACCTACGTCAACATCGACGACACCTGGCAGGGCCAGCGCGGCGGCAGCTTCGGCGGCATCCAGGGCAATGCCAAGTTCCCCGACATGGGCGCGCTGTGCGATGAGATCCACCGCATGGGCCTCAAGGCCGGGATCTACTCCACCCCCTGGATCACCTCCTATGCCGGCTTCATCGGCGGCAGCAGCGACGACCCCGCGGGCGCGTGGACCAAGGAGATGGGCAATAGCAAGTTCTGGAAGCACGGGGCGCACTCCTTCGCCCAGAACGATGCCAAGCAGTGGGCGGCCTGGGGCTTCGACTACCTCAAATACGATTGGAACCCCAACGATCTCCAGCACGTCGAGGAGATGAGCATCGCACTGCGGCGGAGCGGACGCGACCTGGTCTACAGCCTGTCCAATTCCGCCCCCATCGCGCAGGCCGCCGACTGGGCGCGCCTGGCCAATTCGTGGCGCACCACCGGCGACATCTGGGATTGGTGGGACAAGACCGACCACGATTGGCGCTATGGCGTCTCGGAGATCGGCTTCTGCCAGGATGCCTGGATCCCGGTCGCCGGGCCGGGGCACTGGAACGACCCCGACATGCTCGTGCTCGGCTGGGTCGGCTGGGGCCCGCAGCTGCATCAGACCCATCTCACCGCCGATGAGCAGTACAGCCATATCAGCCTGTGGTGCCTGCTCTCGGCCCCGCTGCTGATCGGTTGCGACCTCGAGCGCCTCGACGCCTTCACCCTCAACCTGCTGAGCAACGACGAGGTGCTGATGATCGACCAGGATGCCCTGGGCAAGCAGGCGGCACGCGTCGCCACCGTGGGCGGCATCGATGTGTTCAAGAAGGAGCTCGAGGATGGCGGGGTGGCGCTCGGCTTCTTCAACCGCGGCTCGGCCAGCGAGAGCCAGGAGTTCAACAAGCTCAGCAAGATCGGCCTGGGCGGCCGCCAGCAGGTGCGCGATCTGTGGCGGCAGCAGGATCTCAAGGAGGTCCAGGGGAAGATCGCCCTCACCGTGCCCGCGCACGGGGTGGTCCTGCTCAAGTTCACGGCGGTGAAATGACCACCCGCGCCGACGGCGCCGATCCGTGACCGGCAGGATGCGCCGGATCGCCCTGGCGCTGCTCCTCCTCCAGGCCCTCCCCGACACCCCGCTCATGGCCCAGGACACCTTCCCGCCGCCCGGCACGCCCGCTCCACGACCGAGCGCGAGCGTGCTCATGCAGGCCTTCGCCCCGGTGGATGAGCGCATCGGCAGCTGGATCGCTGCCGGCTACTATGCCGGCGCTTCGCTCCGGCTGGAGCAGGATGGCCGCACCCTGTGGCAGCGGACCTGGGGCAACCAGCGGGACGACAGTGTCGAGTTCATCGCCTCGGCCGGGAAGTGGCTGGCCGCCGCCACCATCCTCAGCGTCGTCGATGCCGGCCGCCTGTCGCTCGATGACCAGGTCACCACCATCCTGCCGGCCATCGGCGGACGCGCCGGAGCCGCACGGCTGCGCCAGCTGCTCAGCCACACCTCCGGCTACGCGCCCTACCAGCCGGCGGATCGCCCGAGCGACCAGTACCAGACCCTCGCCGAGGCGGTCAGTGCCATCACGCCGCTGCCACTGGCGCATGAGCCCGGTACGGTGTTCGCCTACGGCGGCCTGGCGATGCAGGTCGCGGGCCGGATGGCGGAGGTCGCCAGCGGCGAGGGTTTCGAGAGCCTGTTCCAGCATGCCATCGCCATCCCCCTCGGCATGACCGCCACGCATTTCACCCCCGTCGATGGCGGCTTCGGCCATAGCCCGATGCTCGCCGGCGGTGCCCGCAGCACCCTGGCGGATTACAGCCGCTTCCTTGCCATGATCCTCGCCGATGGCGTCATCGACGGACGGCGCGTGCTCTCCCTGGCAGCGCTGCACGCCATGCTGGCGGATCAGGTCGGCACTGCCGCCATCCCGGCGGACAATTTCGTCGCCACGGTGCGCGGGGCCGGCCATCATGGCATCTATGGCCTGGGCGTCTGGCGCGAGCTCGAGGACGAGCACGGCCAGGCGCTGGTGGTCAGCAGCCCGAGCTGGGCCGGCGCGTATCCGTGGATCGATCGCCGCCACCGGCTCTCGGCAATGTTCCTCGCCCACGTGCAGGGACCGGTGGTCGGCCATTTCGACCTGTTCAATCCCATGACCGCGAGCGCGGACCTGCCGGTGCTGATCGATCGGGCGCTCTGCACCCTGGAAGCAGCGCGCGCGCCCGAGCACGCGGGACAGTGATGCCTCAGCGCGTCGGCGCGGCCGCCTGCCCGCCAGCCAGGGCGCGGATCAGCGTCCCCTGGGCATCGTCGCCCGTGAGGGCCCAGCACATCACCCCTCCCATGCCCCCGCTGAGTGCGAAAGCACGCTTCGCGCGCACGGCCACCGCATCGTCATAGCTCCACAGCACCTTCGCCACCGCGTCGTAGGTCCAGAACGCCTGGCTTGCGGGATCGCGAAACGCCGTGGCGCCATGCCTGGCCATCAACACGCACGCATCGTCGATGCCGGCGGCTGTGGCTCCCGCGGCCGGCCCGCCAGCATGCTGATAGTGCCCGTCCCCATGCGGCCCCGGCTCGACCCCCTGCCAGCCGCGCCCGTAGAAGGGCACACCCAGGACGAGCTTGCCCGCGGGGACCCCAGCGGCGCGGTAGTCCGCGACCACCCGCTCGACGCTCGGCTGGAGCGCCCCCGCCGGGTCGTTTGGCGAGGCATGCAGCGCCGCCAACGGCCCGGTGATGGCCTCCCAGCCGCCATGGAAATCATAGGTCATCAGGTGCAGGGCATCGAGGTAGGCGTGGATGCGCCCGAGCTCCAGGCGGCCGGCGATCGCGGTCGGCGCCGGCAGCGCCGCCGAGAGCACGTAGCGTCGTCCCCGGGCCGCGCCCTGGCGATCGAGCTCGGTGCGCAGCTCGGCCAGAAGCTCGGTGAAGCTGCGGCTGTCCTCAGCCCGGGCCGGGACGCCGTCGCGCGGGGTCGCCGGATATTCCCAATCGATGTCGATGCCATCGAAGAGCTCCGGGGCGGTCACTCCGGGAGCGAGGTTGCCGGCGATCAGACGATCAGAGACCGAAGCGACGAACACCTTCCTGCGGCCGGCATCGCCAGCCATTCCCGAGAAGCGCTCCGATGCGCTCCATCCCCCGATCGAGATCACCACCCGCAGCCCGGCATGCCGGCGCTTGAGCAGGAGCAGCTGATGGAAGTTGCCGCGCAGCGATCCTGCGCCATCGCCATCCGCCATCCCGTCGATGCTGTTGGCCGCCGTGCAGGCATGCAGATAGTCGGCCTGCGCATCGATGAAGACCACGCGATCATCCGCGCCGATCGCGGCGAAGGCATAGACCAGCTCGTTGAGCCGCGCGGCCGCACCGCTGGCCTCCAGCCCCTTGATCAGGTCGCCGCGGCTGTAGACCCCCCACTGCGGCAGGTAGCCGATGACCTGGAGTTCGGCTGCCGCCGCGCTGGCGGTGCATAGCATCAGCGCCAGCAGTGCCGGACGCATGGCCGATCGGCGTCGATGACTGCATGGATGACCGCCAGCTGCCATGCCGAGCACCTCTGAGGGAAGCGTAGATGCGCTGCCCATCGGCACAATGTTCGCACCCACGTCCGCCTGCGGCGCTCCCGCAGGGGGCACCTTGGCCATCGCCGCGCGGGCTGCATTATGCGCCGTGCCGGCCAGCGTGGTCCCACGCATGGGCCCGACGCACCGCGCCCGCCATCGCCAGCTCGCGCAGAAGGGTGGCAGCATGACCGAGGGCCGCTGGTTCGTGGTGCAGGATGGCATCGAATTCGGGCCCTATACCATCGACCAGGTGCGCGATCTGGTGCATGCTGGCCAGGTCACGCCGCTCTCCCAGGTGCGCACCGCCCATTCCTCGGACTACCATGCGGCGCAGCTGATCCGCGGGCTCTTCCCCGATCTGCCCGCCGCAGCCCGGCCCCACATCCATCCTGCCGATGCCGCACCGGCTGCCGCTGGGGGCCCGCCCGGTGCAGGTGGCGCCGCCGTGCTGGCCGGCCCGCTGGAGCTGCCGGGCCGGCCAGCTCTGCCGGAATGGCGGCATCTCTGGCCGCTGGCCACCCTGATCCTGCTGATGGGATGGATCATCGGCGGCTTGCTGTGCCCCGAGCTCAGCTATCGCCCGGGGGCGGAGCTGCCGGTCCTGGTGCTCGGCCTGGGCAGCGTGCCGCTCGCCTCCGCCGCACTGGTCTTCCTCATCCGTCCGGCCCGCATGCCGTTCCGAGCTGCGCTATCGGCCTGCCTGTTCACCGGCACCATCGGCATCGTCGCGCTGCTCATCCTGCAATGGGCGTCGACTATGCCCACCTATGGCATGATCGGGCATGGCGGACGCAGCAGCGGCCTGCTGCCGCTGCTGCGGGCCATCGGCTCGGCCTACTCCCTCACCCACAGCAGCGCCATCGGCTTGCGCTGGTGCGGCTTCGTCTTCGGCGTCGGGCTGTGCGAAGAGGCGACCAAGCTGCTGCCGCTTCTGCTGCTGCTGCTGCTCTGGGGCCGCGACAGCGCGCTCGGCATGCGCGGCTTCCTGCTGGTGGGTGCGGCATCCGGACTCGGCTTCGGCATCGGCGAGGCGCTCTACGCCTATGCGCCCTGGAACGGCAATCTCGCTGTCGGCTCGAACATCATCCGCTGGTACAGCGTCGTCCCGGCGCATGCCGTCTACACCACCGTCTGCGCCGCCTTCCTGTGGAGGCTGGCGGAGCGTTTCATCGGCGCCCAGTCGGGCTGGGAGCGTGCGGTCGTGGTGGCCACCGCAGTCGGCGTCATGGCGGTGGTGCACGGCACCTATGACACGGTGTGCTCGCTGGGGGTGGTGCCCGCGCTGCTGATGGCGGTGCTGTCCCTGTGGCTGCTGGTCGCGGTGCTACGCTGGGTGATGCTCGGCGAAGGGCCGACGCTGGACCAGCCCGCCGGCGATTTGACCCTCATGATCACCCCCGCGCGCCTGGCCGCAGGCTTCGCCGCTTCGGCCATGGCGCTGGCCATCGCCATGGCCATGGGCCTGGACCCCGCCGTCGCCCATCCAGCCGCGCCGCACGCCTGCGCTCGCGCCATCCCCTCCCCGGGACCGGCGGCGGTGGTGTCGGACCGACGGCAGCAGCACCCAGGTCCGCTCTATGCGGCGGCACGCTGAGCGGTCTCTCCGCCCGCGCTCAGCGGTCGATGGTCAGATCCACCAGCTCGGGCGGCACCGCGAGCTGCTGCGGCTCCGCCGGCAGCTGGCCGCGCATGCGCCCGAGCAGCACCTCGACCACCGCGGCGCCCATGCGGTCGTTGCGCTTGTCGACGGTCGCCAGCGGACCGATGTCGCTGAAGCGGCTGCCGGTCACCTCCGGCCATACATGGTCATAGCCCACGAGATCGATATCGCGGTTGGGCTCCTTGCCCAGCCGGCGCAGGGCATGGACCAGGAGCGGGATCTCGAA
This sequence comes from Planctomycetota bacterium, assembly GCA_003136555.1. Lineage (GTDB taxonomy): Bacteria > Planctomycetota > UBA11346 > UBA11346 > UBA11346 > BOG-1363. The sequence goes on along the minus strand of PLEW01000195.1, from coordinate 11,033 downwards.
ATCGTTGATCGCCAGGATCGCATCGACGCCGCGGCCGATGTGCGGGGCGAGCAGTTCCGCCGTGCGCCGCGCCCAGAAGGACAGGCTGACCTCATCGCCGATATCGGGATGCTCGAGGTTCTCCGGTTCGTTCGCCTCCACACCGGCCTGCGCCAGCGCACGGCGGTATCCGGTCAGGCGGTCACGCTGCCACTGCGTGCGCAGTGGCAGCATCGGCAGGATGCACCGGCGTCCGCGCGCGAGCAGCCAGCGGGTGGCGGCCTCTGCCCCTGCCGCGTGATCGCTCCATACGCGATCGAAGGCGAGCATCGCCGGCTCCTCGCCGACGGCGACGATCGGCACGCCCAGGCCGCGCATGCGGCTAGCGAGGCGTTCGAGGTCGAGCGGTCCGCCACCCCAGCCCATCACCGCCCCGCGCAGACCGCCGGCCGGATGCGCTGCGATCTCGAGCAGGTGGCGCGGATGGACGGTCAGCACCGAGAAGCCGGCACGGCGCAGCTCCAGCTCGGTGGTATGCAGGATGCGCTCGAGCCAGCCCGGCTGGCGCATGCGCATGGGATCCAGGCCATGCAGATCGTCGACCACCAGCACCGTCTCGCCGAAAGCCGCTGACACCGCGGCATCGGCTCCGGGCGCCCCGAGGACGCGATGCTCGTCATCGATCACCCGTTCGGCCTCCAGGGTCGCCAGCAGCCGGCGCAGGGTGTTGCGCGAGATGCCCAGGTCGGTGGCCAGCTGCCGTTCCGGCGGGAGGCCCTTGCCGACATGATAGAGGCCATCCGCCAGACGCTGGCGCACGGTGGCGAGGGCACGCCGGTACTCGATGCGTGGGGTGCGTTCTTCCATACGCGATTAGAAATGGACCAATGGATCAGTAAATCAAGGAATAAGTGCACAACAAGTGAACCGGTGGCATGTACTCTTCCGTGATGCGCACCCTGCTCCCGCTCATGGCCCTGATCCTGGTGGCCACCACCGCTACCGCCGCCGATCCCCTGGTCGTCACCAGCCCGGTCTGGTCCTTCACTGCGGAGGAGGGTTGGGGCATCTGGTGGCCAGACGCGGGCAAGCCGAAGCCGTACACCCTCGAGGCGGTCGCTGGCGGATTGCGCCTGACCCTGTCGCCCGGGACGGATGAGCTGCACCTCAACCTGTGGAGCGAACGCTTCAAGACCCGCGACCTGCTCGGCGCACCGCAGGCGGTAGCCCTGGATGTCGAGCTGGTCACCGGCGCGGCCGAGATCGGCCTGGATATCTATGATGCGCAGCAGGAGGGCCTGCACTTCGCCGAGCGTACGCTGCAGCCCGGTCGCCATACCCTGACCTGGGAGATGAGCGAGAAGCCCCAGCACTCCTGGGGCGAGCATCGCAACCTCATACCCGATCCTCCTTTGGGCCTGTGGGGGCTTGCGATCGGCCGCCGTGCCGCCTCCTCGCCCACGGTGCTGCTGCTGCATGCCGGACTGCGCCGGGAGCTCGCCCATGCCAGCGACCTGGTGACGGTGAGCCTGGATACCGGTTCGCCCATCCATCTGCTGCACAGCGGGCAGGCACCGGTGCTGGTGCTGAGCAACCGCGCCACCGTGCCGGTCCAGCTCGCGCTCTCTGCCACCGACGAAGACTGGGCCGGGACGCTCCATCCCGCCGCCGCCACGGTGACGGTGCCGGCCTCTGGCACCCTGCGCTGGCCGCTGCCAACCCTGCCGACCGCGCGCGGCATCCACTGGATCACCTGCACGCTCGCGGATGCCCCCGAGACCGAGCCGCGCACCTCGCAGCGCCTGCCCTATGCCCTGCTCGACGAGCCGGTGAAGCGCGCCAAGGAGGACGGCTTCCTCTTCGGCGTGGTCGGCATGTTCCCGGGTCCGGGCGATGGCGCCGAGGCCTACCTCGCGCGGGCGGTGGAGACGCTGCGCTGGCTCGCGCTGCGCAACCTGCGCTCCGGGGTCAATTGGGAGTACGTCGAGCATGAGCCCGGGCAGTGGGATGAGCGCTGGCTCGACTGGTTCTCGCAGGCGATCGACCGCTGCGGCGCCGTCGGCACCCGCATCCAGTTCCTGCTCTGCTACACCACCCGCTATGCAGCCGCCAAGAACAAGCAGGCGGCCCAGGACCATCTGCAGTGGATGTTCTCCCCACCCGATCTCGATGCCTGGCGGCGGTATGTCGCCAAGATGGTGTCCCGCTTCGGCGACCGCATCCATCTCTGGGAAGCGTGGAACGAAGCGGACATCGATTTCTGGCGCGGCACCATCGAGCAATACGAGCAGCTGCTGCACGTTACCCACGAGGAGGTCAAGCGCGGCGACCCGACGCGCAGGGTGATGAACAGCGGCTTCGCCTTCGCCTGGCCGCGCAACGGCAACAAGATCGCCGAGGTGCCCTACCGGGTCGCCAAGGAGAGCCGCGCCGACTACGACATCCTCGCCTACCACCTGCACCACCAGTTCGGCGAATACCGCTCGATCGTCGACGGACCGCTGGCCGAGATCCGCAAGCAGGCCGGCGATCCGCCGCTCCTGTTCAACGAATGCGCGGTGAATCTCGATGTCCTCGGCGAACGCGGCCAGGCGGAGCAGCTGCCGAAGAAGCTGCTGTACGCCTGGTCCAAGGGCGCCATCGGCTACTACTGGTACAACCTCACCGGCGGCAAGCGCCTACCCATCCCCGGCCATGATGCCAACTGGGGGCTGATGACCGACGACTTCCATCCCCGTGCGGTGTTCTGCTCCTACCATACGCTGATGGGCCTGCTCGCCGATGCGACATGCAACGGGCGCCTGCCGACCTCCGGCGAGCGGCTGTGCATCGCCTTCGCCACCCCCGCCGGCCAGGTCATCGCCGCCTGGGACGAGGATGCGCATGCCAGCCATGAGCCCCTGGTGGTGGCGGTCGGGGCAAGCGCCCGCTGCACCGCCATCGACCTGATGGGCGTGCGCACCCCCCTGCCCTGCGAGAACGGCATCTGCCTGATGCCGGTCGGCCATGCACCGGGCTACCTGCTGATCGAAGGCAGCGATGCCCCGGTGGCGCTCAAGCCCAGCATCGTCCATCTGCAACCCGGGCAGATCGCCATCCCCGGCCGCTCGACCCCGCTGCAGCTGCGGGTGGCCAATCCGCTCGCCCGCGCCGCCACGCTCACGCTCTCCTGGACGGCGCCCTCCGGCCTGGGACCCATCGCCGATGCGCGGGTGGACCTGCCGGCAGGTGGCGGAAGCGACCTGACGCTGGCGCTGGGCATGGACGCAGGCGCAACCGTGCATCTGGGCGACAGCGCCGTCTGCACCCTCCATCTGGCCATCGCTGCGACCACCCTCGCCGCCGACATGCCGGTCCCGGTGATGCTGGTCAGGTCGCTGCCGGCAGGGGAATTCGCCCGGCCCGCCGACATCACCCTCGATGAGCGCCGCTTCGTGGTCAATCTGCATGCCAACGTGCCGCAATGGGAGCACCGCAACTGGCGCGGGCCGGAGGATCTCTCCCTGGTCGCCTGGATCGGCAGGCAGGGCGACCGCCTGGCGCTGCGGGTGGTCGTACGCGACGACCGACATGTCCAGAACCACACCGCGGCAGAGGCCTGGCAGGGCGACTCGCTGCAGGTCGGCCTGGCCACCCCGGGCACGCCGGGTTTCTGGGAATTCATCCTCGCCCGGGACGGCGCGAGCGGGGCGGCCCTGGTGGCCAACAGCATCCGGCCGCCGGGCTGCGCCGACGCCAGCGCGGCTACCGCTCTGTCCACCACCCGTGTGGGCGACCGGACCACCTACGAGGTGAGCTGGCCGCTGTCCGCGCTCGCCCTGAGCGCCGCATCGGTACGTGCAGGGCTGGCGCTCAACCTGCTGGTCAATGACGATGACGGCGAAGGGCGCAACGGCTGGATCGAACTGGCTCCCGGTCTGGGGCTCAGCAAGGAGCCCGCCAAGTTCCCCATCATCAGCCTGGAATGATGCGCTGGGCGCCGCTCGGCCGGCGGGGACCTGCGGTCCGCCCCATGCCCGCGCGCACCTGAGGGCGCCTCACTTCTCCCTGGACGCGACCGCAGGCAGAGTATGGTGGCTGCGCCGCTCCCATCACAGGGACCGCCGGCATCGCCTACCCTCATCCACCACTACCCCTAACACCACCGTATGCCATCACACCAGCACCTCGCCCGCCCCCGTCGCGCCCGCTCGCTCCTGGCATGCGACCAGCCTCCCCGCGCAGGCTGCATTGCGCACGGCGCCCCTCCAGTCGCGGGGGACGCCCCCTCACCCCAGCGCCCGCTGCGCGGCCTGCTGCTGTCGGCGGGAGTGGTGTTCAGCCTGATCGGCTGCGGTGAACGCACGGTGATCGTCTACCAGCAGCCGGCACCGGCGCCGACCACCACCGTGGTAGAGACCGTGCCGGGACCGGTCTACGCCCCGCCACCGCCGCCGCCCCAGCAGCAGATCATCATCGCCGACGACCCCCAGAGCCAGGACGAGGTCAACACCGTCATCTATCGCGAATACTACGGCCTGAGCGAGGATGAGGTGTACATGATCCCTCATTACCGGCGCTACTACCATGTCGACGACGACGACCTGTTCTTCGTCGCCTTCGTCGCGCGCCAGGCGCGTGTGCCCTTCGATGTCGCCTTCAACCAGTTCTACTTCGGCTGCGGCGGGGACTACAACCGCATGCTGGTGGTCTACAACGTCGATCCGGTGGTCTTCTTCATGCCCATGCCCTATGGGGTGGTCTATCCGCCGATCTATGCCCGCCCCTACGGCTTCTACAGCGGGCGCCCGATGGTCGGCATGCAGTTCTCGCCGGACGAGTTCCACGCCATGATCTCGCTGCGCATCGGCGTCGAGTACCAGGGCTACGGCCCCGACGTGTTCTTCCGCAACACCATCTACTACGGTTCGCCCCGCCGGGCGATGTACCAGGGACGCGACCGCTGCGGCTCGGGAGGCCATGCGTGCGGCGGCTTCGAACTGCGCATCTATGTCCATCCCTGGGGTCTTGCTCCGGGAGCGCGCGCCTCCTGGCATTCGAACATGGACAATCACCGCGCCTCGCGAGAAGGATTCTTCCGCGAGCAGCACCGCGATCAGATCGAGCGCGTCAACCGCGGCGAGGGCTACCATCATCCCGGAGCTGGTCCCGGACCCCGGGTGGGTGATCGGCCTGGCGACCGGCCGGGCGAACACCCCGACAACCGTGGTCTCGGCGATCCCAACCATCCCGACAACCGTGGTCTCGGCGATCCCAACCACCCAGAGAACCATGGCCCCGGCGATGCCAACCATCCCGAGAGCCATGATCAGGGCCAAGGGCAGAACCATCCTCCGGGCCAGCAGGGCCAGCAGAAGCCCCAGGGCAAGCCGGAATCGCAGCCGAAGAAGCAGCCATCCGACAAGGAGAAGCCCGAGCACTAGGCCAGTGCCGACCGCTCACCTCCCTGCTGATATGGCGGTGAGCGGGTGCCGCCCGTTCAGCGTCCCGCCTCGCGGTAGATCGCGCTGACGGCGGGCTGCTCGGGATCGTCCCACCAGGCGCGGAACATCAGCACGTCGCCGCGGGCGACCGCGGCGACCAGCTCGGCATGGCGCCCCTCCAGGGGCCCATCGTTGACCGCGATGACGCTGAAGGCATGCGGGTAGGCCAGGCGCGGGAGCAGCGGGGTGGAGGCCCACCCGCCGCGCAGCTCGCAGTAGGGCGCGGTTGAGGCCCAGTAGCTCGCGGTCTTCTGCTCGGGGATGAGCAGGATCGCGGGATAGGCGGCGGCGAGGCGGCGGAAGACCTCGGCGTCGATCGGCCCCTCGGCGACATGGGCGCGATCGACATCCGAATCGACGTAGAAGAGCGTGCATCCCCAGCGCTTGGACACATAGGCGAGCTTGTCCGAGAGCACCGCGAACTGGTCGGCGATCGGGACCTCGCGCTGCTCGGCCTGCTGGCCATAGACCGGTACGACCGGCAGCTGCGGCCGGATGCACACCCCGGTGCGCAGACCCGCATCGGAGAACTTCCTGAAGAAGGCGTCGGCCAGCGGTGCGATCTCCGGGGGCATCCGCCGTGGATCGCCGATGTAGCTGGTCGCATGCGGGAATTCCTGACCTTCGCAATCCCAGATGATGACGCCCTGGGCGCCCATGCGCTTGAGCACGCTCACGCTCTTGTCGGCATAGGCCATCAGCCGATCGGCGAAGCGGGCGCGGCCGGCGTCGGTGGTGGTGTCGATCTCAGGATCGTTGAGGAACCAGCCGCGCGGGTTGAGCGCATGGTGCGGCACCGAGGAGCTGAGCATGAGCATGCCGATCGGCCGCCGGTCCGGCCACGACAGGGTGGCCGGGTGCGCCTCGGCGAAGCGCCGCAGGATGTCCGGGGCCAGCTCCGCTGCCGTCGCGCCGGCCTGGCCGAAGCGCAGCGAGAGATGGTAGTGGTCGTTGCCGCCCGGTGGGATCGGCCGTTCGATGGTCGGATGGCTGGGCGGCAGCTTGGCGCGCTTGCCGGTATCCGCCCACAGGGGGAACGTGCGGTTGGCCGGACGGTCGTTGGCCCACGGGTAGCCGATCGACAGTCCGCGCTCGAGGTCCTCGTTGACCAGCGCCACCGCGCCGTGGACATGGCTGGTGACGATCAGCGACGGGGCGCCGATGTTGGTCGCCATCATCGGCGTGTTGCCGTCGTATTCCGCTACCGCGGAGGGGAAGCCCAGTTCGAGGACCTGGAGCTGGACCGAGCCGATCGTCAGCGCACCCGCGTTGCTGATGGTCAGATCCAGTGCCAGGCGATTCGCGCTCGGCGTATAGACGCAGCGGATCGCGCCCCAGGCGTAGCGCCGTTCGACCGTGCGCAGCGCGGCATCGACCTGGAGCGTCCCATGGGCGACATCGGCGGCGGTGATGGCGCCATCGGCCTGGCGCAGGGCGACCTCATCGTTCCAGGTCGCCCCGAGCGACCCCGGCGTGAGGTATTGCTCGCCGTGGTAGCTGATCGCCGCCAGCCCTTCGGGACCGAAGCGCAGCGCGACCGCTTCGCCATCCTCGCCCTCGCCCCTCCAGCACAGGGAGACGATGAGCAGGATGGGCAGCAGGCAGCGGTCAGCGGGGTTCGGCATAGGGTCCAGCCATCTTGGTGCAGGACGCGCGGCAGGCACGCGCGGGAGACCCGGGCGGCCATGCTGCGTCTCACGATCGGCAACGACCGTGCAGGGAAGCCGCGGCTGGGCAACCAGCTGATCGGGCCAGCGCGCGGACCGGCTACTTCACGACCGCGGCCTGGTGGGCCTGACCGTCATCGCCACTGACGGTCCAACCCTGCTTGAAGACGCGGATGATGCTGCCGGCCTGGTAGCCTTCCGGCAGGGTCTCGGGCTCGATCACCCAGCGCACCCCGCTGCAGCCGATGGTCCCGGCCGTGGCGCCCTCGGGCAGGTGATCGCGGAATGACATCGTCACCGCCGCACCGTGGCTGTGGAGCAGTTCGTCCGCGAGCAGGACCGCGACATGCCCGCCATGCGGATCGCCATCGAGCACCGCCGGGAAGTCGGCGCGCACGCCGGCGAAGAAGGTGATGGTCAGGCGCTTGCCCTCCACCGCGTCGATGCGTGCCGGCAGGCCGTGGGCGCGCACCGCGGCGAGGTGGATTGCCCGTTGGGTCTCGGTGGCGTGCTTGATCGCATCGGCCCCGACCCAGATGCCGGTGCACAGCCCCTGGCTGGTGGCGCTGCGGCCGGTCTGCTCCACCACGATCTCGTCGCCGACCGCCAGGCCGGCGGCGGCGATCTGCCGGTCGCCCTTCCAGATCGCGGTCTTCGCGTCGAATGCCAGCAGGCAGCGGCCGAGCTCCGGGGGACGCACCTGGTCGCCGTTGTAATTGACCACCGTCTGGGTCATCTTGGCGATCGCGATCTGCCCATGCTCGGCCTGGATGGCATCGATGCGATAGGTGAAATGCCCCTGCAGCAGCAGGGTGGCGTCGTCTGCCACGGCGCCGACGCGGGTGAAGGCCCCGGCGGAATCCTGGTAGAGCTTGAACTGGCAGCGCGTGCCGAGGGGCAGGTCGTCCAGCTCCCCTTCGGCCCCCAGGCGCAGGACCGGAGCGGTCGGCAGCAGGCTGATGTCGACCAGCTCCCCGCTGCGGTCGAGCCGCAGACGGCCGCTGCGGTGCGCCATGTCGCTGGCGACCAGTTCGCCCTCGAGGTTGTGCTCCGACTGCGCCGGGGGGAAGACCCCGGGGATGGCGTGGTACCAGGCAAGCCCGGCATTGGCGGTATCGGTGCGGTAGGGGAAGGCGCGGGCATCCGCATCATCGGGCTCGACGGCATGGTCGTACATGCCCTCGCCGAAGGGCATGTCGTTGATCGGCCACGAAGGCTTGAGGAACAGGCGGACGATGCGCCCGGTGCGGAAGCCCTCGAGCAGCAGGTCGGGCTCGATGACCCACTGCTCGCCGCTCGATCCATAGCATTCGGCCGGCACCGTCCTGGCCTCCACCACCTTGCAGCCCTGCTTGTCGACCGGCGGGTTGTACGAGCGCAGCTCCTGGTTGGCGACCACCGCCTCGATCCGGCGATGCTCCGACGCCCATTGGCTCGGGACGATGCCCTCGTCCTTGAATAGCGATAGCAGGCTCGCGCGCTCGTTGCTGAAGAAGGTGACGGTGAGCTTCTTGCCGTCGATATGGTCGATCCACGCCGGCAGCCCGCGCAGCTTGAGGAAGGCCGCGCGCCGCTTGCGCTGCTCGTCGCTGACTTGGGCCTGGGTGTCGCGTCCGACGTAGATGTCGGTGCAGCGGCGCGGGCTCTGGGGCTGCGAGCCGGAGGCGCTGACGATGAGCTCGTCCCCGGGGGCGAGATCGGCGAGGGCGATCGTCTTGCCCCCCTTCCAGATGCGCACCTGGTCGTCGACAAGCAGTTCGCCCTTGCTCTCTTCGGGGTTGCCTGCGGCCACCTTATGCTTGGTCACCAGCAGCTTGTGCTCGCCTGGACGGATCTCGTCGAGGCGGTAGGAGAAGCCATGGTTGGCGACCATGGTGAACTCGTCCTCCATGTTGGCCATCATGGTGAAGGCCCCATGCTCATCCTGGTGGAGGAAGAACAGGTAGTAGATCCCCAGCGGCACGTCGCGCAGGTCCGCTTCGGCATTGAGGTAGTAGACCGAGCCGAACGGGGGCATGGTGAAATCGACCAGCACGCCGCTGTGGTCGATGCGGAAGGTGCCCGTACGGTGGATCTCGTCGACCGCCACCAGCTCGCCGCCGACGCGGTGGTCGGAATGGTGCGGCGGGAACTCCCCCGGCTTGAGCTGGTACCACGGCAGCTGGGCATTGGCCCAGTCGGTGCGGAAGGGGTAGTTGGGATCGACCTTCGATTCGGCCGCGCTGGCGGCCGCGCTGGCGGCCAGCAGCGCGGTCAGCGCCGCCATCCTCACGCGAGCAGCGCCTGGATCGGACCGGTGCTGTCGACGAACTGCTGGGCATCGACCCCCATCTTCATCAGCATGGTGAGGATGAGGTTGCTCAGCCGCGCCTTGTCGTCCTTGGGCCGCCCGCACAGGCTCTTCCACTCCTCATAGTCGAGCTTGTAGGAGCCGACCGTGGGCAGGTTGTAGTCGATGTGCTGGCCATGCTTCAGCCCGAGGGCGTTGCCGCCGGCCAGCAGGATCGGCAGGTTGCTGTTCGAATGGCTGTGCCCATAGCTCATGCCGCTGCCGAATAGCACCATCGTGCGGTCCAGCAGGGTCTCACCCTCCTCCTGCACGCCCTTGAGCTTGTCGAGGAANNGGAAGTAGGCGAACTGCTGCATGATGAAGGCATCGCTCTTGGACAGGCGCGCCAGCACATCGGGGTCGCCGTTGTGGTGCGAGAGGTTGTGCCGCGATTGCGTGATGCCGATCTCCGGGATGGCCAGGCCATTGCCCTCGCTGCCGTTCATGTAGGTGACCACGCGGGTCATGTCGGTGCGCAGCGCGAGCACGATGATGTCGAACATGGTGCGGTAGTATTCGCCCGCCTGCGACTTGGAGACGCTGCGCTGGAATGGCCCGCCTGCGACCTTGGGCTTGGGCACGTCGAGCCAGGCGTCCAGCCGCTCGGTGCGGCTCTCGACATCGCGCACCGAGTGCAGGTATTCGTCGAGCTTGGAGCGGTCCTGGCTGCCCAGGGCGAGGCNNGGCGGGCGCGCTGGGCGGCGATGCCGCCGACCTCCGCTCCGAACAGGCGCTCGAAGACGTTGCGCGGATTGTCGTCCGCCGGCAGCGGCACGCCATCGCGCGAGAAGGCCAGGGTATTGGTGTTGTTCGGCTGGCCGGTGCCGGAGGAGATCGACAGCTCGAGCGAGGAGAAGCGGGTATAGCGCGAGGTCACCTCCGCCATCAGCTGGTCGCACGATACGGTGTTGTGGTACGAGCGCGCGCTCTGGGCGTCGATCTTCGCCCCGGTCAGCCAGGTGTCCGCGCAGACATGCGCCTGGCCGAGGCCGTTGGG
>PLEW01000195.1:0-527 GCA_003136555.1 Planctomycetota bacterium | reverse complement strand
AGCAGCGGCAGCGCCAAGGCGACACCGACACCACGCAGGAAGCTGCGACGGGGCATGGACCAGCGGCGGGAGAGGAGGTTGCTCATAGGATCTTCGTTGGGGTTTCAGCGTTTCTGGAACAGGTCGCTCAGCACCAGGGCTTCGATGAGGGAGGCGAGCCGGTAATCCTGGGCCTTGGCCTGGCCAACGATGCCCATCACCAGCCGGCGGTCGGCAAAGGTCATACCCCGCCGCAGGGCGTACGTGGCAAGCTTTTCGCCGAAAGCGGCCGCGAACTTGTCCAGGTCGGCGACCAGGATCTTCTTCAGCCCGCTGGCATCGCTGAAGGTGCGGNNGTGGCAGGCGGCGCAGTTGGCGTCTTCGCGGTGCGCCTCCAGCTTGGCGCGCAGCGAGAGCTTGGGCTGGTTCGGCGCGCTGCTCTTGAGCGGCGGGACGTTGGCCGGGGGTGGGGGCGGGGGCTTGCCGATGATCGATTCGAGTATCCACTTGCCGCGATGCACCGGGCGGTGCCGGGTGCCGTCCGAGGT
>PLEW01000199.1 GCA_003136555.1 Planctomycetota bacterium | reverse complement strand
AGGTTTGATGAGAGTGCTACAAGTTCTCCGCAACTGCCCGTCGAGCGAGTGAGCTGGAATGATGTGCAGGAATTCCTTGGAAAAATAAATGTTCAAATCAGTGATGGAATTGCATCGCTTCCCACGGAAGCTCAGCGCGAATATGCATGCCGAGCGGGAACACAAGGCGAATTTTCCGGGCAATCTCTCGAGGAGATGGGATGGGATGGCTTCCATAGCGATCGGCATACCCATCCGGTGAAGCAGAAGAAGCCCAACGCCTGGGGTCTCTACGATATGCACGGCAATGTGAGCGAATGGTGTGCTGATTGGCATGGAGATGATTATAAGCCAGATCCGGTGACGGATCCATTGGGAGCCGAATCTGGGCGAGCGAAGATCTGTAGAGGCGGCAGCTGGGCAGATAGCGCGTTTTATTGCCGATCTGCACACCGGGGTGCGAAGCTCCCAGATTCGCGATGGGAATCCGTTGGGTTCCGCTTCTGTATTCTACCCAAAGTTCCTTGAAGAACTGCCAGGACACTGTGTCACCATTATTGCTATCCGGTGCTAGAACAGATTTTCGGGAACTAAACAAAATGGACAGCAAGATAACATCGATTCCGCCGATAAAATTGTCTGATTTACGATTTAAAGAAATACCACCCGGCGAAGTCAGCATTGTGTACAGAGCGATTGGCATTGACGAACAAATGTTCACAACGAGAATTACAAAAAACTATTTATTAGCGGAGTTCCCAATTACAAGCTCCATTTGGAGAAGTGTCATGGGAGACAGTGGGCACTATGAAAAGCCACGGAATCCTCTCGATGAACCGTATTGTCCCGTACTTGGCATTGGCAGAACGGCAGTGGACGAATTCATACTACGAGCATCGAATATAATGGGATTGCGATTTGCGTTGCCGACAATTGCACAGTGGCTTCATGCCTGTAAATCGGGAAACTCATGTTACATACATACGCTAATGTATATTAGCGTGATGAAATGACGGGGGGGCGGGTGTCCGCGTCATTCGGCTGCTATCGAGCTGATTGACAGAAGCGGTGAGATGGACTGAGAGACGTTGACAGGAACACTTCGTAGCATGTCCGTAACTACTTGCTGTGCCAACTGTTGTACGTTGCCGAGCGTTTCACGCTAATTCCCCACCCATGGAATTGCAATAAAACCTTGCTTGGACTACAATCCGTCATGGATCACCTTCATTTCCTTTGGGTTTCATTTCTTGTCGTCTCAATGGCATCGCCTGCTTTGGCCGCCGAACCTACCGAGATCGTGCCGTTGGAGTCGCCAACGCTTTTCCTTTTTGAAGACTTTGAGTCCACCGATCCTGGCAATATACCCAAGAGCTTCACAGCGAAGGGCTCGATGGAGGTGGTCGAAGACACTGCCCATGATTGCAAGCATGGACTGCGCCTGGTTTTATAGTTCCCCCTATCAGAATACCAAAGCGACCATCGCTACCGGGTGTGGGCAGACGCCCTCCTGCCGATCGTCACGGCGATGCTGGGCGGCAAATGACTGTGGCTGGCGCCCTTGTCCCTATGCGGCGAGAGTGCGGGGATCGGCGTCATTCGTCCGCATGCGGCGCTGCGAGCCCGTGATCGCCAAGGTGCGCGGCCTGCGCGCCGACCGTCAGCGCGACTGGGCTGGCGCTGGCCCGTAGAGCGCGACATGATCGATGCAGTAGCCATGATGGGCGTCCGTGCGCACATGCGGACCCTGGTAGATGCCTTCCTGCTCGCGCACCTGATCGCCATCATGCCCAGGCCTCGCCGAATAGCCGATGGGGCCGAGATAGCGGATGATCGTATCATGGTCGGCGAGATCCCGCGGCAGGACGCGATCGCTCCACTGCACGATGCAGCATCCGGTCCTCCCGGGTGCGGACATCCGCTCCGGCATGATGTTCCACTGCACTCGGCAATGGTACCAGCGGCCCGGCTCCACCTCGCGCTCGTCGAGCACCTGGCTCCGCGCGTGGTCGGATTTGCTGTTTCCGGAGATGATCTCCCAACGCAGGACGTTGGCTGTCCCCGGCTTCACGTTCAGGGCCAGGGGTGGCGATTCGGGAGCGGATTGATGCCATTGGCGGAGGACGCACCAGTTCGGTCCGCCATCCGGCCGCTTGAGGTCGATCGGGGTGAATCCGGCATCGAGCTTGATGCTGAACTCGCTGATGCAGGTCTGGCCCATGGGTGCGAGCCGCAGATAGTGCTCGACGCGCGCTTTGATGTCATCGCTGCGCTGCGCCTCCAGGAGGTAATGCAGGACGCGATGCGACCCGCCCGCAGGATCATCCACCAGGGTTATCTGGTCGCGGCCGACGCCGTGCCCCTCGTAGCGGGCCATGATCGACAGACCGGCGGTGGTCAGATAGCCATTATGCTCAAGCACCGCCGTGGGGCGATCGGAGAAGGACAAGGCCATCACCTGGGGGAGCGCCGGCAAACCGGACACTGGCGCTAGCGGCCCGCCCTGGGCATCCAGGAGTCCTGGCGCCGTTTCGGCCTGGAGCGGCGATGGCGCCAGCCCCCACGCCAGCAGACAGACTGCAAACATCGATGCTCTGCGCATGGCGGACTCCCGGTACGTGTGGCTGATCAATCCTACTGCGGACGGAAGCCTCCGTGGAGCATACAAATGTAGGTTCCCAGCTCCTGGGCGGCTCCTTGTATGCAGGGAGCAGGATGCGACGCTCCGCCATGGAGTTGCCAGCAGCCTCATGAATGCGCGCCTCCTGGTCCTCGCCGCCATCATCGCCTGGCTTGGCGCATCTCCGCTGGGCGCCGAGGAGGAGGGCCTCATCACCGGCGTGGTGACGCACATCATCAGCGCTCCCACTTCCAGCATCTACATCCGCACCGCGCAGTGTCCGGCGGTGATCGCCTGCAAGACCCCGCCGACGTGCGCCGCGGGCGATACGGTGTCGGCCACCGGGCATGCCCGCCAGCGGGCCAAGGGCCTGATCTGGGAGGCCAGCGCGGTGACCACCCTGGGCACCGGGACCGGTCCTCCGGCGCCGGTCGAGATGCCGGAAAGCGATGCCTACCCCTTCAACCGGTGGCAGTTCGAATTGGCGACCTTCCGCTGCGTGCTGGTCGATTCCCTCGCGGTGGTCGATCCCGCGGCGGCTATTCCGGACGGCGCCTGGCTCCAGGTCAACCGCAATGGCCGCTGGATCCGCGTCTACCTGCACAACGACAAGGACAGCGCATCGCTCAAGGACATTCGCCCCGGCAGCGTCATCCGGGTGACGGGCATTTGCCATCTCACGGCGCCGTCAGCGGATGGCCTGAGCAGCGACTTCCTGGTCAACCTCCGCAGCCATGACGATGTCAGCGTGGTCTCGGCCGGACCCTGGTGGACACGCGAGCGGACGCTGTGGGCCTCGTCCATCCTGCTGCTCGGCCTGCTCCTCGCCCTGGCCGTCATCCTGCGTCTGGCCAGGACGGTCGAGCGCCAAGGTTCGGCCATCAGCCGCGCGCTGGCGGACCGCCGCATCCTCGACGAACGCCATCGCATAGCTGGCGATCTCCATGATACCCTGGAGCAGGAACTGGTCGGCGTGCGGCTGCACATGCAGGCCGCTGAGGCCTCGCTGCGCAGCGACCCCGAGCGCTGCCTGGCAAGCATCCGCACGGCCAAGGTCCTGCTCGAACGCAGCCAGCGCGAATCCAGGGCCACCATCATCGACCTGCGCTCCGATCCCGATCCGGTTGCCGCGCTGGCCGACGTGCTGTCGGCCAAACTGCCCACGATATTCCCCGACCATGCCGCCGCCATCACCGTCAGCAGTGTCGGCGCCCACTTCCCCATCCCCCGGCGGATCTCCCTGCACCTGGAGCGCATCATCCAGGAAGCGGTCGCCAACGCCTGCAAGCATGCCCATGCGCGCGCGATCGGGGTTGGCCTCCGCTACCAGGCGCCGCACCTCACCGTCGAGGTGGCCGACGATGGCCGCGGCTTCGATGCCGCGCTCCTCGACCATCCGCCGGCAGAGCATTTCGGCCTGCACGGGATGAAGGAGCGGGCGCAGAAGATCGGGGCCCGCCTTGCGCTCGCCTCGTCGCCGGGATCCGGCACCCGCCTGACCATCAGCTGGACCGCCGCATGAGCGGAGACCCCGCTGGCATCACGCTGATGATCGTCGACGACCACCAGGTGGTCCGGCACGGCCTGTCCAGCATGCTCGCGACCATCCCCGGCATGCGCGTGGTCGCCGAGGCCGACCATGGCATGGCGGCGCTCGCCGCCTACGAGATGCACCGTCCAGCGGTGGTGCTGATGGATTGGCACATGCCGGTGATGAATGGACTCGATTGCCTGAAGGCCCTGCTGGCGAAGTGGCCGGACGCGCGTGTCATCATGCTCTCGGTCTACGATGGCGCCGGCGATGTCCATGGCGCCATCAGCGCCGGTGCCGCCGGCTACCTGCTCAAGTCCTTCGAAGCCGATGAGCTGATCACGGCCATCCGCACCGTCCAAGGCGGGGGCAGGCACCTGGAGGGCGCCGCCCGCGCCGCGTTCACCGCCCAGGAGGGCGCTGCGCCGCTGACCGTGCGCGAACGGGAGATCCTCGGGCTGGTGGTCGCCGGGCGGGCGAACAAGGAGATCGCCGCCGCCCTGCGCCTCGCCGACATCACCGTGCGCATGCACCTCACCAGGATCTTCTCCAAGCTCCAGGTCGCCGATCGCACGCAGGCGGTGACGAAGGCGATCCGCATGGGCCTGCACCATCTCTGATGCCGCCACGATCGCCTGCGCCGCCATCGCCGGTGCCCTGGGCCCCCACCGGGCAGCGGAGAGGCAGCGGCGCAGGTGGTGGAGGATCGGAGGCCATTCGCGGACCCGGTCGGCCTTCGGCCTCCAATCCTCCCATGCCCTCCAGTCATGCCATGGATGCTTTGCAGGCCTTGACGGGTCCTTCATCCTGGATCGCCCGGATCCGCCCGTGCAGCCGAACGCCCCGGGAACTGGGCGTTCGCCGATCGGCCCAGGGGGGAGATCGTAGGAATTCCCGGCGTTCCATGGTCGTCCGCGACCGCCCATCGTCGTCGGCCGCGCCGCACGATGACCGCGGCATCGCCGTAGGAGCTTCGCCAGGATGGTCGCGGGTTCAGCGGGGCTGGCGACCCAGCTGCCGCTTCATCAGCTCGATCAGCTCGTGCGCGGTCACCACCCGCGTCCCGGGCGGAAGCAGGCCGACCGTCCGGTGCACCGCCTCCATCGCCCCGCCGATGGCGCGCCATGACCATGCGTGCACATTGACGAGGGCATAGCTGTCGATGTCGTGCTCGGGATCGTCCGGCAGGGCGGCGATCGCAGCCGCGACACCGGCGGGATCCTGGCCAGGCATGCCTTCCCAGAGCAGATACTGATGCGCTTCGTTCGATAGCCCCCGTGGCATGGAAGGAAGTCGCATCACATGAGACTTTGGCATAACATGCTGTAAAGACTATGTTTGGGCGCTAGCGTGGGATTTTCCCGAATTATGCGTCCGGGCCCTCCTGGGCGGAATGCCGCTCATCGCGCCTTCGGTCGGCCGGACATGGAGCACGGCTTGATTCGCAGACTCGCGGCCTGGCTGGGGTGCCTGGGCGCACGGCGCTGGGCGGCACCGGTCCACCCGCAACGACTCCCTGCACGGTCTCCCCGAGCGCCGGTCCGCCCGCTCGACGCGAATCCGCGACTCGGTGTCCGCGGGGCCGGCGCCGAGCGAGCGGGCGGAGACGAGCACAGCAGTAAACTGACAGCTGTGGTGGAGATGCTGAACGCCGGAGGGTGGAGCGGAGCGCGATTCACAAGGCGGGGGAACCGGATAGGATAAAGCCGTGCCGTTAGCCATCGACATCGACCGCGAGCGCCTCGCTGAGCTGTGCCGGCGTTACCATATTGCCAAGCTGGAGCTGTTCGGCTCCCGCGCTATGGGCACAGCGCGACCGGACAGTGACGTGGACCTGGTGGTAACGTTTGCGGATGGATTCACGCCGGGCTGGGAGCTGGGCGGGCTGTCCGTCGATCTGCACGACCTGTTCGGTCGCAAGGTCGACCTCGTCACCCGGTGGACCCTGGACCATGACGAGTCTGCCTTCCGCACGAGTGTCCTGGCCGCACTCGAACCGCTCTATGCCGCTTAGCGTCCGCGAGCTCCGGGCCCTGGAAGATATGCTGCGCTTCGGTGCCGACGCCATCGCGCACGTCCACGGCGTGGACTTCAACGCCTTTGTCGCCGATCACAAGACCCACCAGGCCACGTTGTACGCCATTGCGACCGTGGCGGAGTCGTCGCACCGGATCACCCCGGCCCAGCAGCAACGGTGGCCCGGCATCCCCTGGCCGATGGTGTGGGGCATGCGCAACATCATCCTGCATGAGTACGGGCGCGTGGATCTGCCGACGGTGTACCAGGTGGCCAGCGTACAGCTGCCGAAGCTGCTCGAACAGGTTCGCGCTATCCTCGCCGCTGAGGCACCTCCTTCGCCGCCAACGCCGTAACCCTGCACGGTTCCAGCCTGGTCGCGGTGCGGAACCAGGCATCTTGGGCAGCATCGGCCAGTAGGCGAAGGGAGGTCCCGTATGCCGTGCCCGGGCTTTCACATGAGGCGTCCGATATCCACCACGGCCATCGCATCCTGGACGGTGTCGAGGATGTACCCGACCGGCGGTGCGCGGCGATTGCTGCCGTCGATCAAACCGCAGCAGTGGAAGTGCGTTCTGCCGCGATCATGTATGCGACCGCGTTCCGATCGATCAGCGTCGTACGTGCCGACGTCGAGGATCTCGATCTCGACCGGCTGATCATCATGCAGGTTTCATACCAATCCATGCATATACTCTCTCTACCGATGCGGATATCCGATGCGCGCTATCAATGCCGGCATAGGAAAAGACGGATAAAATGATTCTGCCTCGGCAACCGCATGCGTCCGGCACTTGGCGCATCGGGACATCTCCACGATCGCATGACGCATGCCGAGAATCCGGTCTCCCTTCCGACAATCCGAGTATGGAGGCATCGTGGAAAGCGGGACGGAGGCGATACCTTTGAACTGGTAGCTGCTCGCGTTTCGTGTCTCTGGGGTGGACGGGAATTCGGAGAAAAATACTCGATAGCGCGCAACAGTTGACATAGCATAGGGTTACAAACATATTTTGACGTAGGGGGCGTCGAAACACCTTACCCAGCACTTGACAAGTAAGGTTATACCTTACTATTTATTGAACGATGTAAGGAATTCCTATGCCCTCCATGACGCTGACATCCAAACGCCAAGCCACTCTCCCGCGGGAACTCTGCGATGAGCTGGGCGTGCATCCTGGCGACCGCCTTGATGTCGATCGGGCCGTCGTCGATGGCAAGCCGGTCTGGGTCTTGAGACCCCATCGCGTCGACTGGTCGTGGATCGGCAGTGCTCAAGTACCCGAGGGCATTCCCCACGACATGGAATCGATCCGCGCGTCAATTGGCCGCGGCATTGCTCAGGAACGTACGTGAACTTGGGACTCGACACGTCGGTGGTCCTGCGCTTGTTGATCGGCCAGCCGGCCGACTTGGCACTGATCGCACGGCAGCGACTCGAGCAAGCGCATGCTGAGAGCGATATGGTCGTTGTGACAGACCTGGTCCTCGCCGAATCGTATTATGCCCTCGTGCATCACTATAAGCTCGACAAGGATCAGGCGCGGCAACTCCTCCAGAAGATGACCACATCCGGAATCGTGCACGGCGATCCACCCGAGGCCGTTGAAGCACTAGATGCTGCGCCCGGCGCAGGATTAGTCGATCGCCTCATCCTGCACCGTCACCGGTCGCTTCAGGCGGCAACGCTCACATTTGATCGCGCTCTCGGCGCCGCCGGCGCCGTACTGCTGAAGCCAGCGCCCGAGAAGACCGGCTAATAATACCAGCTCAATGCACTCTCGGCCCTCTATAATCGCGCAATTCCTGACTATCGATAAGGGTGGTTAACGCGAGTTGAGAGCGGGTGGCGTTGGCCCACCACATAATTTATACACACGCTAATTCATATTATCGTGTGTATAGACAACGGCAATTCAGGGCGATGATCGCATCATCCCATGGCACGCCTGGTCAAAACTTACAATCTGGCGGGTTCACCATTCACCGGCCATCCTCGTGGACAACGATCTCGAAATCACCCGCTTCAATGTCATTGGTTGCCATTATAATCGACTTGCCCACCGCTTTACGGAATGCCACGTTGACATAGGCCATATTATCGCCGACCGGGTCGCCTTTAGGGCGATGCATCAGGAAAATCGCGTCGCCTGTCACGTCCTGGAGTAGATACAGTGTCCGCCGGGGCCCGCGCGGCGTCGTCACATAAGCCTTGAGGAGGCGACACCCAGGCACGCCCTTAGCCGGGAGGGGGTCGAATATTCCTTTCCGCCAGGCGGATATCACCTCGGCACGTGCCGCCTCGTCCTTGATTTCCCGTTTGGCAGCATGTCGTGTGAGGAAGAGCCTACCTGTGGCCATGCTTCTTCACCGCTGCGAAGGCCCGAGCGGCAAGCTTCCTGGTAGATGCTCCCATTGGGATCACCTCGACCTTCTCCACCGTAATGGTATCCGCACCTACCGCGGCGATGGCGATGCGACCAGAGGCGTAACCGGCGAGGAGAAGACGAACTGCAGAAGCCAGCGATAGGCCGTCGTTCGCAGCGCGCGAACCGGCACGTCGACGCACGTCGTCAGGTATCGAGAATGAGGTAGGCATAGTTCTGGTAGTCATGGCGCTTCCATATGCAATTATCATATGGTATCGAGCTAACGTGGCAAGCAGTACTTGCGCAAGGCAGGGAGTCCGGTAGGGGTCCTCTTTCTCCATATTAAACACACGATAATGTAAATTAGCGTGTGTATTAGCCAGGGGGACCGAGCAATGTAGTCGCAATGAGCTAAGCGATCACCTGGGAATCTGGTGCTCGTAAATTTCGGTAGAC
Organism: Planctomycetota bacterium; assembly: GCA_003136555.1. GTDB lineage: Bacteria > Planctomycetota > UBA11346 > UBA11346 > UBA11346 > BOG-1363. The sequence continues at coordinate 2,555 of PLEW01000199.1, read as the reverse complement.
GCCTAGTGTGAAGGCCCCATCTTCACTCACCAAGTGAAGTGGGAGGCTGCCAGCTTGGACTTTTCCCACACTGAAGGTGGACATCAGTTAGGGAGCAGCATGGATGATCTCCAGGCCGCTGAGCTTGGGGTTATCAACCACTGCGGCGAAGTTAATCACCAGCTGTCCGGTCGCGGTGGCCGTAGCGGGGAAATCGGGGTCCCGTGCAGTTCCTTATTGTCGTATGCACGATGGAGCTTGGGCATCGGCCCGTGCGCACTCGCCCGTACCATGCCTGGTTGACCTGCAGCCGCCGCATCGCATTTGCTGATGATGCGGAAGTAGCGCAGGATGCTGGCGAACCGGCGCTGGTCAGCGACGCAGATGATACCGCCGTTCGGCCACACGAGAAATGGATGCTGAGGGTGTCGGTGGCGGTGGCCCCGGGCGCGTGCGCACCAGCGTTGCAACGAGCCGCTGCAGGATCACGAGGCCACCGAGGTAGACGGCCGCAATGCCCGCCCCGATGAGCACGAGATGGCTCCAGCCCACGTGGTCGAGAGAGGGTATCCACCCGATTGCGCGCAGCGGCACGAGCACGGCGAAGCAGGCACCCATCAGGGTAGCGGCGACCAGGCAGACGATGCCGCAGACCACGGTATAGAACAGCCGCACCCGCCAGGCGTGGAGCTGCGTGCGAATGAGCGGATCCACGCCGCGTTGGTCGGTCCAGGGGGCATTGGCAGTTGCTGGGATGTAGAACGGCAGGCGTTGGTAATCGTCCCTCCAACTGTCGACCAGAGCATCGCCGGCCTGGCGGAAGGTGCTGCCCAGTTCATTCCCCACTGCTGGTAGGAAGCGGATGAGACCATTCGTGAGCCAGAAATACGTCCTGATCACACGCAGACTGCAGAAGAAGATGGCGCGCAGGAGAGGACCTGGCGTCGCATGGCCGGTCGGCAGGATCAGCGCCGCATCGGCAGGTCCGAGTTGGGACGTGATCAGCATGGATGGAAGAGTCGGGCCCAGGAACTGCGGCAGGTAATCCGCGAGGAACTCAGTCAGTGTCCCGGTCAGCTCGCGACCCATGGCGCTGCCGGCCTTCTGCCGTCCCTGGATGATGCCAAACAGCTCGGTGGCATCCTGCCAAGTCGTCGGCACCAAGTCGGCCGAGACGCCCATCAGATGGGCGACGACGCGCCAGGTATGGAGGAAGGCCTCATTCTCGCGTCCACTCAGGCGGCAGCCCCAGGTCGCAAGTCCCCGCGGGATGGTAAAGCCGAAGGTCAGCAGGGTATAGGCAAGGTCTTCCTGGTTCACCGGCTCGCCCAAGGTCGACACATCATACGGCGCTAACCCGGTCAGACGCCGGGCGGGACTCGTCCCCGCGGATGGTGGCCGAGGATGCGTGAGCAGGTAGCGCATCGAGGCGTGCAACATGCGGACTTTGCGTGCAGCGATGACGCCGCGACCCCACATGAAGCGCTGTGCGCTGGGTTTGGCGTCAGCTCGGACATCATTGACGATGCTGATCCCACCTGGCTCCATGACCGCCTCGAGCATGAGTCCGGTTTCATAGATGCGCTGATAGATGAAGCGCTTCTCGGCCAGCTTACCGCTATCATAGAGGGCAGGAATGCCCTTGGCGATGAGGTAGCAGGACGGCAGGCTGGCTGCATACAGGACCCAGATGATGACCAGCATGTTCTCGTCCCACACCCGGCTGGCGATGGCGAGGAGTTCGGCATCGACCCACTCGGGTACGGGCTGCGGATCGAAGTAAGTACGACATTCGTCAGGCAAGGCATCGAGGTCACGGCGCACCTGGGAATCCCTGGCCATATACAACTCAGGGGCCTCAAGCAACCGGTCAGCGAGATCCAACAGGCGGAGGTAGCCCAGCCGTCCCGGTGCGTCATCGCTGTGCGAATCGGAAAGGATGCGCTGCGCCATGGCATCGACCTCGGCATCACCGCAACGTCGCGCGGCATCCAACGCTGCTGCAGTCCATGCGTGCTCTGCCATCGGCGCTTCCCTGGTTGGATAGGACCTTAGGGAGCAGGCGACTCCAACGCAAGGCGTGCCCAGATGCCTCATGGCGAACCGGCGGGAGGTGATGGTCAGGTATCGGACACCGGGAAGTCCCGGCACAGTCACCAGGGGCAGGGTCGCTGATGATGAGCAGGTCGGGGCTTCTGTTTCAGGGGAAACGTAAACCTCGCTGCATGCACATTTCCTTTCTCACCAGGACATTTCGATGGAATGCGACATTTTCAGGACCAAGCAGGTCACTTCCGATTATGTGCACGCGTGTAGACGCTGTTCCCACATGCGTCAACAACCACCGGCCCATCTGCTGATCGAAGGAACTGCCGCCAGGGACGGTCGCAATGATGATCTCCAACATGCGCATTTCGAGGATCAGCGGGTACCGTGATCCACAGGACATCCGCTCATACAGCGCCATTTCATGCTTCTTGGTGGATACATGCTTCTTGATCCAGTCGACTCTGGCTTTTTCCCATCCTCGGTGACTCGCTTTGTCAGAACGGTAGACAAAGATACCACTTTCGAAT
>PLEW01000120.1:2525-14027 GCA_003136555.1 Planctomycetota bacterium | reverse complement strand
GACAGCCGCGATCAGGGGGTACTGATTACCGCTGATGAAGGTCACCACGCCGTTGGGTGCGGCAGAGATGCCCGTGCCGTAGCTTCCCTGGGCTCCGACGGTCGCACCCCCTCCGACGACGCCATTCCCACCCCCCCCCGCCTCACCGCCGCCGTTGTTGTTGCCTGGATCGACCAGGCCATCATGGTCGGCCAGGGGGATGACGATGCCTGAGGGGCTGGTCAAGGTCATGGCCAGGTTGCCGACGTAGGGATAGGAGAGGTAGACGGAGCAGGTGATGGTGGAGATCGAACTGAGGACTCCGGCGACAGTGATCTCGGAGGCGACATTGTTGATGGGCGCGGGAATGGTCGCGGGCAGGTCAGCGGCGACCGGCACAAACACGGTCGCCTGCGCACGACCCGGCAGGAAAGCCATCCCCATGGCCAGGACCACCCAGAGACACGTGCTCAGCGCAGCAGTCCAACGGTCCAAAGAGTGCGGTGGAAGCATGAGAGGGAACCTTTCGTGGATTCGCGCGTGGATTCGCGCGCCGCGTCGCAACCTGTTGCAGAGGAGAAGCCCAGTCAGCAAATCATGGAACATAAAAGGCTTAGCCGTACCGTCCGTGTATCATTCTATGGCACCACCATCCCCTCTCTGTATGACACCGCAACGGTCCTCCTGTCTGGTAAGTCGACGGTGGGTGATCGACGGGGACGCCAGCATCGCCGCCGATCCGGACAACACCGGGGCGCAGGAGTGCGGATAGCCGATCGACTGCCCCGGTGCCAGAGCTCCTCCAGGAGCCTCCCGACAGCGGGGTGCCGAGGACCTTGGTACTTGGCAGCCGCGCGGCAGGGTGCCGCGGCGGGATGACGATCCGGATCTAGTGCGGAGGACGCGGGGGCGCGCCCAGAGGCCCCGGCGTCAGGGTGTTCTCGAGGATCTGCTGGCCGAGACTGCCATGATCCAGACCCTGGAAGATCTGGTTGTTGATGTCGTTCTGCAGCGAGTTGTTGAGCGGATTGTTCGCTCCCAGCCCCAGCGAGCCCGGTGGAGGGGCTGGCAATGGGGCGCCATTGACACCCGAATTGTCGATGCCGGTGTTCGGTCCGTTGGTCGAGCCGGCGCCCGCGCTGGCGGCCTGCCCGAGCACCTCGGGGTTGTCGCCATCCGGCCAGGAGCCGTTCCCCAGGGTGCTCTGGTCGTGGATGGTATGGGTGGTATCGCCGACCGAGGGCCGTCCGCTGAGGATCTCGATCGGGCCCAGGCCGCTGCCGGTGGTGCCCGAGAGCCCCTGGTGCTGCTGCAGATCCACCTCTTCGCCCGGCTTGTGCAGCGCGTCGGCGATCTCACGGCGCAGGCCCACCTTGACGTGACCGCTGACCAGGGCGACGTAATCGGCGTCACGACGCACCCGCTCGACCACGAACAGCGTTCCGGTGACCCGCACATTCATCGCCGCGCCGCGCACGATGACATCCGCGTAGCCGCCCTTGTTGCCGAGGCTGACCTCGATGGCGCCGCGATCCAGGGCGATGATCAGGTGCTTGGCTCCGCCCTGATCCTCGACCGCGAGGGAGAACGCGGCATTGGCGCCCAGGGTGATCACGCTCTTGGGGGCGGTCAGCAGGACCACGCGTGCGGGCTGCGTGCCGGAGTCGGCCACCAGCACCCCGTCGGCGATCATCATGCCGGGATGCGCACCGACGCCATTGACGGTGCCGGTTCCCACCTGCCAGGTCGCCAGTTCCTGCGCCGAGAGCAGCGACGCGAAGGCGAGGATGGCGGCGACGAATGCCGTGCGCCGCGCCAGGAGCGGAAGGACAGCGATGGTCATGGGGTGATCCTTGTGCTGCTTACCAGGTGGCCAGGAGGCGGACACCCTCCTGGAAGCGACGATAGCTGCGACCGTCGATGTTGGAATCGCGGAATGTATAGATGCCATACAGGCCGACCGACAGCGACGAGCTCAGCCAGCGGTCGATCGAGGCATCAGCCGACCAGATGGTCTGATGCTCAGTGTCCAGGCCGGGATAGGCATCCTCGTAATGGCGGAATTCGATCTGGGAGCCGGCCGCGACATCGAGCGGACCGCCGACCAGCCAGGGGTTGTCGAAGCGGTCCTTCACCGCCAGCCCAGGGGTGACCGAGCGGTAGGAGGAGCTGCCCACGTTGGCGGCATAGTCTCCGGCTCCCAGCGACACTTCCACGCGCTTGCGCCCCGAGCCCGGCTCGAACAGCCACCAATGCCGCAGCAGCACGTCATAGAGCGCTCCCGAGTCGGGCTGGTCATGATCGTAGTGCACCGGCTGGCAATCGATGATCAGGCTCTCGACATTGCGGCGGTCTGAATCGATGCGGGTCGCGGTCACGCTGACGCGTGCGACCGACGCCACGGCGGCATCGCCGATGTAGAGCTTGTTGTAGCCCAGCACCATGCCCGGGTCGAAGAGATCGAGATGGTACTGCCCCACCACCGCAGCGCCGGCGCGCAGGTAGTCGGCGTCGTGGATGCTCGGATAGTCGTCGTAGCGCACATCACCGACGACATTGACGATCGCCTTCGCCTGCTGGACCGCGTGGTAGGTCGCGCGGATGTCGCCGCCGAGGTCGAGGCTNNATCCCGGGTGGCGTTGGGGTTGGAGTTGTCCTGGTAGAGCACGTTGCTGTCGGCGCCGGCATCGAGCTCGAGGGTGACGGTGAAGGGCCGGGGCGGCGGGGCGGAGGCGGCGGCCCCGGCGGCTCCGGCCGCCTGGCCGCGCGACCCGGATGCGGTCGGTGCCGGCACGGTGGTCGGCGCGCCGCTCGAGGGCGCCGGCGGGGTGGGCGTTGGGCTCGGCGTGATGGATGGCGGATTGGTTCCGCTGGAGCTCGGGGTCGGCGGAGCAGCCGGGGTGGGGACGGTCGTCCCGGCCGCGGGCTTGGGAACGGGTGACGGGGCGGGCTGGTCTTCTGCAACCGCAGCGCAGACGATCAACAGCAGGGGCAGGGCTCTCATCCAGGACTCCGGCTTTGCCGATTAGGGAAGGTCGACGAGGATGCGGAAGCCGATCGAGGCTCCCACGTAGTTGGGCGGGACGGATTCACTCGCACTGGTGCGGAACTGCTCGGGCCGGTCATCGCTCCAGCTGCCTCCGGCGATCAGTCCATGCTGGATGCCGGCCGACTCGCCGGTATTGCCGAGCCATTCGCGCACATTGCCGGCGAGATCCAGGTGGCCGAACGGCCCGACATCGCTGGTCGCGGAGCCGATCTTCATCGCGCTGTCGCGCGCCGTGCCCTTCTGCCCCGGCACGAAGGCGGTGACGGCAAGCGAGACATCGAACTCATCGCCCCAGGGGTAGACGCGGCGCTCATCGCCTCCGGTGGCGGCGAACTGCCATTCCGCCTGGCTCGGCAGACGCACCCGCAGACCGGTCTTCGTGCTCAGCCAGGCGCAGTAGGCCGTGGCATCGTCGCGGCTGATGCCGGTCACCGGCAAGCCGGTGTAGGCCTTTGGCATATCCAGGGTATCGAGCTCGGAATTCTTGTCGCCATGCGCAGTCGCCTGCCAGTACTCCGGACCGGCGGGAGCGCCTCGCGGCACGAACGACAGCGGGGTCGTGCCCTTGGCATCCAGCATGGAGGTGCGCCAGGCCGCCTGCACGGCGGCGAACTGGGCCTTGTCGTGGATGAACTGGTCGTAGAGATCCTGGGTGATCTCGTATTGGCCGAGCAGGAATGCCTTGGTCGCGGGACCGGCGGGAACATAGCGCAGCGGAATGCCGGGGATGCTCGGCAGGGCACCCGGCCAGGCGATGGTGAGCGGATGGCTGGCGGAGATCTGCGCGCTGATCAGCACATCGCCGGCGCTCAGCTGGTAGCGGCCGCCGGGCAGTATCCGCGGTGGGCAGGGCAGGGTGATGGTCGCCGGTTCGCTGACCGCGACCAGGCGCAGATCGGGGCCCTGGTCCACCGTGCGCAGGCTGATGACCGTGCCGGCCGGGCCGCTGATGGTCAGCGTGCCCTTGTCGGTGAACAGGCTGGCGTATTTGCCGTCATCGTAGCGGCGCAGCAGGTTGGCGAAGGCCGCGCTGGCGGTCAGGTCATGGCGGGCGCGCGCGTCGGTGAGGCGCTCCTGGTAGAGCTCGGCGAGTACGCTGCGCGCCGCGGCGGCCTGGGGATCGCTGGGCTGTTCAGCGAGCAGGGCCAGGACGTTCTGGGCCGCCGCCTCGGCGAGCGACCAGTGCTCCGAGCTGGCATCCTGGGCGGCGTGCAGATCGCGATGCGCCTGCCACAGCGGCGCCTGCCTGTCCGGCGTCTGCCCACCGAGCTCGATCTTGAGCCGGTCGAGGGTGGCGCTGGCGGTGGCGAGATGGGCGGTTTCGGCATGCAGCTTGTCCAACTCGGTGCGCGCCGCGGCCAGCTGGGTGGAGGCCTTGGCGCGGGCATCGGCCAGCTGGGCCGCATGCGCCGCCAGGCGCTGCGCCTCGCGGATCTCATCACGCGCCTTCTGCGCCTCGAGGTCGCCCGGGACATAGCCGATGGCCTGGGCGATCAGTTCGGCCGCGTGCGGCAGATTGCCGGCCGTCAGCGCCTGGCGCGCCTGCTGGGTGGCCTCGAGGCATTTGCGCTGCTGCTCGGCCGCGGTGCGCGCCACGGTGTCGATACGCTCCTGCTCGAGGATCTGCAGGCGCACCTGGTCGGCCGCCGGATCGCCAGGGACGAAGCCGAGCGCCTGATGGATGGCAGCCTTGGCCTCCTCGAACTTCTTCGCCGCCAGCGCGGCGGTCGCCGCGGCGGTCGCCGCGGCGGTCGCCGCCTGGCTCTTTGCCTTCGCATCGGCGAGCCGGCGAGCCTCCTGGTCGAGGCGGTCGGCCTCGAGGATCTGCAGCTTCAGCTGCTCAAAACCGGCCTCGCCGGGGACGAAGCCGAGCGCCTGGCTGATCGCCGCCTTGGCATCCTCGAAACGCTTGGCGGCCAGCGCTTCGCTGGCCTTGGTCGCGGCGAGCTTGCCCTGGCGCGCGGCCTCGATGACCTTGCGCGCCTCGGCGGCCTGGGCGCGCAGCAGCGCGCTCGCCTTGACCTGGTCGTCGATGCCGCTGATGGACTTGCCGGTGGCCAGGGACTGCTTGTAGGCATCGGTCGCCTGCGTCAGCAGGCCATCGATGCGCGCATCGCCCAGCTCGAGCTTGGCCGCCTGGGCGAGGATCTGGTCGCCACGCGCCTTGAGCGCCCCCGCCTCGGCCTCGAGCTTGCGCTGGTGCTCATTGGCGAGCATGCGATTGACGTCCGCGAGCGCCTCGGCGACCGCCTGGTTCTCGGGCGCCAGGCGGGAGGCGGCGACCAGCCGCTCGCGCGCCTCGTCGAGCTTGTCGGCGGCCTTGAGCGGGATGCTCTCCTCCAGAAGGCTCGCCGCCTTGGCGATGCCGGCCTGGCGCTTGAGCTCGGCCTCGTGCGCCGCAGTGGCCGAGTCCAGGCGCAGCTCGATCTGATTCTGGTACTTGCCGACATCTGCGCGGCTGGAGTCGAGGTTATAGGCTGAGCCCAGAGCCTCGGCCGCCTTCTGCAATGCCGGGATCTCCTCCGCACCGCTCGCGTGGTCGGCGAGCGCATGCGCCGATGCCACGAATGCCTCGATCCGCTGGTCGGTATGGCGGCGGTCCAGCACCTGCATGGTCACGGCCGTCCCGGCCACCAGCACCACCATGGCCGCACCCACCTGCACCTGGCGGCGGTGCTGGGCGTACCAGCGCCCGAGGCGCTCGAGGAAGTTGCGCTTGCGCGCGTTGACCGCCTGGCCGCTGAGGTAGCGGCGCAGATCGGCAGCGAACTCGGCGCAGCTCGGGTAGCGGCGCTCGCGGGTGAGCGCCATGGCCCGGTGGACGATCGCGGCGAGATCGGGGTTGACCCCCGGCAGGGCGGTCTCGAGCGGGATGAAGTTGCCATTGACGATCTTGACGATCATGTCGGACAGGCCGCCGGAATCGAGGCAGCGCTTGGTCGACAGCAGCTCATAGAGCGTGGCGCCGAGGGCGTAGATGTCCGAACGCCCGTCGATCTGGTCGAGCTTGCCTTCGGCCTGCTCCGGGGGCATGTAGAAGATCGTGCCCATCGCCGACCCTTCCATGGTCTGCGACAGGCTCTGCTTCTCGCGCACCGAGGCGACCTGCTTCACCAGTTCGCTCTTCGGATCGGCGTTGCTGAGCACCTTGGCGATGCCCCAGTCGACCACCAGCACCTCGCCGTGCGCGCCGATCATCACGTTGTCCGGCTTGATGTCGCGGTGCACCACCCCCCGGCTGTGCGCAAAGCCGACGCCGTCGAGGATCTTGAGGAAGGTGAGGATCTTCTCCTCCTCGGTCCAGCGCGCCAGCGCCGCCGCATCGCCTGCCTTCAGCGCCTTGACCACGCCACCGACGCTCTGGCCCTCGATCAGCTTCATGGTGAAGTAGAGCGTGCCGTCGTCCATCACCCCGAGATCGTGGATCGGCACGATGTTGGGATGCTCCAACTGGGCGGTGACCTGGGCTTCCGCCAGGAAGCGCTCGACCGCCTCGGGGTTCTGCGCGAACTTGCCATGGATGACCTTCATCGCCGCACCGCGGCGGAAATCATGGTCTTCGATGGCGAGCACCGCGCCCATGCCGCCAGCCGCGAGCGGCTTGGTGATAGCATAGCGGCCTTCGGTGCCCTGCTCGGCGATCAGCTTCTGAATGCCGGGCGGCAGCGAATCGCCGCGGGCATGCCGCGTCGTCGCCATCTCGGACAGCACCGAGCTGCGCGACAGCTGGAGCTTCTCGTCCAGCTGGCGGGCCTCGGCAGGCAGATTCAGATTGATGCGCGTGCGTCCGGTACGTGTCAGCGATTGGGTCTGCGGCGCGAAGGAACCCGTCTGTCCGGAATGCGATATGGCGGTCTGCGCATCGGGTCCGGTACCGCCCGTCAACATGGTCGATTCACGACCCGTCACCGTCGGCTGGGTGGCGACGAGCTGATTGCTGCGCGGCACCGCGGTGATGACGGTCGCCTCCTGACCGGTGATCGGTGCCGGTGGCGCTGGCATGGTGGCCACGGTCGCCGGCAGGGTCGCGGCTGCGTGGCGCGCGAAATCCTGGGCGATGGTCGGAGCGGAGCCGGCGCCGAATTCCGCGACCGGGAGCGTCGCTTGCGGATCAGGCGTCGCAGGCGCGGCACCGGGCAGCTGCACGGTCTTGGCACCATCCCACCCGGCCGCCGGGACGGTCTGGGAGCGGTCTTCCGCATCCGGGGTCTTGGACGGCGCGGACTTCAGCGGCGGTTCGTCGGTCATCGTCTGCCTGGCGGTTCGTCGGTCATCGTCTGCCTAAGAGCTACAGCTGGGTACGAACGTACCAGGTGAACATGGTCAGCGGATCCCAAAGCCATGCGCCGACTTCCTTGCGCAGACGTGCCCGCGCGATTGCCATGTCCACCCGCAGTGCAGACACGCTGAGAGGAGGGCAGATAATTCCCCCCTTCACTCATCCGGCAAGCACGAAGTGACCGCTGACGAGTCTCCTTCGGACCAGCCAGGCAGGACTATGAGGAGGCGCATAAAAGAGGAAATGACGCGACAGTAAACCGTAATGCATGCGCTCAGTGCATGAATGGAGGTCTAATCGATCATTTTACGGAGGAATGCTTGACAGCGGAAGGCCGACCTTATGGTGCGCGCGCCGCTCCAAACACCATGCCGACCAACGCAGCATTTTCGAATCCGCGCCCTGCGGTCGCTAGGAGCGGTGCCGGCTCCCGCATGCGTGCGACTGACCGGGCGCTGGGACCTGGCACCCACCTCCGACCGGTGCAGCCATCGCTGACCGGGCGGCGCGCTTCCCCCGCCAACCAGCGCGTGCGCGCGCTCATCGAGGAGCCGATCCGTGCCTGAACCGGGATCCACGCCGACCAGCGCCCCCGCCAGCGACGCGCCTGCCGAGACCGCCGCGCCGGGCGCGACCACTCCGGCACCGGCCCACCACCCCGAAGCCGATCCGCAGTCGGTGTTCAACTTCGAGGAAGTGCGCAAATCGCACAGCCAGTCCTATCCCGCGATCGAATGGGTTCATGGCCACCCCCTGCTGATCCTCGACCTCGCCACCTACGCGCGCCTCAACTACGACCATATCGAGCATAAGCCGGGCTATGCCTCGGCCGAACCCGACCTCGACACCATGGTGTGGGCCAACGCCACCGCCGCCGGCGCCCACTACCACGGCCCGCCCGCCGCCGAGCTCGCCAAGTCGATGGTGGTGGCGCGCGATGAGAGCCTGATCGGCAGCCTGCCGCGCGCGCTCTCCTTCTTCGACCAGCAGACCTTCTGGAGCACCATCGCGCTGACCCTCGCCGCGCTGCTGCTGCTGGTCTTCGCCCGCCGCAAGCCGACCCAGTACCAGCCGGCCAACCGCATCCAGCATATGCTCGAGGCCACCGTGCTGTTCGTGCGCGACGAGATCGTGCGCCCGAACATCAAGCACCATCCGGATGCCTGGACGCCGTTCTTCGCCAGCCTGTTCCTCGCCCTGCTCGCCTGCAACCTGTTCGGCCTGATCCCGATCTTCGCCACCGCCACCGGCAACATCTTCGTCACCGCCGCCTTCGCGCTGTCGATCATGGGCCTGATGTTCTACATGGGCATCCGCGAGAACGGCCTGTTCGCCTTCTGGGTCAAGCTGGTGCCGTTACCGTGGTCATGGAATCCGCTGATGATCCTGCTCTGGCTCTTCCTCTTCGTGATGGAGATCTCACAGCTCTTCATCCGCCCGGTGGCGCTGGCGCTGCGCTTGTTCGCCAACATGTTCGCCGGCCATACCGTGATCCTGGTGTTCGCCAGCCTCGGCTTCGTCATCCATGCCACCGACCCGACCTCGTACATGGAAACCGCTTCGCTCGGCGCCTTCGGCTGGCTGATGACCGTCGCGCTCTACGCCCTCGAGCTCCTGGTCGCGCTGCTGCAGGCCTACGTCTTCGTCCTCCTCAGCGCGGTCTTCATCGGGTTGTGCGCGCATCCTGACCACTGACCCCCCTCTTTCCCCCTCTCTCCCCCTCCCTCATCCAAGGAGCCAACCATGGCCGACCTCCTGACCCTCGTCCAGACCATCAGCTCAGCCCTGCCCGCCGCCGATGCGGTGCTCGATGCCGCCAAGGAGGCCGCGCGCGGCTCGGTGGCGATCGGCAAGGGCGTGGCCTATGGCGCCGCCGGCGGCGGCGCCGGCATCGGCATCGGACTGGTGGTGGCCGCGATGATCAATGGCATGGCGCGCCAGCCCGAGCAGACCAGCAACCTGCGCACCATGATGTTCATCGGCATCGCCTTCGTCGAGTTGGTCTTCCTCTTCGGCATCGTGCTCGTCTACACCCTGAACTGAGCTCCGCCTTCCACCCGCCCCGACCTTCGCGGGGCGTGCCCAACCGCCGTCAGGACCGACCATGAACGAGTTCTTCAGCGACAACATCGTGCATTTCTGGTGGTCCGTCTCGGCCTTCGTGGTCTTCGTGCTGATCCTGCTCAAGCTCGGGGTCAAGCAGATCCTGGCCGCGGTCGACGCCCGCGAGGAGAAGATCGCGCGCGAGCTCAAGGAATCCGAAGCCGCCTACACCAAGGCCAAGCACGTGCGTTCCGAACTCGAGGCGCGCATGCGCGGCGCCGAGGCGGAGATCGCCAAGCTGATGGGCGAGGCACGGCGCGAGGCGGAGGAGCACAAGGTGCGCATGACCGAGCAGGGCAGGGTCGAGATCGAGGCGGCGCGCAACCGCGCCCTGCGCGACATCGAGACCGCGCGCAACACCGCCCTGGTCACCCTGCGCCGGGAGATCGCCGAGATCTCGCTGCTGGTCGCCGAGAAGGTGGTGCACCAGCATCTCGATGGCGCCAAGCATGAGGAGCTGGTCTCGTCGGCGATCAGCGCCTACGAGAGCTCGGCCGGGAAGGCGGGCTAGGACATGGGCGCCGCCACCGTCGCGGGAGTCTACGCGGAGGCGCTGCTCGAGCTCGCCGACGAGCGCGGCAAGCGCACCGCGGTGGTCGAGTCGTGCCGCACCCTCATCGACGCCCTCGACCTCGATGCCATCAGCCAGCTCGACAACCCGCGCCTCGGCAAGGAACGCGCCCTGCAGGCGCTTAAGGCCGCGCTCAGTGGCCAGCTCGAGGCCGAGGTGCTCGACCTCCTGCTCCTGCTGGTCGAGCGCAACCGCCTCGCCGATGCGCCGCAGATCGCCCGCGAGGCGGTACGCATCGCCGAGGCCGAGGTCGGGCTGGTGCGCGTCCAGGTCGCCACCGCGGCCCCGCTCCGCGATGCCGGCAGCCTGGGCCTGACCGCCAGCCTCAAGCGCATCTTCGGGCCCGGCACGCTGATCACCTCGAGCTGCGACCCGGCGCTGATCGGCGGCCTCACCGTGCGCAACGGCGACCTCCTGGTCGACGGCAGCGTGCGGCGCCAGCTCGACGAGATCAAGAACCGCATCCTGACCATTCCGCTCACCGACCGCCTGTGGGATCTGTGAGCGCCATGCCGGCCGCTCCGGCCAACGCCCTGCCCGTCCCTTTCGTGAAGGAGTATTCGTGAAGATCCGTGCCGATGAAATGACCTCGTTGATCAAGGAGCAGCTCAAGAGCTACGGCGCCAACGTGGTGGTCGATGAGGTCGGGACGGTCGTGCAGGTGGGCGATGGCATCGCCCGCATCACCGGCCTGCGCGGCTGCATGGCAGGCGAGATGATCGCCTTCGACAACGGCTCCTACGGCCTCGCGCTTAACCTCGAGGAAGGGGTGATCGGCGCGGTGGTGATGGGCGAGTACACCTCGCTCAAGGAGGGCGGTCTGGCCAAGCGCACCAGGCGCGTGCTCGACGTGCCGGTCGGCCAGGCGCTGCTCGGCCGCGTCGTCGACCCGCTCGGCCGTCCGATCGACGGCAAGGGCCCGATCGCCAGCCAGGCTACGCGCAGGGTCGAATCGCCGGCGCCCGGCCTGGCCGACCGCAAGAGCGTGCATGAGCCGCTGCAGACCGGATTGAAGTGCATCGATGCCATGATCCCGGTCGGACGTGGCCAGCGCGAGCTCATCATCGGCGACCGCAAGGTCGGCAAGACCGCGATCTGCATCGACACCATCATCAACCAGAAGGGCAAGGGCGTGGTGTGCGTCTACGTCGCCATCGGCCAGAAGGAGTCGACGGTCGCGAGCATCGTCAAGCAGCTCGAGGAGACTGGGGCGATGGCCTTCACCATCGTGGTGAGCGCCGCCGCCTCGCAGCCGGCGCCGCTGCAGTACCTCGCGCCCTATGCGGGGGCGGCGATGGCCGAGTATTTCATGTACAACACCTGGGAGCAGGAGAATGGCCAGCCGCGGCTGGTCGACGGCAAGTTCGTGCCCAAGGCGGTGGCCGAGGGCGGTCGCGGCATCGCCACCTTCTGCGCCTATGATGACCTCTCCAAGCAGGCCGCCGCCTACCGCGAGATGTCGCTCCTGCTGCGCCGCCCGCCCGGCCGCGAAGCCTATCCCGGCGACGTCTTCTATCTCCA
>PLEW01000120.1:197-2488 GCA_003136555.1 Planctomycetota bacterium | reverse complement strand
ATGTCGGCATCTCGGTGTCGCGCGTCGGCGGCGCGGCGCAGATCAAGGCGATGAAGAAGGTCGCCGGCACGCTCAGGCTCGACCTCGCCGCCTACCGCGAACTCGAAGCCTTCGCCCAGCTCGGCACCGAGCTCGATCCGGCGACCCAGAAGCAGCTCGATCGCGGCGCGCGCATGGTCGAACTGCTCAAGCAGGGCCAGGCCCAGCCGATGAACGTCGAGGACCAGGTGCTGATGATCAAGGGCGCCGGCGAGGGCCTCTTCGACGACATCCCGGTGGCGCTGGTCGGCACCTTCGAGAAGGAGTTCCTGGTCTTCCTCGGCGGCGAGTACGCGTCGGTCGGCAAGGAGATCGCCGAGAAGAAGGCCATCGGCGAGGACAGCGAGAAGCGCTTCAAGGAGGCCGGCAAGCGCTTCAAGGACGGCTTCAAGATCAAGCACAAGCTCAACTAGCGCACCCCGCAGCCCGCCCACCACGCACACCCGGCATACCCAGCCATGGCCAACCTCCGAGACATCCGCAAGCGGCGCAAGGGCGCCCAGAACACGCGCAAGATCACCCGCACCATGGAGCTGGTGGCCTCGGCGAAGCTCAAGAAGGCGCAGGATGCCGCGGCCGCCTCCCGCCCCTACGCCGAGGGGCTGCGCGAGCTGGTGGCGACCATCAGCGCCGCCGGCGGCGGCGGCACCAAGCATCCGCTGATGGAGAAGCGCCCGGTGAACTGGGTGACCATCCTGGTCGCCACCGCCGACCGCGGGTTGGCGGGCGCCTTCAACGCCAACCTGGTAGCGTTGGCCGTGCGCCGCGCCAAGGAGCACGAGGCCAAGGGCCGCCAGGTGAACTTCATCGCCCTGGGCAAGAAGGCCAATGCGATGCTCAGCTTCCTCGGCCGCACCCCGACCGCCACCTACACCGGGGTGGTCGGCAAGACCACCTTCGCGCGCGCCGAGGAGATCGCCGTCGAGGCGATGAAGGCGTACAATGCCAGCGAGGCAGACCTCGTCGAGGTGGTCTACGCGCGTTTCATCAGCGCCGCCCGCCAGGTCCCCGACTCCTACGTCATGCTTCCCGCCGGCGGCCAGCCGGAGGAAGGCGAGGGCACCGCCAATGGCGCTGCCGAGGCGAAACCGCGCGCCTATTTCATCTACGAGCCCGAGCCTGCGGAGCTGCTGGCGACGCTCATCCCGCGCACGGTGAAGATCGCCCTGTTCTCGGCCCTGCTCCAGACCACCGCCGGCGAGCACGCCGCACGCCGGGTGGCGATGAAGAACGCCACCGACGCCGCGGCCGACATGGTCAAGAGCCTGTCGAGCGCCTACAACCGCGGCCGCCAGGGCAAGATCACGCAAGAGATCGCCGAGATCGTCGGCGCCGTCGAGGCCATGGCCTGACCAGGGCCCCGCCACCTTCCCCTTCCTGAACCCGAGTTCCCCAAGGCACACCGACAATGAGCACCGCCCCCAACACCGGCACCGTCGTCCAGGTCATCGGTTCGACCCTCGACGCAGAGTTCGCGATCCTGCCGGCGATCTACAATGCCATAGAGATGCAGATCACCGACCCGAGCAGCGGGGCTCAGAGCAAGCTGGTCGCCGAGGTGCAGCAGCACCTCGGGCGCAATCGCGTGCGCGCGGTGGCGATGTCGACAACCGACGGCCTCACCCGCGGCACCGCGGTCACCGATAGCGGGGCGCCGATCAGCATACCGGTGGGCCCCGAGACCCTCGGGCGCATCTTCAACGTGCTCGGCGACACGGTGGACAACGGACCGCAGGTATCGGCGACCTGCGAGCGCCGGCCGATCCATGCAAAGGCCCCGGCCTTCTCCGAGCTCAACCCCGAGACCGAGCTGTTCGTCACCGGGATTAAGGTCGTCGACCTGCTCGCGCCCTACGTCAAGGGCGGCAAGATCGGCCTGTTCGGCGGCGCCGGGGTGGGCAAGACGGTCATCCTGATGGAGCTGATCAACAATGTCGCCAAGCACCACGGCGGCTTCTCGGTGTTCGCCGGGGTGGGCGAACGCACGCGCGAAGGCAACGACCTGTGGAACGAGATGATCGAATCGGGGGTGCTCAAGGTCGAGAAGGATGAGCATGGCCATCCGAAGTGGGACGCCAACGGCCATCCCATGGTGATCGCGGGCGAGAGCCGCTGCACCCTGTGCTACGGGCAAATGAACGAGCCACCGGGCGCGCGCTTGCGCGTCGCGCTCTCGGCCCTCACCCAGGCCGAATACCTGCGCGACCAGTCGGGCAAGGACGTGCTGCTGTTCATCGACAACATCTTCCGCT
>PLEW01000120.1:0-148 GCA_003136555.1 Planctomycetota bacterium | reverse complement strand
ATCACCTCGATCCAGGCGGTGTACGTGCCCGCCGACGACTACACCGACCCCGCCCCGGCCAACACCTTCGCCCACCTCGATGCCACCACCAATCTGGCGCGCTCGATCGCCGAGAAGGGCATCTTCCCCGCCGTCGATCCGCTCGCCT
>PLEW01000101.1 GCA_003136555.1 Planctomycetota bacterium | reverse complement strand
CATTCGAACCACCACAGCATGGGGGCGCCGCCATGCCCGCTGACCAGCGCCGCCCAGGACGCCGAGGCATGCTCGGCGCGCAGCAACGTATCGCTCGCCCCCATCGCGCTACCACCATATTCAGTGACCAGGACCGGCTTGCGGAAGCGCGCCAGGCCGTCGCGGCTGTCGAGCACGCTATCCGAGAGCAGGGCGGCGAGCGTGCCGCCATCGCCCCAGCCCCCCGGGCCGCCATGGTAGGCGTCGATGCAGAGGTAGGCCATTCCCGGCAAGCCGGCGATGTCCCAGTCCGAACTGCGGTAATCTCCGGCCCAGTGCGTGGTGATGGGGTGGGCATAGGCATCGAGGGCGCGCCAGCGCGCGGCAGCGAATTCATGCCAGCGCTTCATCGTCTGATGCGCCTGCGCATCCTGATTGCCGGCGGTGAGGTTGATCTCGGACCACAGCTTCCAGCCCATGATCGCCGGGTGGTCGGCATAGCGTGCGATGAGGTAGCGGCGCATGGCCTCCTGGCCGTCGAGCGCCTCGGGAGCTGAGAACATCAGCGCCGGGTCCGCGATCGGTCCGCCAGTGGCGCGGTTCCACGGATTGTCGCGCCACTCGCTGTCCATGCGCGCCGAGATCTGGCCATGGTTGGCGATCACCAGGTTGACCCGCACGCCGAGCGCCCAGGCGGCGTCCAGCACGGCGTCGAGCCGCGCGGCCTGCTCCTGGCTGTAGCGCATGCGGCCGGCGAATCCCGGCCAATCGGCGCGCCACTCCAGGCCGAGGTTCCAGCTCGCCAACCAGATCTCGGCAGCAGTGCCGCCGCCTGCGGCAAGGCGCCGGAGCTGCGCGATGGTGGCCGCGGCGCGGCGATCGGTCGTCAGGCGCGTACCGAGGTTCTCCTGGCTGCGCACATCGTTGACGCTGTGTACATTCAACCCGATCGGCCACCAGAAGTCCCCCCCAACGGCGAAGAAGCGCGGGTCGAGCGGGTCGACCCGCGCATAGCAGTCCCAGGGCTGCCCGGTGACGGTCAGCGCGGGCACGGCGGTGACGACTGTCGGGCCGCCCTCCCAGCTGGCTTCGAGGCTGACCTGGTAGCGGCCGGGCTGACGTGCGCGGAAGCGCACCTGCATGATGCCGGGGCCGTGCGGGGTGGCATCCTCGCGGTCGCCGCGGTCATCGAGCGTCATGGCCTGGTAGGAGAATCCGGGAATGCGCATAGCCACGCCATCCGGTCCGGTGATCACGGCAGCGAGGGTGAACTGGCGCGGATCATCGGGGTTGGCCGGCATCGGGTCGGGGCGGACCTGAATGGTCCAGCGTTCTCCCGCGGCTACGGTCGCGGTGCCATCGCCCAGGCGCAGGTCGAGCAGCCGCTTCACCGTTGCACCCGCGGCCGGGACATCCGGCAATGGCGCGACCGCCAGGGAGGTGATCGTTATTTCGGTGCGGCTGCCGGCGGCGCTATAGAAGAAGATGCCGGTTTTCGCCATCAGGGCGCTGGCGCCTGGCGACCAGCCGTGGTGCATGGGTTCGGAGACCAGGGGGTCGGCGGGACCGAGGGAGAAGCGGATGCGGTGATGGCCTGGGGCGAGGTGGCCGTCCTGGCAGGTCTGGTACCACGCCCCATGGCGATCCGAGACATAGGCGCCGACGCCCAGATCCGCAGGGGCTTCACCCGGGACGATCAGTTCGGCGGTGAGCACCAGCGCACCACCGTCCCAGGCCCCGAGGTACGGCACCACGGTCGTAATGGGCGAGCAGAGCGTCACCTGCGTCGCCCCGGGGGCGGTCGCCAAGCCGAGTATCCAGGCGAGCAGGCACTGCACGAAGGGCGCGCCGGCCATGGCCTAGAAGCCGTTGTCGCCACGCGGCAGCGGTGGCGGTGGTTGGGTGGCCCCGGCATCCCGGTTGGCCCCGCCACCGCCCGGTCCGCCCGGTCCGAAGCCGGGTGGTGGGCCGAGACTGAAGACCAGCGCCTGGAGCAGGCTGAGGCGTAGGCCCAGGAGGCGGGGGATGGGGGAGTCGGCGCGCAACCGCCAGGTGCCGGCGTCGGAGCGGACCACCGCGAGCGGGAGCTGGTGCCGGACATTGAAGGCGGTGAAGCTGACGATGACGGTCGAGACCGGCGGATGTCCGGCGAGTGCCGGGCCATCGGCGACGCTCGCTGAATCCAGGATCGCATCGGCATCGACGCCATATGCGGATGCCAGGGCCTTGAGCTGGACGAGCGCTTCGGAGCCACGTGTGATCAGGGTGCTGATGGGAAGCTGGCAGAGGTCGTTGATGGTCGCGACCTGGAGATCCCCGACGGCGGCGATGGCGGCGGCGCTCGCGAGCTTTGCACGTCTGGCGTCGTGGATGTCGAGGTCGACCACCCACCGGGCTGCCGCGTCGAGCAGCTGCTGCACGGCCTCGACCTGCTGGGTCTCCAGGCCGCGCGCCAGCAGCTGGGTGAGGGCGACGCCGGTGAGCATGCGCCAGTCGATGGGCCGAGGTCCAGGACCTGGCATTCCAGGCGGTCCGCCTGGACCGCCAGGTCCGCCCGGGGCCGGAGCTCCGGACGCAGCGCCTGCAGGATGGGCGAGGGCTACCAGGGCGGCGGCGAGGTCGGCACTGCCGCTCACCGGCACGCGCGCCGACCAGGCGGCGATCAGCTGCGCCGTGGCATCGGGCGAGGCCGCCTCGCGCAGCAGCTCGTCGAGGCGGTCGGAGAGGAAGCGGTCGTGGGCAAGTGCACCATCGGCCAGTGCCGAGGTCAGGGCCTGCGCTTCGGCCGGGGTCGCGGTAAGCAGGGTGGCGAGGTCATTGACGCGCAGGGCATGGAGCGATGCCTGCATCGCAGCTGCCGGATCGTCGGATGATCCCAGGCTGACCTCGGCGGCGTAGCCCTGCGGCATCGAGGACGCCAGACAGGCACAGGCGATCGCGGTACGGAAGATCGGGCGCATGGGCAGTCATCCGGTAATGGTGAAGGGGGGACAGCCTCCACGCTACCGCTACCAAGATGATAGCATGATGATGATGGGCTGGGCCAGCCTGCGGCCCGTCTCTGACGTCGCAACGAGAGCGGCTCCAGATGCTTACGGCGCTCGACCCCCGACGCTTGACGAGCGACGGACAGGCCGGGCCGCGTGCGACGGCCTCAGGCGCAGGAGACGCGGACGCTGTCAGCGCGGACAGAACGTTCGGCAATGGGGATGCCGACGCACCGCTACCGCGTGCGCGGAGCCTATCCAGGAGCGCTGCTGGCGCCGTCGCTCGCTGTCAGCGCTTGGCGCTGCCCCGCCGCCGTGCCGAGGGCGAACGCTTCTTGGGCACGAGCGACACCTGAAGACCCAGGGTCTCCAGGAGCAGTTCCACGTTGCGCAGGGGGACATGGCGATCGACCTGGAGCAGACGCTGCACCGTGGTCAAGGGCATGCCGCTCGATTTGGCGATCTGGTAGGGATTGGTCCCTTGTTGGACCACGGCTTTGCGCAGATCAGCAAGGATGGTGGAGGACACGGGCATGGCGATGATCTTCCTCGGCATTCCATATGTGTGGACAGTCGCAGAGCGTGCGATGCGGTCGTCATTCTGCAACTGGCGATTGCCCCAACATATGGTGGGTGAAGCCCCTCCCCGTTCGGCAGGGTTGCGGACAGGTGTTGCCGCTCAAGCGGAGCCGTTGCCCGGGAGGGCAGTGCCGATCATAACAATCGCATGCATTGCTTGCCTCTCCTGGCAGCGTCTTTATACCCAAAGTCGGCCGGAATCCGACAGGTTGCCCGTCCGGACCTCTGCCATCCAGGACCTACACCGTGGCCGACCTCATGGAGTTCCCCTGTCCCGCGTGCGGCGCGCTCCTGCGTGCGCCGCACATGGCGGCAGGGCGGCAGGGCACCTGCAATAAGTGCAAGATGGCCTTCATCGTACCGGCCCAATTCGACCTCGGCGGCGCGGAGGCACCGGCCCGCCCAGCTCCTGGGGCCGGCGGCCCTGCAGCCGCCCCGATGATCAACCCGTTCGAGCGCCTTCCTCCCCCACCCAAGCCGAAGCCGGGCATGGCGGATATGCTGCGCCAATACGCTCCCCTGGCGATCGGGGTACTGGTGGTGGTCGGCGGGGGCCTGTGGGCCTGGTCCTATTTCTCGGACGATGACGCTGAGGGCAGGAGCGCACGCCGTGCCTCCGCGCCCGCGGGCCAGGGCGATGCGCAGAAGCACGACCAGGCCCCGGCTGGCGATGAGCATCAGCCGGCAGCAGCCGCACCATCCGTCCAAGGCGTCGCGGTGGCGGTGGGCACGCCGCCGGCACCCGCCAAGCCGGCAGCACCAGAGGCTCCGGCAAGCCGGCCCATCACACCGCCGGTTGCGCCGCCAGCGGTCCCACCGGTGAAGCAGCCTCCTGTCGCCGCCGCCCCCGTGTCGCCGGCAGCGCATACCGCGACCACCATCAGCCAGAAGGTGGCGGAGCAGCTGGTCGCATCCGGGCGGGTCGCGATGCAGGAATCCAACGACATCCCCAGCCGCTCGGTCGCCGCTGCGGTAGCCTTCTCCAAGGCGATCAAATACTACGAGGCGACCGGGGACGTCGACCGGGTATGCGATCTCGAGGCCAATATCTTCTGGTGCAAGAAGCGCATGGCGATCGACGACGTCAAGGCCTTCGTGGCGTTGAAGGCGGACGACCGCAGCATCACCGAGGCCCTCGCTACCGCCGATGCCGTCGCCACCAAGGACATCCCCAAGGCCGAGGCCGCGCACTACCTGGAGCGCGCCAATGCCTATGCCAAGGACCACCCCGGGGACTTCGAGCAGATCTCGGTGCGCTACTTCGAGGTGGCCGAGCGCTTCGTCGGCACCGAGGTCTCGATCACGGCGCAGAAGCTCAGCCTCGAGGCGCAGCAGAAGCAGATGAAGCAGATCCAGGCGGACAAGGAGGCCCAGCGGCAGACCCTGTTCACCGCATCGAGCGCGGCCCAAGCGGCCGCCGGGCAGCTGGCGGCCGTCCCCACCGCCGATGCGCTTAAGTCTGCGGTCAGCGCGATCCGCAAGCTCTACAAGGACGATTACGCCAAGACCAAGCCGAACCAGAAGCGGCGCCTGGCGGCCAAGCTCCTGGAGCAGGTGTCGACCACCTCCGACGACCCGGTCGCCCAGTATGCCCTGCTGAACGAGGCCCTCGACCTCTCGGTAGCCGCATCCGACTGGTATTCGGCGGTCACCATCTGCGATGCCCTGCCGCAATACGCCAAGGGCATCGATGCCAAGGCCAAGAAGAAGGAGGTCTTCGGCAAGGCGCATGCGAATGCGACCACCCAGGCCATCCTCAAGCTGCTGGACAATCCGGAGGATGCCGAGGCGAATGCGGTGGTGGGGAAGTTCTTCTGCTTCGAGGGCGGCAAGTGGTCCGTCGGCCTGCCGCTGCTCGCCCATGGCGGTGACGTCGACTACAAGGCGGCCGCCGAGATGGAGCTCCTCCACCCCGCCAGCGCTGCGCAGCAGATCGAACTGGCGGACAAGTGGTACGACCTGGGCAAGAAGGCGCGCCCAGGGGCGCGCGAGAGCCTGCTGGCACGCGCCTACAGCTGGTACAAGCAGGCCGACTCCGCGATCACCGGCATCACCAAGCAGCGCCTGGCCCAGCGCATCGAGGAGATCGATGGCCTCCTCCCGCTGACCAATGTCGACTACGACAATCTCACCCCCAAGCAATGGGACCACCTGAAGGGCGCGGTTGTCGAGGTGTCGGCTGGCAAGGATCGCAACGACATCGGCATCAGCATCGTGCACGGGCAGCGCGTGCGCGTGGTGCCGCATCCGACCGACACCTGGACCAGCGACTACTTCAACACCCCGATCACGGTGACCTGGAAGGGCTATCAGTCGGTGCGCAGCGGGACCTTCATCACCACCTACGGATTCGGCGAGTTCCCCATCGGCGCGCTGGTTATGCAGATCGAGCAGGGGAAGCAGCTGCGGCCTGGCATCCTGGAAGGCGAAGGACGCATCTTCCTTGGGCCGTATGTCGCCGGCTGGGGCTCCGGGGGGACCGGGAAGATCCGCTGCAAGGTCATTCCCGTCACCGATGACGATGCCGACCAGGGAAGCGATGCCCCGGCGACCGCCGGCCACGGCGCTGCCCCGGCGGATCAGGTCAGGATACTGCTGGGCAAATGGAATCGTTCGACCGGCGAGATCTTCGTCTTCCAGAAGGACGGCGCGGGCAACAACGGCAAGACGCCGATCAGCTGGGTATTCGACGGCCAGAGATACATCGTCACCTATCCCGAGCACCCCGGTTGGCTCGACCAGGTGATCATCATCGATGCCGCGCACGCGAAATGCATCACCACCGGGAAGGAGCGCATCGAGGACATGGTCAAAGTGGTCGAGTAGGGCCGCCCCACGGCACGTGCGCCCAGACCCGTCATAGACGCCATCTATCAAGATCATCGAGTCGATCACCGATGACACCGCCGGAAGCGGATAGCATGCGGTCACCACACAGGTGCATCGCACCGCATCCGGGAGACCCAGCCATGCCGATCATCAACAGCCAATTGCCGGCCTTCAAGGTCCAGGCCTACCACCAGGAGCAGTTCAAGACCGTCACCGATGCCGATGTCCGCGGCACATGGGCGGTGTTGTTCTTCTATCCCGCCGACTTCACCTTCGTCTGCCCGACCGAGCTGGGCGACCTGGCCGAGAAGTACGCCCAGCTGCAGAAGCTGGGTGTCGAGGTCTACGGCGTGAGCACCGACACCCACTTCGTGCACAAGGCCTGGCACGACACCTCGGAGACGATCAGGAAGGTGGATTTCCCCCTGCTGGCGGATCCGACCGGGACGCTGACCCGCGCCTTCGGCGTCCATATCGAGGAGGAGGGCCTGGCCTACCGCGGGACTTTCGTGATCGCACCGGACGGCACGGTGAAGATCGCCGAGATCCACGACAACGGCATAGGCCGCAACTCAGATGAGCTGCTGCGCAAGATCCAGGCGGCGCAGTTCGTCGCCAGCCATCCGGGCGACGTCTGCCCAGCCAAGTGGAAGCCGGGTGCCAGCACGCTGAAGCCCGGCCTGGACCTGGTCGGCAAGATCTGAGCCGCCGGCCCGTCCGGCCTGGACTGCAGACCGGACGGGCCGGATCATCATCTGCGCACTCGGCCATTGCACTGGCGCGCAAGCCATCGACCGTGCTCGACGCGCACGATCCTGGAGTCCGCGACATGGCCTTGCACCAACCCGGCATCCTCGCCCCGCTGCCCCCCTTGGGGCGGTATCTGACCTTCGCCTGCCACCCTCAGGGCAGCTACCGCGCCGCCCTCGCCGCCCTCGCCCGCTCGACCGATGGCGAAGGGATGGTGGTCGGCATCGGCCATTCGCTGGCGCTCGCGCTGGGCAGCCAGATCCCCGGTCTGGGCGACTTCCCCAGCCATGCCCAGGCAGGCATCGAGGTGCCATCGACGCCATCGGCGCTGTGGTGCTGGCTGCGGGGGTCCGAGCGCGGCGAACTGCTCCAGCGCTCGCGCCAGCTGTGCGACCGCTTCGCCGGCGCCTTCCTCCTCACCCAGGCCATCGACGCCTTCATCCATGCCGATGGGCGCGATCTCACCGGATTCCGCGACGGCACCGAGAATCCCAAGGGTGCCGCCGCGGTGCGCGCGGCCTTCGTCGCCGACGCCGGCGCCGGGCAGGATGGCGGCAGCTATGTCGCGGTGCAGCAGTGGCAGCATGACTTCACCGCCTTCGAGGCGATGAGCGCGCGCCAGCAGGAGCTCGCCATCGGGCGGCGCTTGGTCGACGACGTCGAGATCAGCAGGGTGCCGGCATCTGCGCATGTCAAGCGCACCGCACAGGAGTCGTTCTCCCCCGAGGCATTCGTCCTGCGCCGCTCGATGCCGTGGGTGGAGGGCTTGGCCGGGGGCCTGGTCTTCGTGGCATTCGGCAGCTCGACCGCCGCCTTCGCCGCTCAGCTGCGGCGCATGGTCGGCGCCGAGGATGGCATCCAGGATGCCCTCTTCACCTTCACCCGGCCGCGCACCGGGGCGTACTTCTGGTGCCCGCCGATGAAGGGTGGCCTCCTGGACCTCTCGCTGCTGACGCGCCAACGGCGGGCCTGATCGGCCTGGTAGGCCAGGCCGACTGTGGGGCATGGAGGCGAAGCGGACATGAAGATCCTCTTCGTCTGCACCCAGAATGCCTGCCGGAGCCCGACGGCCGAATGGCTGTACGCGGAGAATCCGGAGCACCAGGTGGCCTCCGCCGGCGTGGCGCCGGATGCGGAGATTCCGCTCGACCGGGACATGCTGCTGTGGGCGGATAGGACCTTCGTCTTCAAGATGCGGCAGCGGAGCCGCATCCGGCGATTCGCGCCGGATCTCTATGGACGGCTGACAATCGAGTGCCTCTTCATCCCGGATGAGCTCACGTACAAGGACGAGGCCCTCATCGGCATGCTGTCGGCCGCCCAGTCACGGCATCTGGGGCCACCGCGCCGGCGCCTGCTCCCACCGCCGTGATGACGCGGCTGCGCGAGGCTCAGCTGAGCAGCTCGGTGACCACCCGCCCCTCGTTGGTCGGGCCGATCAGCCGCTGATCGAGGCCCTGGTAGCGGTAGCTGAAGCGGAAGGGATTCAGCCCGAGCTGATGCAGGATGGTCGCCTGGAGATCGCGGATCGTGACCGGGTGTTCGGTGATGTAGTAGCCGATCTCATCCGTTGCTCCCAAGGCCAGTCCCGGCTTGATGCCGCCACCGGCCATCCACATGGTGTTGGCATAGGGATGGTGATCGCGGCCCATGAAGCCCTTGACCAGGGTGTCGCGCACGTCGTTCTGCATCATCGGCGTGCGGCCGAACTCGCCACCCCACACCACCAGCGTCTCATCGAGCAGTCCGCGGTTCTTGAGATCGGTGATCAATGCCGCCACGGCACGGTCGATCTGCTGGCATTTTATCGGCAGGGTCTCGTCGATCGATTCACCTGGCGAGGCGCCGTGATGATCCCAGCCCCAGTCGTAGAGCTGGACGAAGCGCACCCCCGACTCGACGAGGCGCCGGGCCAGCAGGCAATTGTTGGCGAACGTCGGGTCGTCGCCCTTGTAGTGCGCGCGCGGGTCGCCCATCGCGTCGGTGGGGGCGACGTAGCCTGGCCGTGCACCGTAGAGATCGAGGATGTGCTTGGGCTCCTTGGAGATGTCCATCACCTCCGGCACGCTGGTCTGCATGCGGTAGGCGAGTTCGAACTGGGCGGCGCGCGTCAGGGTCTCGGGATCGCCGACCTGGTCGTGCTCGATGCGATTGAGCGCCTGCACGGAGTCGAGCATGCCGCGCCGCAGCGTCCGGCTCATGCCGGGCGGGTCGCTGAGGTAGAGCACCGGCTCGCCGACAGTGCGGCACTGCACGCCCTGGTA
Source organism: Planctomycetota bacterium (assembly GCA_003136555.1). Taxonomy (GTDB): domain Bacteria; phylum Planctomycetota; class UBA11346; order UBA11346; family UBA11346; genus BOG-1363. The sequence continues at coordinate 22,591 of PLEW01000101.1, read as the reverse complement.
GACGCTGGGCAGGAAGCCGCTGCCCCACACCGACTTCCCGGCGTCGGGGGTCTTGCCGCCCGAGCTCAGCACGACGAAGCCGGGCAGGTCGCGATTCCTGCTGCCCAGCCCGTAGTTCACCCAGCTGCCCAGGCTGGGGTAGCCGAAGCGCGGCTGGCCGGTGTGCAGGAACAGTTGCGCCGGTGCATGGTTGAACTGGTCGGTGATGACGCTGCGCACCACCGCGACCTCGTCGATCACCGTGGCGAAATGGGGCAGCAGTTCGCTCAGCCACTGACCGCTCTGGCCGTGCTGGGAGAAGCTGAAGGGCGAACCGAGCATCTTCGGCACGCCCTTGATGAAGGCGAAGCGCTTGCCCTTCAGCAGCGACTCCGGGCAGGGCTGGCCGGTGAGCTTGGCGAGCTCGGGCTTGTACTCGAAGAGATCGAGGTGCGAGGGCGAGCCGGCCATGTGCAGGTAGATCACCCGGGTGGCGCGCGCCGGGATCATCGGCGGCTTGGCCGCCAGCGGGTCGCTCGGAGCCGGCGGTTCCTGGTCGGCCTGCCGATCATCGCAGCCGGTCAGTCCTGCCAGGCCGGCCAGCGTGCCGAGGGCAACGCCGGAACGGCCGAGCAGGTGCCGGCGCGTCATCGCTGCGGGGAGTGGCGGAGGGGTGGTCATGATCAGTTCCTGCTCACGAATTCATCGAGGTTGATGATCACGCTCATCGCCACCGTCCAGGCCGCCTGCTCGGCCGGCGGGATGCCGGCGATGGTTCTGGCGGAGGCGGCCTTCAGCAGTGCCTGCGCATCGTCCGGCGCCATGGCAAAGGACCCTTCGGCGCGCTGGTAGGCCGCCACGACCGCGGCGATCTCCTCGCTGCGCACCTGGCGGATCAGCGCCAGGCGCAGGCCCCGTTCGGCCCGCTTCGCCTCATCGCCGGGTTGTGCGAGCACGCATCCGGCAAGCGCCGCGGCGGCCTCGAGGTAGACCGGATCGTTGAGGGTCACCAGGGCCTGGAGCGGCGTATCGGTGTGGATGCGGCGCACCTGGCAGACCTCCCGGCTCCCGGCATCGAAGGCGGTCATCGAGGGATAGGGGGTGGTGCGCTTCCAGTAGGTGTACAGGGCGCGGCGATAGCGGTCCTCGCCGCTGGCATTGACCCAAGTGGTGGCGTTGTAGGTGCTGTGCCACAGCCCATCCGGCTGGGGCGGCATCACCGATGGTCCGCCGATCTTGCCGCTGAGCAGGCCGGCGACGCACAGCGTCTGGTCGCGCAGCTGCTCGGCGGTCAGGCGCAGGCGTCCGGCGCGGGACAGCCAGCGGTTGGCGGGATCATGCTCCAGCCGCTGCGCATCGAAAACCGCCGCCTGGCGGTAAGTCCGGCTGATGGCGATGGTGCGCAGCAGGTGCTTGAGCGACCAGGCGCCCTCGTCCCGGTAGATCCGCGCCAGCTGGTCGAGCAGGAGGGGATGGCTGGGCAGGGAGCCCAGGGCGCCGAAGTCCTCTTCGGTCTCGACCAGGCCGGTGCCGAACAGGCGTGCCCAGATGCGGTTTGCCATCACCCGCGGCGTCAGCGGATTGCCGGCATCGACCAGCCAGCGGGCAAGCGCCAGGCGATCGACCCGCATGCCGGGTGCAGAGGCGGGGAAACCGGGCAGCGGCAGAACCGCCGGCTGCACCACGGCGCCGGGATTGAGGAAGTTGCCGCGCACCTGCACGTGGGTGGTGCGGCGCTTGTCGACCGGCAGCTCGCGCATCACCAGCACCGATGGGATGCCGGCCTGGTGCTCGTTGAGGCGGTCCTTGGCGGCCTGCCATGCCTTCTTGGCCGCGACGATCTGTGGGGAGTCCTCGGGCACCACGGCATCCTTGCGCACGGCATGGGGATCGGCCGCGCGCAGGGCGTCGAGCGCGGTCTTGGCCTCGGCGACCGCGGCCTCGAGTGTGGCGCGTTCGGCATCCTGCGCGGGGGAGGACAAGGCCAGCTTCGGCGAGTCGTCCCACAGGTTGGCATCGGCGCTCTGGTTGTAGATGGCGAACAGCCGGTAGTAGTCCTCATGGCTGATGGGATCGTACTTGTGGCTGTGGCACTTGGCGCAGCCGACGCTCAGGCCAAGCCACACCTGGCCGGTGGTATCGACCCGGTCCTTGACCGCCAGCACGCGATACTCCTCCTTGTCGATCCCGCCCTCGTCATTGGTCATGGTGTTGCGCTGGAAGGCGGTGGCGATCAGCTGTTCCCTGGTCGGATCGGGCAGCAGGTCGCCGGCCAGCTGCTCGATGGTGAAGCGGTCGAAGGGCATGTCGTCATTGAGCGCGTTGATCACCCAATCACGATAGAGCCACATCTGACGGGCGAGATCCTTCTCGTAGCCCTTGGTATCGGCGTAGCGTGCGAGATCGAGCCACATGCGCGCCCAGTGCTCGCCGTAGCGGGGCGACGCGAGCAGTTCATCGACGTAGCCGGCGACCGCGGCATCGGCGTCCACGGCAAAAGCCGCGGCGAAGGCATCCGCCCGTTCGGGGGTCGGGGGCAGGCCGATCAGGTCGAGGGCGAGCCGGCGCGCCAGGACGCGCGCATCGGCCGGTGGCGCGAAGGCGAGGCCATGCGCCGCATGCCCCTGTGCGACCAGCGCATCGATCGCATGGGCACCCCGACCGATCTCCCCATCCGCGCTCAGCAGCGGCTCGAAGGCCCAATGCCGGCCCCAAGGGGCGCTTTCGGCGATCCACTGCTTGATCAGCGATTTCTGCGCGGCATCGAGGGTGCGATGGCTCTTGGGCGGCGGCATCACATCATCGCTGTCGCTGGTGATGAGCCGCTGCCATACCTGGCTCGCCGCCGGATCACGGGGGACGATCGCCGGGCCCCCTTTGCGCTCGCCCTTGGCCGACGCCTCATCATCGAAGCGCAGCTTGGCCTCGCGGTGGGTGGCATCGGGCCCGTGGCAGGAGAAGCATTTCTCGGAAAGCAGGGGGCGGATCTGCAGGCTGAAGCTGATCGGTGCGTCGCTGCCGGTGAGCATCGACATGGCGGTGGCGAGCAGCAGGAGCGGGACGAGAGAACGCATGCGGATAGGATATGCCGGATCAGCTCCCGCTTGTCTTGCAGGATCCCGCCCCCACCTTGAAGAAAAGCCGCATGACCGACGCCAGCCAACGCCGACAGGCCTTCCTCGCGCGCGCCCAGGCAGGGGCGCTGGTGGCGCTGTTCGAGCGCCTCACCGACGTGTCGTTCTTCCTCAAGGATCGCCAGGGGCGCTTCATGGCGCTCAATCGCCGAGGTTGCGATTACTGCGGGGTGGCCAGCGAGGCCGAGGCGATCGGCCGCACCGACCACGATTTCTTCCCGCGCCGACGGGCTGAAGGCTACATGCAGGACGATGCCGCGGTGATGGCCAGCGGCGATGCGCTGGTCGAACGTATCGAAAGCGCCCCCGAGGAGGAGGCCTCCCCCCGCCTGGTGCTCACCGCCAAGGTGCCGGTCTGCGATCGCAAAGGCCGGGTCATCGGCGTCGCTGGGATCTCGCGCGTGGTCACCGAACTGCAGCCGCAACGGCAGGGGCTGGCCCGGCTCGACCGTGTCATCGCCCATCTGCATGACCACCTCGGCGAGTCGATGACCAGTGGCGGTCTCGCCGCCATCGCCGGCCTCTCGGTCAGCCAATTCGAGCGCAGCTTCCGTCGCGCCTTCGGCACCACGCCGCATCAGTACCTGCTGCGCCAGCGCATCGACACCGCCTGCAGGCATCTCGCCGAAAGCGATGCCTCCATCGCCGCCATCGCCAACCGCTGCGGCTTCGCCGACCACGCCCACCTGACGCGTACCTTCAGCCGGCAAATGTCCATGACGCCGACGCAATACCGTCAGCGCTACCGCTCAGGGTGAGCTGGCGGAGGCGAGGCCTTCTGCGGCGTCCCTCCGGCCGATGCTCGGTGCCGACCCGCGACGAGGCGCCCGCCGCGCGGAGCGTCATGGGCTATTCTGCAGGCTGGACGGCTGTGCGACGAGGTACTCGCGGCTCAGCGAGCGCAAGAGCTCGATGGTCTCGATGTCCGATTGCGGCTTCGGCCGGACCATGTTGACGGCCAACGGATAGCAGCTGTCGATGTCGGCATTCGTCTGCGTACCGGCGAGCACGATCAGGGCGATGTCGCTCCAGCGGGGGTCGGTCTGGAGGATCTCATGGAACTGCTGCCCGTCGGACCTGGGCAGCTGGAGATCGACGATGATCAGCCGTGGACGAGGCGACGAGGCGAAGGGCCCCTTCTGCTGCAGGTAGAGTAGGCCATTGGAGGCGGAGCTCAGGCAGTGGAGGGCCCCATGGATGCCGCTGATGAAGAAGGAGCGTGAGAACAGGAAACGATCGTGTTCATCATCATCGATATAGAGGATATGAGGGATCGCGTCCATGTGGCACCAGCATATGCGGCGGATGCGATCGACCAATACGGCGATCCTGTCTGACGAGTATACACATCCTCAGGCCCCTGCTGTGCAGGATGTTAGGCCGGATGGCGGAGCCTGCATTCAGGATCGTCCCGACATCATCAGCCAGGAGCCCCTGGGGGTGCGCTCTCCTGCTCTGCCGCGCCGCGCCAACTGGTGCCCAGCGGCACCGGCGCAGCCGCCTACACCAGGATGCGCGAGCCGATGGACGAACCGCTGATCCAGTGATCGAACGACGAGATGAGCTCGATCAGGCCATGCATCGACGCCGGTCTGGTGATGCATTCATCGGCGTGCACCGGCGTCAGGTGCGCACCGTGGCGGACGTCGGCGCTGGTGAGGACGATGACGGGGATGGATCGGTACAGGGCGTTGGTCTTGATGGCCTGGAGCAGATCGAGTCTCCCATCGTTCAGCGCGGTCATGGCGACGATGACGAGCTTCGGCCTGGGAGCGTCCACGTACGGCCCCAGGCGCGTGAGGTAGGTGAAGGCCTCATGGGCTCCGGCGAGGCTATGCAGCACCCCTGGCAGCCCGCTCTGCACGAATGCCTCGGAAAAGTCAAAGCGGCCATGGGCATCGTCATCGATGTGAAGCAGATGCGGGATGCGCTGGGATGGGCGTCGAGGCATGGCGGAGCGTGCATGCCGCCAGGTCAGGGCATCAGTGAGGCTGCACGCCATCTCCACCCACGCGGACTGCTGGGTCGGCCTGGCCACGCAGCGATCGCTCGATCGCTGCGCCGCTGTCAACATGACGGAGCCCTGTGGCAGCATCATCATGGTCGCCACCGCGCGTAGGCGCGGATCTTGGCGGATCAGGTTGACGACATCGCAACCAAGCAATCCCGGGAGGTCGCTGTCGATGATGACCAGCTCGGGAAGGCGACCGTGCCGTCTGGCGACGTTGAGCTCGAGCAGGCCGAATTCCCCGGTCTCCTGTCGATCCAGCTCATAGGGGAGAGACAATGCCCGGCACGCAGCATCAAGACAGCGCATTGCGTCGTCATCGGCGGTGATGACCATGATGCTGGCGGTGACAGGCATGGCGCGGCATTCCTGGGACGCAGGATGGTGACGACCGGGCGCAACGGTGAGACAGCTGACGCGGATGCGACGATCTCTTGCAGGATGTGCCTCAAACGATGGTACTGATGAAGATTCTGTGAACACCAAGCCTCGGCACGGATGTGGCGACGGCAATGACATCCTGATGGCACCCTCATCAGGGGACCGGGGAGCCCGGGCAGTCGCCACACAGGGATATCCCTGCCGACCGGGTCGAGGAACCCGGCGCTCAGGAGATCCCGCGGCGCGGTCGGCGAGCGTCCAGGCAGCTGGCAGTCTCGAGGGCGCAGCGGGTCGTGCGTCCGGTGCCCAGGCCGGCCTATTTGCGCACTATGCGCCTCGTCGTGCCGACTTCGACCTTCGCCTTGAGGCGCGCAAGGACTCGTTCTCGCTTCTCTCGCATAAGGCGCTGCGCCTGCTCGGCCAGCGTCTCATCCGGACGGTGACGGTTGGGGGTCATGCAGGGTGATTTACCCCCTGGGAACGGGCGGCACAGCGTCGCATGGATCGGCATTGAACGTCCTTCCAGCCGGCTCATGGACCCTGCGCGCCCGTCGGCGACACCAGGCGCAGGCGTGCCCAAGGGCGATCGCGAGCCCCCTCACGACAACCGTGCACGGTTGAGGTTTCCCGATAGCTGGACGCTGACCGCTTGCCGGGCAGCCGCTGGCGGTGTGGACGCACAGCGGAGGTCGGCCTCCTTGATGGGTCGCCCCAACGCGATATTAAGTCCGAGTGCTACCTGAGTCCCGCTCAGCTGATTCCCTGCACGGCAGGCGACGTGAACCCTCGATAGCATTCGCACGCATAGGGTGCCGGGCATGCTGCTGAACACCATGACGACCACTCAACCCACCGGTGCTCGCCAGACCTCGGGGGGTTCTCCCGGCGATGCTGCAAGCTCACCCCATGCAAGGACTTGGCGCTCGCCTTTGCGCCATCTCGGGCTGGCCTTGTGGGCCTTCTCCCTGCTCCAAGGTGGGGAGCCAGTCACCATCTTTGCCGCCGCCAGCACGAGCGGGGTGATCAGCGAACTGGCCATGGCCTTTGAGAAGCGGACGGGCGTGCATATCGTCACCTCATTTTCAGCGACATCGATCCTCGCCAAGCAGATCGAAAACGGCGCTCCGGCCGACATCATCGTCTGTGCGGACGCGCGCTGGATGGACTACCTCGCGGAACGCATGCTCATAACTGTCGCAACCCGGATCGACGTGCTCAGCAATGATTTGGCGGTGATCAGCCCCAAGGGCAAGGGCTTCCCGTTGCGCATCGAGGCCGGGTTCCCGGCCCAGGCGGCATTCCCAGATCGGGTCGCCATCGGGGATCCCACCAATGTCCCGGCAGGCATCTATGCCAAGGAGGCATGCCAGCGGCTCGGCTGGTGGTCTTGGTTGGAGCCGCGCCTGGTACCCGCCGTCGATGTCCGGGCGGCGCTGCGACTGGTCGAGCTGGGTGAGGCCGCATGCGGCATCGTCTATGCCACCGATGCCATCTCGTCGCCGCGGGTCGAGGTGATCGCCACCATCCCCGCCAGCCTCCATCAGCCGGTGCGCTACCCCTTCGCTCTCACTTCCACGGCCGGGGCGGGGGCACGCGCATTCTTGAGCTACCTCTGCGGCGATGAGGCCAGGCCGGTCTACGAGCATGCCGGCTTCACGGTGGTCAAGTGAACCGTGCTTGAGGCCGCTGAACGCGAGATCCTCCTCCTCAGTCTGCAGGTGGCCGGCTGCGCCCTATGTCTGATGCTGGTTCCGGGCATCGCTGCCGGCTGGCTGCTGGCACGCCGCCGTTTCCCGGGCAAGGCCGTGGTCGACGCCATTGTTCATTTGCCGTTGGTGCTTCCGCCGGTGGTCACCGGCTGGCTGCTGCTCGTCCTCCTGGGACATCGGTCAGCGCTGGGCGCCTGGCTCCATGACGTGCTCGGGTGGGATATCGCCTTCAACTGGAAGGGGGCGGTGGCTGCCGCTGCGGTGATGGGCTTCCCCCTCCTGGTCCGCGCGGTCAGGCTGGCCATCGAGGTGATCGATCAGGATGTCGAACGCGCAGCGGCCACCTGCGGCGCGGCCCCGTGGCGGGTGTTCGCCACCGTGACCCTGCCGCTCGCCGCACCGGGCATCCTGGCCGGAGCGGTGCTGGGCTTCGCCCGCTGCCTCGGCGAGTTCGGCGCCACCATCACCATCGCCGGCAACATCCCCGGCCAGAGCCGCACGCTGCCGGTGGCGATCTGGCAATATGCCCAGATGCCGGACGGCGATGCGATGGTCTGGCGGCTTGTCTGCCTGAGCATCGGCGTGTCGGTGATCGCCCTGGCGATCAGCGAATGGATGTCGCGGCGCATCCGCGCCCGGCTGGGGCAGGGATGAAGCTGGAGATCGACATCGCCGTAGAACGGAGCGCCTTCGCCTTGCGCGTCGCGGCGCGCATCGACCAGCGGGCCTGCGGCATCTTCGGCCCATCGGGAGCCGGGAAGAGCACGCTGCTCGGCGTGCTCGCCGGCCTGGTGCGTCCGACACGAGGTCGGGTGGTGCTGGATGGGGTGGTGCTGGATGATGTCGCTCTTGGCATCCATTGCCCGGTCCATCGCCGTCAGCTGGGGGTGGTCTTCCAGCAGGGGCACCTGCTGCCGCACCTGACGGTGAGCGCCAACCTGCAGTTCGGCTACCGCCTGCTGCACGCTGACGCGCGTCGCATCGGCCTCGATGAGGTGGTGCAGCTCCTCGAGATCGGCGAGCTGCTGGAGCGTTCGCCCCGCACCCTGTCCGGTGGGCAGCGGCAGCGGGTCGCCCTGGGCCGGGCCCTGCTGTGCTCGCCACGCCTCCTGCTGCTCGATGAACCGCTCGCCGCGCTCGACCACGCCTTGCAGCAGCAGATCATCCCCTATCTGTGCCGGGTGCGTCGGCAGATCGACATCCCGATCCTGCATGTCAGCCACGATCTCGGGGAGCTGCTGCAGGTCTGCGATGACCTGCTGCTGCTGGATCGCGGTGCAGTGGTGGGGCACGGCACGCTGGTCGAGGTCGCGAACCAGGCTGCGACCATACCCCTGCTGCGCATGGGGGGCATGGTCAACATCCTGCGTGGCGAGGTGCTTCGCCACGATCCCTCTGCCCGGATCACCGAGGTCGCGCTGCTCAGTGGCGCGATCATCGTCTGCGCGCTGCGCCAGGAGGGGCCAGGCACCCGCATCGACCTGCTCGTGCGGCCGGACGACATCGCCCTGTCGGTCGGACGGGTCTCCGGCATCTCGCTTCAGAATCAGCTGCCCGGACGCATCGCCGCGCTCGCCGATGCTGGCGATCGCATTCTGGTGACGATCGACATGGGCCTGCCGATGCTCGCAGAGATCAGTTCCCGCTCGGCCGATCAGCTCGGCATCGCGGTCGGTGCGCCCATCCACGTGCTATTCAAGGCGGTCGCGGTCTCAGGCCGCAGTTGAAGCAGGGCAATGAAGGCAGCAGCGAAGTCGATTACGAGAGATTGAACGACTCGGCATTCTCGTTTCGACTGATGATCACATAAGCACCCGCTGGACCTGCTTGGCGAGCTTTCTGGGGGTGAAAGGCTTCTGCACCAAGCTCATTGCCGGAACCGACCCGCCGTGCTGGGTGATGATGTTGTCGGTATAGCCCGACATATACAGGACCTTCATGCCGGGGCAGAGCTGGAGGAGGCGGTTGGCGACCTCCCTGCCGCTGACCTGGGGCATGATGAGATCGGTGAGGAGGAGGTCTATCTTGCCAGCCTTAACCTGCGCCGCCTCGATCGCCTGATGCGCATTGGATGCGGATATGACGGTATATCCATACCCCAAGAGCGCCTCCTGGATGAGATCGCGGACGTCATCGTTGTCCTCGACCACCAGGACCGTCGTGCCGAGGCGGATGGCGTTCAGGTTGAGATGGCCGGATTCCTCATCGCCCCTGGTCATGGCCATCCCCGGGAGGTAGAGCGAGAATGTCGTGCCCAGGCCGACTTCGCTGTCGACGCGGATGAACCCCCCGCTCTGCTTGATGATCCCATCGACGGTGGAGAGCCCAAGGCCGGTCCCCTGCCTCTTGGTGGTGTAGAACGGCTCGAAGAGGTGCAATTTCGTCGTCTCATCCATGCCCATGCCGGTATCGCTGACGCTCAAGCGGACGCACGGTCCGTTTATGGATATTCCACGCCGGAGCAGTTCCTCGTCCGTCACCAGGTTGGTTGCGAGGACCAGCTTGCCGCCCTGGGGCATGGCATCGCGGGCATTGACGACCAGATTGAGGACGACCTGCTCGAACTGGCTGGGATCGGTCCGGATCGCCGGAATCCCCGGCTCAAGGGCGGTGCTCAGCTCGATATCCTCGCCGATCAGGGAATCGAGCAGCTTGCGGATATCGATGACCGCCCGATTCACATCGATATCCTTGACCTGGAAGATCTGACGGCGACTGAAAGCGAGCAGCTGGCGGGTCAGACGTGCCGCCCGCTCCCCCGTCTCGAGGATGAGCTCGGCATTTCGGCGCGTCGAATTCTGGGCGGTCAGCTGGCTGAGCAGCATCTGGCACCGCCCATTGATCACCGTCAGCAGGTTGTTGAAGTCATGTGCTATGCCGCCCGCCAGCCGGCCGACGATCTCCATCTTCTGGGTCTGCTGCAGCTGCTGCTCGAGATTCTTCCGCTCGGTCACGTCGCTCAGCAGCGCGATGATGCCGTCCACGGCGTTCCCACCGCTCCTCAGGGGTGCCATGGACAGCGCGATGTCGACCTGGGAGTGATCCTTGCGCAGCCACTGGACCTCGATGGCGGTGAATGCCCGCCCTGCCAGGACTTCATGCAGCATGGATGCCACATCGATCTGGCCGCTCTTCGGGATTGCGGGCAGCGGTTGGTCGATGACTTCAGGCGGTTGCCAGCCCAGCAGGCGCTCCGCCGCCGGATTCCAGCGGCGGATCAGCCCCTTCGGGCCCAGGGTGATTATGGCGAGCGGCGATGCATCGATGAGCGTCGATAGCTCCTGGTTGGTGGAGCGCAGCGAGTTCAGCGCCGCACGATGATCCGCCCGAACCTTGGCATCCCCCATCGACCGCTCGATGGCTGGCGTCAGACGGGACATCTGATGCTTGAGGATGAAATCGTGGGCGCCGGCCTTGATGATCGCGGCCGCCCGCTCCTCGCCGATGCTGCCGGTGAGCACGATGAAGGGGTAATCCAGGCCGCTGGCCTGCACCAGGGCGAGGGCTTCCGGTGCGCTGAAGGTCGGCAGGGTATAGTCGGAGACGACGGCATCCCACGATTCCCGCTTGAGGGCGGCATTCAGCTCATCCGCCGTCTCGAGTCGCATGATCGTCGGCTGATATCCATCATTGATCATATGACGGCGCAGCAGGACCAGGTCATCGGGGCGGTCCTCGATGAGCAGGATGCGGATGGGCTTCTTCATGTTTTCCCCAGGCATTGTGGCCACAGCACCCGCTGGCCGAGTGGAGCTTCATTGCAACAGCGGAGATCCGGATCGCCCAGCGAGGAGCTTCCCATATCATACCATTAAGTGAAGAAATAATGCCGATCATATTGTCGACTCTCGCACATGGGCGAATGGAGAATGTCAGGTATTCGTCATCTGGTCGCCGATCATCTGCAACGGAGGCACTGTTCAGGCGGGAAACGTGTGCATCAATCGGCGACAGCTTGACGCGACAGCACAGGAGTGCGCAAGGGATTGGGCGGCTGATGCCGTCCGCGAGGAGATCGTGTCGTATACCAAGAAATGATCACTCGACGCTGATCGGCTCAACAAGTATTCCCAGCTTGGAATAATTGCACAGGCGCTCCATCAGCGGGGAGGAGACGACCTGGTTGGCTGCCGCCACCACAGTTCCATCCTGGATGAAGATTCGGGAGCGCAGCATCTGGCCAGCGCGCAGTTCCGAGAAGCCGATCTGCCGCACCTGCCGCCTGGTGAGCGACGGGCTCATCCCCTCCGTTCCGGAGGCGAAATTCACCAGCGCGGCGTCGACGACCGCGGGATCGTAGATGCTGGGATTCCGCTGGGTCACCGCGAGGCAGCGCTCGAGCACCGTCGGTGCCGGATCGCGCTGCACGTCGTTCAGCAGGCGGATGATGCGCGACCCGATGGGGATGTCGGTGCCGGAGAGATCCCCGGGAATGCCGCTGCCGTCGAAATTCTCGTACTGGTAGAGGATGATTCGGGCCACTTCCTCCAGGCGGGGTATCTTCGATATCAGCATGCTGCCGATCTCCGGCACATGCGTCATGATGTCGGATTCGACCGCATTCAGCGGCCGTCCGGCCGCGGCCTTGGCCGCAACCAGGGGGGGTACGGTCGACATGCCGATGTGGGAGAGCAGGGCGGCGACTTCGATCTCCCAGATCCTCTCCACTTTGAGCGTCCGGCAGAGCGAGCGTACCAGCTGCTGGGACGACTCGCTCTGGCCATAGGAGGCCTCGTTGTTGAGCGAGAGGATGTCGCTGAGCAGGGAGATGGTCCCCATCAGCGTCTTTTCCAGCAGTTCGTGCTCGGCAATGATGAGCTGGTAATGGCGGATGCCCTCGGACAAGGCCACCGCGAGAATGTTGGGCGAACATGGCTTCGGCAGGAAGCGGAAGATGGTGGCGTGATTGACCGCCAGCGATGCGGCATTCCGCTCCGTCGATGAGGTGAGCATGATGCGGACGGTGTCAGGGGCGATTCGCTGGATCAGGGACAAGAACTCCAGTCCATCCATCCCGGGCATGTTCAGGTCCGAAATCACTACGGCATAGGGACCGCGCATGGTCAAGCAGCGCAGCCCTTCATCGGCGTTCTGGGCGACGTCGATGGCGAATTGAGCCTTCAGTGCGGACTGGTAGGTATCGAGCAGATCCGCATCGTCATCGACGCACAGTATCTTGGCGGGCAGGCGAGTCAGTCCCTGGTGGCGGCTGGTCATGCGGCGGCTCCATCCGGCGGAGCGTCCGGATGATGGATGGATGGCGGTTCGTCGTTGCGGCCGTAATGGAACAGGCAGGCGGCGCCCTGATCGACCTGTGCTTCCGCCCAGATCCGTCCGCCATGCTTGCGCACGATGTGGGCAGACAGCGCAAGACCGATACCGGATCCGGGGAACTCGCTGCTGCCATGGAGGCGGTGGAACGGGGTGAACAGGCGGTCGGCATAGGCCATGTTGAACCCTACGCCATTGTCGCGGATGATAAGGGTGCTGGGCTTTCCTGGTTCGGCATTCTCGCTGACCTCGATGCGCGCCTGTTCCCTCCGCTGCGAGAACTTCCAGGCATTCCCCAGCAGATGGTCGAGCAGGAGCGTGGTCAGCGAACGGTCGCCGTGGAGTGTCAATCCGGGCGGTATGAGGCAGGTGATCCCTCGATCCGGTTCAAGGCGCCTGAGCCGGTCGATGCTGTGTGTGCAGATGGCGGTGACATCGAGACGTTCCATGAACAGGGTGCTGTGGTCTATGGCCGATAGTTGCAGCAGGCCATTGATGCGTTGATTCAGCAATGCGGTATTCTTGCCGATGCGATGCAGCAGGGATTTCCCCTCGTCCCCCAGCTGTGCGCCGTGATCGTCCATGAGGATGCCGTTGAATAGGTCGATATTGCGCAGTGGTGCGTGGAGGTCGTGCGCCACCGACGCATGGAACGAGGTCAGGTCGCTGGTCGAGGCATTCATCTGGGCCAAATACCTGCGCAGTTCCCTTTCCAGCTTCTCGATGGTCTTCGCCTGCGTCGTCAAATCGCTGCGCATGCGATGCAGGCGCAGCATGGTGTCGGCCTTGGCGCACAGGAGGTGGCCGCTCAGGCGCAGATCGAAGACATCGACCGCAATCGATTCCAGGCCATGGCATTCGATCGATTCGGGCGAATCCCGGGATGCGCAGATGATGGGGGCGCGCTTCGCTCGCAGGATGGCGCGGATTGCATGATCCTCCTTCCTTCCCGTGATATCGAATAGGGCGCCATCGATGATGACCAGTTGGATGTCATCATCGACGAAGGCCTTCGCCAGCTGTCCTGGCGACATGGATTCAACCACCTTATGCGCTAGCGGCCTGAGCTTCTGCGCGATCTCCTCGATGACTTCACGCTGGTCCGAAGCGACCAGGATGGCGGGGAACTTCCCGGCTGGATTAGCGCTGTCGCCGGACACGTGCGATCCTCGGGAAGACCCCGCGCGGGGCAGCGGGGGAAGGGCTGATTATCGCCGACTGCTCATCGGCTGGTGACGTTGCCGCCATGAGCATGCTCATCGCCAGTGGGGAAAGGGCACCGGACTTGTCGCGTGGTCTCATCCCTAATGATCACGAGAGCTTGGGGATTTCGGAGGAGGAGCCGGCGAGCCAGTGGCCGAAGGACGCGATCAGTTCGATGAGCTCCTGATTGGTCTTCGGCTTGACGACATAGTCGTCCACGCCCAGTTCCCGGCTCTTCTGCATATCCCTGAAATTCTCCGATCCGGTGAGCACGATGACCGGGATGGAGCGGAACCGGGTGTTCTTCTTGAGGACGTCGAGGAAATCCCGTCCGTCCAGCCGCGGGAGGCTCAGGTCGAGGATGATCAATCGGGGACGCTGCACGTGGGCATGGGGACCTAGCCGATTGAGGTACATCAGGGCCTCGCTGGCATTTGCGACGCTGTGTAGAACGCCGATTAACCCACTTTTGGAAAATGCACGTGCGAAGATGATCCGGTCGTCTTCGCAGTCATCGATATGCAGAAGATGTGGAATCGACAGCATCGTCCGATTAGGGTATGCCGGAGATGCTGGCGCCAAGCGCAAACCAACTGCAGTATGTGCTTCGGCGTGGTGCGGCGTGCTTCCTGGCTGATTCGTTTCAACCGGCGCGTGTCATGTCGCCGATCACAGAAAATGTCACGAGATACCGTTAAGCAATTGTAATGAATGCCGATCCTCTCCATTCGCCCTATTTGTTCAGGGCCGAAGTTGCCCGATTACCGCGCAGATGATGCGGATATCTCGCGCGCATGAGCGCGCGGCACGTATGGTCTCTATTCCAATATTGGAATATCATCGGCGCAGAACATGGGTCTGGGCCGATGTTCTTGGCACACCGCTCTTGGCAGCGATAGCTGACATGATACGGTCGCGCCATCTGTCTCCGGTCCCTTCGATGTCATCGCGGTAGAACCGTATGCCCGTCAATGAGCACGGCCTGAGACCTCATGCATCGAGCGAGCTGAGTGTGCAGATGCTCATCGCCCGATGTGGACAGGTCCTATGTGCGGTGCCGGTGAGCGCCATCGCCGAAGTCATGCGGCCGATGGAGATGCGTATTCTGGCGGGGGCCCCATCGTTCATAGCGGGTGTCTCGGTGATCCGCGGGCAGGCAGTGCCTGTGCTGATAGTGGCGCATCTGCTCGGTGCCTCCACGGGCTCGCCGGCGTCGCGCTTCATCACCCTGCGCGTCGGCGACCGCCTGGTCGCGCTCGGCGTCGACGCGGTGATCGGATTCCGCTGGCTGGATCAGGATGACGTGACGCAAGTACCGCCGCTGCTGTCTCAGGCGCATCCTGAGCTCATTGAACAGCTGGGCCGCCTGGATGATGAGCTGGTCGTGGTGCTGCGCTCTGCTGGTCTGATCGCCGACGGCCAATGGTCACTCCTGGCCCAAGACGCGCCACTATGATGGATCAGGCGATATCATACACCGTTGCCCAGTTTCGCGATGCCATTGCGCTGCATTTCGGGCTCACCTGGCCGGACAATCAGGCGCCATTCCTCGCTGATGTCGTGCATCAGCGGGCGGCGCACCATCAGTGCAGTGACAGCGATTACGTCGGCCGGCTGCTCCATCGTGATCTTGACGACCAGGAATGGGCGTCACTTTCCGAGGTCATGACCGTCGGCGAGACCTATTTCTTCCGGGCACGGGAGCAGCTGGATGCGCTTGTCGACGCGGCGATCCCTGCGCTTGTGGACGGTTCACCGAGACGCGATCTCCGCCTCCTATCGGCTGGATGCGCATCGGGGGAGGAGGCCTATACGCTGGCGATGCTCCTGCGCGAACGCGGTCAAGCTGCAGGGGTGTCATCGTGGACGATCTTGGGAATCGATATCAATGAGGTGGCGCTCCGCCGCGCAGCGCTGGGGCTCTATACCGCATGGTCATTGCGTGAGGCACCCCCGCAGCACGTAGCGACGTACTTTACCGGTGCAGGCCGGAGCTTCCAGCTGGCCGCGCAGATCCGCAGCGACGTACGCTTTGAGCGGCGCAATCTGATCGAAGCCGATCCGCAGTTCTGGGGTGCAAGGCGATTCGACATCATCTTCTGCCGCAATGTCCTGATGTATATGACGCCAGGGGCTGCCAGGGACGTGCTCGACCGCATCGCTCATTCACTGGTGCCGGGTGGATACCTGTTCCTCGGCTCGGCTGAGACGGTACGCGGACTTTCATCCTCCTTTTCTCTCTGCCAATCGCATGGCGCCTTCTACTACCGCCTCGGCGCATCCTCGGAGCGCCTATCAGAGAAGGTGACCGATCTGCCGTCAGGTGGACTGCCATCACATTCTGAGGATCGGCTCGAGTGGATCGAGGCGATCGATCAATCGTCACGTCGCGTGGCGCATCTGACCGGGAATCATGCGAATTATAGTCCAGGCCAGCCAGCGATGCCTGCGCTCCCTGATGCGGCGAGTGGTCTGGCCCCGGCATCCGTGCAAGACCTCATCGACCTGGTGCGGTCAGAGCGATTCTCCGAGGTCGCACCTGCGATCACGCGCATGCACGATCAGTCGAAACGAGAGCCATTGCCGCAGGTGATCGGCGCGCTGGCCATGATCCATGTCGGCGATGCCAGATCCGCCAAGGCGGCCTGCCTCGAAGTCCTGCGGGCAGATCCGGCAAGCGATCTCGCGGAGTACCTCCTGGGACTCTGCTGGGAGCTGATCGGCGATCCGGAGCAGGCCATCGCGTCCTACAGTCGGATCATCGCGCGCACGTCGACATTCACCATGGCGTGGGTGCGCATGGCGCTCGTGGCGCAGCGCCGTCAGGATGCCAAGGCCGCGAGCGCGCATGCATCATCGGCCCTTGCCGCCATCGATGGGGATGCGGATCTGCATCTCACCCTCTTCTCGGGTGGCCTGCCAAGGCGTGCGATCGCCGAGCTCTGCCTCCGGCTGGTCCAGGGGGGGGGCAATGGACGGTAACCAGGCGAACCTCCAGGAGCGCATGCTCGAGCTCCGTCAGCATTTCAATGCAGGATTCTCGCGGCTGCTGCGCTGGGACGTTCGTGCCGAGGTCCGCATCCTGCTGGTCGGCGTCGCCGGCGTGGTCCACGCGCTGCCGCTGACCGATCTCATCGCCTTCAGCGCATGCAGGGCGATCATAACGCTCCCAGGCCAGCGGGCCGGGTGCCTGGGGATCACCGGCCATGGGGGCCGGAGCATCCCCGTCATGTCGCTCGCAACCCTTCTGGGCATGGACGAATCCGCTGCGCCGACATGGCTTGCCGTCAGCCGGGATGCAGTCGGCATCGCGGTGACGTCATTCATCGGGCAGGTCATCGTGGGCGCTGATGAGATCCGCCCCCGTGATGCGGCCTCCCCTGCCCTGTTCGCCCATGCCCGGGATGCCGCCTATCCTATCGTCGATGTTCGGGCCCTGACGCGTGCCTTTGCTGCACCCTCGACGTCTCCCGCATCCAACCAATCCTGAAGGAGTGACCGCATGCTGAGTTCGTGGACCATCGGACGCAAGATCACCGCCGGATACGCATTGTCCCTGATCGTTCTCATCCTCATCGGCACGGTGTCCTATCGCAGCGTCGATGCGCTGATCGACGCCAGCACCGCAGTGCACCAAGCCAACCACATCCAGGGGGAGCTGGCCCAGATCCTGTCGTCGATGAAGGATGCCGAGACGGGCCAGCGCGGGTTCGTGATCACCGGCGACGAGACCTACCTGGCGCCCTATCTCTCCGGTCGGGAGGAGGTCGGCAAGGAGGTGGGCCAGTTGCGGGAGCTCTTTAAGGGGGATGCCGCTAAGCAGAAGCAGATCGATGAGGCCGAACGTCTTATCGGCGAGAAGCTCGCCGAGCTCAAGCTGACGATCGAGACGCGTAAGGCGTCCGGTTTCGAGGCCACGCTGAAGATCGTGGTCGGAGGGACCGGCAAGACCTACATGGATGATCTGCGCAATCTGCTCGGGGTCATGGACCAGGAGCAGGCGGACCTGCTCGGCAGGCTCGCGGTGGCCGCCGAAGGAACCTCGGCAAGCGCCAAGAACACCATCATCGCCGGCACCATTGTCGCCATCGCCCTGATGATAGTCGCCGGCGTCATCATCATCAGGTCGACCACCCAGCAGCTGGGCTCAGCCGTCCATGACATGGAAAGCGCCTCGTCCGAGCTCCAGGCGGCGTCGCAGCAGCAAGCGACCGGCGCCAAGGAGCAGGCCACCGCCATGGCCGAGATCGCCACCACCATGAATGAGCTGCTGGCTACCTCGCGGCAGATCGCCGATAGCGCCCAGCGGGTCGCCCAGGTGGCGGAGAAGACCGCTGGCTCGGCACGCATGGGCGAGCAGACGGTGGGCAGGACGCGCGAGTCGATGGCGAGCATCCAGCGCCAGGTTGAGCTGATCGTCACGCACATGCTCGACCTCGGTCGCAAATCGCAGCAGATCGGTGGCGTCATAGATCTGATCAATGAGCTTGCCGAGCAGACCAACATCCTCGCCATCAATGCCACCATCGAGGCGGTCGGTGCCGGTGAGGCCGGCAAGCGCTTCTCGGTCGTCGCTGACGAGATCCGCAAGCTCGCTGATCGCGTGGGGGGATCTACCAAGGAGATCCGCGGGCTGATCGAGGATGTCCGTGCTGCAGTGAATACCACTGTGATGGTAACCGAGGCAGGGTCCAAGGCGGTCGATGCCGGCAGCAGGCAGGTGGTCGATGTCGCCGCCTCGTTCACGGCAATCGCCGGCCTGGTCGAGACCACTACGGCCTCGGCCCAGGAGATCGGATTGAGCACCAAGCAGCAGACGACCGCAGTGGAGCAGGTCAATGGCGCCATCACCAATGTGTCGCAGGCTTCACGAGAGTCGGAGGCCAGCACCACCCAGACACTGCAGACGGCATCGCAGCTGGCGCAGCTGTCTCGCGGACTGAATCGCCTCATCCGCGACTAGCACATGAGCAAGGACCAGTATCGATATTTCCGCCTCGAGGCCCGAGAACTGATCGACGGGCTCGCGGCAGGCATGCTGGAGCTCGAGAAGGGGGATGGCCCCGGGGTCATCGACCGCATGTTCCGCCTTGCCCATACCATCAAGGGCGCTGCCCGGGTGGTACGGCTGGTCGACATCGCCGACCATGCCCATGCGCTGGAGTCTCTCCTGCTACCGGCACGCGACACCAAGCGCCGGCTGACGCGCGAGGAGGTGGAGACCGGCCTCCAGCGCATCGACCTGATGCGTGCAGGGCTCCAGCGCCTGGAAGCGCCAGCATCGGATCGCCCTCCCGCGGAAGCCCCGGCGCCACTGCTTGCTGCGGACACGCTGCGTGGATTGCGCATCGATCCAGCCGATGCCGATGCGCTCCTCGATGGCATCATGGGAGTCAGCAGCCAGCTGGCGGCAGCACTGCATCACGGTGCACAGCTCGGACAGACCTGCCAGAGAGCGGCTGCCCTCGCCGGGCAGCTGCAGGGGATACCAGCGGCAGCCAGCCGGAGCGTAACCGCAAGCCAGGTGGCGAGCCAGGATCTGGCAAGCCACCTGGACCGTGTCCGACGCGAGCTCGTCGATCACCTGGAACGGGCCGAGCGTGGACTGCTCGACGTTCAGGCCCTCACGCAGCGGATGCGCTTGGTGCCCGTTGGCGCCCTGTTCGGAACTCTGGAGCGGACGCTGCGCGATACGTCCCGCCTCCTGGAGTGGCAGGTGCGCTGGCATGCGGAGGGCGGGGAGATCGGCATCGAATCGGCGGCCCTGGACCAGCTTTCGGAATCCCTGCCGCATCTGGTCCGCAATGCGGTCGGTCACGGCATCGAATCGCCGGGCGACCGCGCCAATGCCGGGAAGCCGAGAGAGGGCATGGTGCGACTCGCGGTCCGCCGGCAGGGCGATCGGGTGGTGATCACCTGTGCCGATGATGGACGTGGCATCGATGTCGCGGCGATCAGGAAGGCGGCACGGGAGAATGGCCGCATCGGACCCCACCATCCAGCGCTGACGGACGACACCTCGGCCTTGCGCCTGCTGCTGAACGGAGGCATCACCACCAGCACCACGGTCACACCCGTCTCCGGTCGCGGGGTCGGCCTCGATGTGGTGCGCGTCGCCCTGGAACGCCTGGGAGGGACCATCGATGTGCACAGCCGACCGGGGAACGGTACGACCTTTGAGCTGCGCTTGCCGGCTTCGTTGTCATCCATGCATGCCCTCCTGGTCGAGTCCGGCGGCTGCACGGTCGCCATTCCGCTGGAAGCGCTCGAACGCACGCTGCGCGTGCCGGCGACAGCCATCATCCGATCTGCGGATGGCGACAGCATCCTCATCGATGAGGTCGCCGTCCCCTTCCTGCCGTTGGCGGTCCTGCTCGGTCGTGACGGCGCTCCTGGCCGCTCGCTCCAGGGACAGTTGTCGGTGGTCCTCCTCCACGGCGACTCCGGGCGGGCGGCACTCGGGGTGGATCGCCTCGGCGCCAATCGTGAAGTAGCCATCCGGCCAATGCCTCCCGGGGTCGTCCCGGTGCCTTGCCTGCTCGGGACAGCCGTGGATGAGGTCGGTACGTCCCTCCTGGTGCTCGATGGCCCGGCGACCATTCCCCTAGTGGGCGCTCGCCACATAGGAGGTGCCGCGCCCCCTGCGCCGATCCGCAGGCTCCCCGTCCTGGTGATCGATGATTCCCTCACCACCCGCACCCTCGAACAGAGCATCATCGAATCGGCTGGCTATGAGGTCGATGTCGCCGTCTCTGCCGAGGAGGCCCTCGCCAAGGCGGCGAGACGTGCCTATGGGCTGTTTGTCGTCGATGTCGAGATGCCGGGAATGAATGGCTTCGAATTCGTGGCTACCACCCGCGCCCATCCCGAGTACAGCGGCATTCCGGCCATCCTGGTGACCTCACGCGATGCGCCTGAGGATCGCCAGCGGGGGCGAGATGTCGGCGCCATCGCCTATCTGATCAAGGCGGAATTCGACCAGGTGCGCCTGCTCAGCCTCATCCGCGATGCATTGGGGAGCCGATGAAGCGCATCCGCGTCTTGGTTGTGGAGGATTCGCTGACCATGCGTCAGCGCCTTATCGAGACCCTGTCCGCGGATCCGGCCCTGGAGGTGGTCGGCGAATCAACCAACGGCGAACAGGCGACCAGCATGTGCCAGGAGCTGCGTCCGGATGTCATCACCCTCGATATGGTGCTCCCCGGTCTTGATGGAGTGCAGGTCACCGAAACCATCATGGCGCGATGCCCGACGCCCATCCTGATCATCTCGGGTTCGTTCAATCGTGGCGAAGTGTTCAAGACCTACGATGCCCTGGCGGCTGGTGCGCTCGAAGTGCTGGAGAAGCCCCGGGGAACGGAGCCCGAAGGAGAATGGGAGCGCTCATTGCTGAACCTGGTCAAGCTGGTCTCGCGCATCAAGGTGATCACCCATCTGCGTGGCCGCCAGCGTGGTACGGGCTGGCATGCGACCGCGCTGGAATCTTCTGCACTGCCCCGCGGCGATCATGGCCGAGTAGTGGTCATCGGCACGTCGACAGGCGGACCGGGGGCATTGACGGCAGTGCTCAAGGGTCTCGGCAAGGGTTTCCCCTGGCCGATCCTGGTGGTCATCCATATCGGCGCTCCGTTCAGCGAGGCGTTCGTCTCCTGGCTCAAGGACCAGGTGCAGATGCCAATCAACCATGCACAGGATGGCATGCTCTTGGCTGAGCACACCGGCAGTGTCCTGATGGCCCCACCGGAGCATCACCTGTCAGTCGTTCTGGGACGCGTCCGTCTTACCGAGAGCGAGCCCGTCCATTCCTGCCGACCATCGGTCGACGTCCTGTTCCATGCCGCAGCGCAGGACCTCGGCAACCGCGGAGTCGGCTGCCTGCTCACCGGAATGGGGAAGGATGGGGCGCTGGGACTGTTGGCCATGCGCAAAGCCGGCGGATTGACCATTGCCCAGGATGAGTCGACGTCTGTGGTCTTCGGCATGCCGCGGGAAGCCATCCTCCTGGGCGGCGCTGAACGCGTCCTGCCGCTCGACCAGATCGGTCCGCATCTGCTGCAGCTCGCATCCCGACCGAGGAGCCCGGCATGACACCGTTGATCCTCATCATCGATGACAGCCTGACTGTGCGGATGGACCTTGCCGAGGCCTTCACCGAGGCCGGGTTCCGCGTGCAGGCCTGCGCCAGCGCGACGGAGGCGCGGCAGGAGCTAGCACGTCAAGCCGATGTCCAGGCGTCCTTCGACCTGATCATCCTCGATGTGCTGCTGCCAGATGGCGATGGCGTCGACCTGCTGCAGGAGCTGCGGGCATCAAGCGCGGGGGCACATGCATCGGTGCTCATGCTCTCCACGGAGGCGGAGGTCAAGGATCGCCTTCGCGGGCTCCAGACGGGGGCGGATGAATACGTCGGCAAGCCCTACGAGCTCGGCTACCTGATCGCCCGCGCCGGGGAGCTCATGCGCCGCCGCAGTTCCCTCCCGGACCGCGACCGGACCGATATCCTGGTGATCGATGACAGCTCAACCTTTCGCGAGAGCCTCAGGCAGGCGCTCGCTGGAGCGGGGTACACGGTTCTGACGGCCGGGAGCGGGGAGGAGGGGCTGCGCATCGCCGCGGATCGGCGTCCGGGCGCGATCCTCGTTGATGGAGTCCTTCCGGGGATCGATGGCGCGACGGTCATCCGCCGTCTGCGCCTGGATACCGTGCTGAGACGTGTTCCCTGCATCCTGATGACCGCCTCCGAGGAGCGTGGGGCGGAGCTGCGCGCCCTGGATGCCGGAGCGGATGGATTCGTGCGCAAGGACGAGCAACTGGACAGCATCATCGCGCGCCTCGCGGCGATCCTGCGACGCAGCGCAGCCGATCCGGAAAGCAACGCTACGAGCGTAAGCGTTCGGTGGCTGCGT
>PLEW01000010.1 GCA_003136555.1 Planctomycetota bacterium | reverse complement strand
GACGCGCAGGTGATCGAGATCGTGCAGCACGTCGCGCTCAACACCTTCACCAATCTTTTCAACGAGGTTTTTCAGACGGAGATCGACTTTCCCGTCGTCAGGCCCGGCATCCACGCCGCCTGACCGCGGCGCCTCCCAGCAAAGGTATTTTTCCCATGACCCAGACCCGTTATCATTTCGCCACTGTAAGAGGCCGGAAAGTTTTCTACCGCGAGGCCGGCGATGCCAGCCTGCCGGCGATTATTTTGCTGCACGGCTTTCCCTCCAGCAGCTTCATGTTCCGCGGCTTGATTCCATTGCTGGCTGAAAATTTCCACGTGATCGCGCCGGACTATATCGGCTTCGGCCAATCCGATGCGCCGTCCCGTAATGACTTTGTTTACAGCTTCGAAACCCTGACCGCTCATGTGGCGGGGTTGCTCGACCAACTCGGGGTCAATTCCTATGTCCTTTACATGCAGGACTACGGCGGCCCGGTCGGTTTCCGCATCGTGACGAAACATCCGGAGAAGCTCGACTGGCTCGTGATCCAAAACACGAACGCGTACGAGGTCGGGTTCACGCCGGCGTGGGACGGCTTCCGCGGCGCGCTTTGGAAGAACCGTTCGCCGGAGACGGAGAAGCCGCTCGCGGGCTTCCTCACGCACGACGCGATCAAGGGCATCTACCTGCACGGCTCGCCGAAACCGGAGCTCATCAGCCCCGACAACTGGGAATCGGACTACGGCTTCATGCAACGTCCGAATGAGATCCGCGTAAACTTGGACCTGTTCTATGACTATCGCAACAACGTCGCGCTCTATCCCGTCTGGCAAAAGTTCCTGCGCGACCACCAACCACGGACGATCATCTTCTGGGGCCAAGACGACCCGTTCTTCACGCCGGCCGGCGCGGAGGCGATTGCGCGGGATAATCCCAATGCGACCGTGATGCTCATCGACGGCGGACACTTCGCGCTCGAAGAATACAGCACCGAAATCGCAGCGGAAATGCGCGCACTGGCCGACCGCGTCGCCGCCGGAA
The DNA here is from genome assembly GCA_003136555.1 of Planctomycetota bacterium. Classification (GTDB taxonomy): domain Bacteria; phylum Planctomycetota; class UBA11346; order UBA11346; family UBA11346; genus BOG-1363. Next base: position 22,793 of record PLEW01000010.1, on the reverse strand, counting down.
CGTATCGGTCGTGAGTGCCGTGATGCGTACCGTTACCTCACTCGAGCAAAGTTCGGCGCTGCGCGCGGTCGCGGCCGCCGCCGGCGTCGCAGGCGTGCTCGATGCCGTTTTCGCCGTGATTGCCTACGTGTTCGTCCTACGGGCATTTTCGATCGTCGGTGTCCTGCAATACATCGCGAGCGGACTGCTCGGACAAGCCGCCTTCTCCGGGGGCTTGCTGACCGCCGCGCTCGGCGTCGGCGTCCACTTCTTCCTGGCCTTCGCGTTCGCCGGACTGTACTACGCCCTTGCCATGCGCGTACCGGCCCTGCGTTCTCATGCGATTTCCGCCGGGCTTCTCTACGGAGCAGCGATCTGGATTTTTATGGACTTCATCGTGTTGCCGCTGACGGGGACGCCGAAGTTTCCGTTCGATCCCGCCGTCTTCGCGAGCTTCCTGCTCGACCACGCCTTCTTCGTCGGATTGCCGATCGCGTTGCTGGCGCGCCGGGGGCTGAGCGTCTAATGAGCGGCCGCGTGCTCTCGGTGAACGTTTCTTCGGTGCGCTCAGTCGAGATGCGCGGCAAATCGGTCACGACCGGTATTTACAAAATACCGGTCGCTGGCCGCGTTCCGCTGCGCGGCGTCAACCTGCGCGGTGACGATCAGGCCGATCGCAACGCGCACGGTGGCCCCGACCGCGCCGTCTACGCATATGCGAGCGAAGACTATCGCTGGTGGGAAGCCTCGCTTGAACGGACGCTCGACGCCGGAATGTTTGGCGAGAATCTGACGCTCGCCGGCGTCGATGTTTCCGGCGCGTTGATCGGCGAACGCTGGCGCGCCGGCGGAACGCTGCTGCAAGTCACGGCGCCCCGTGTGCCGTGCTTCAAACTCGCGCACGTGATGGGTGATCCCGCTTTCGTCAAACGGTTCGCGCAGGCGCTGCGGCCCGGCGCCTATCTGTCGGTCGTGGAAGAGGGCGAGATCGCTTCGGGGGATGCGGTCGAAATCACGGTAAAGCCGCGGCATGTGCTCACGGTTGCCGAAATGACACACATCTACTTCAACGATCGCTCGCGACTCGCTGAATTGTTAGTACCGGAACTGCCGGAGGAATGGCAAACGTGGGTTGAAGAGCAGATGGCGAAGCGCGGCGGTCCGCAATCCTGAAGTGCGCTCCGTCGATCACGCTAACGCTATGATCGGCTGCGCCGCAGGATGGCTGTGAATGAACCGCCCGATCGGTTTTACCGTATCGGTAATCATCTTGCAACCGACTTCGTCAATACGGTCTACGACCCCGAACATCCGGCCGGCTCGCTGCGCTCGGCAAAGGATGTCATTGCGTTTCTGGTGGCCACCGGATCGATCGATGCGGCCGCGGCGACAGAGTTGCGCCGCGCGCTGAGCGACGGTTCGGTGGCCAAGCGCTGGTTCGAGCGTGCGCTCACGTTGCGCGGTGCGATCACCGAATCGCTGATCGCGCTCGAAGCGCGCCGTGCGCTGCCGCAGGCGGCGCTGGGGCACATGAACGACGTGTTGCGGGCAGCCGCCGGCTACGAATCGCTCGTGTCCCGTACTCCAACGGCGTATGACCTGCAGTTCGTGTTCGTCACGGCCGATCCGGCGGCGGCACTCGCGCCAGTCGCACGCGCCGCCGCCGAGCTTCTCGCGAATTCGCGGTCGCGGGTGCGCAAGTGCGCCAATCCGGAGTGCGTGCGTCACTTTGTCGACGATTCACGCACCGGCCGGCGCCGATGGTGTGAGATGGCGGTGTGCGGCAACCGCGCAAAAGTCACCGCTTTCCTCGAACGCAAGCGGTCCACGACCGCGAAACGTACGTCGACAGTGGACAAGCGAACGTAGCTCTAAGCGACTCGGAACCGCTACCAGTCGTACTGGATTCGCCGCAGGAACAGTTCCGAGACAGCACGACTGCTTAAATATTGAGCTCTCCGCGCTTTACGCGCGTCGACAGCGGGCGGCCGAGCTTCGCCGGCGGCGGCGCTTGGGCGGCCTCAGCGGCTTCGTAGGCGGCGAGCATCTTACGGAGCAGCGCGACGAGTTCGCGCCGCTCCGTCTTCTTCAAGCCGGGAACGAGTTTAGCGTCGGCGGAGTCACGTTCGGCAATCGCGCGTTCGATGACGGTTTTACCGGCGGCGGTCAGCGCGATCCGCACCGCGCGCCGATCCTGGCGGTCGTGCGTCCGCTTAATGAAGCCGGACTCTTCGAGGCGGTCTAGGCGATTCGTCATCGCGCCCGAGGAGCACATGAGCGTGTTGGAGAGTTGCGTCGGCAGCAACGCGGACTGCGGGCTGCGCGCGAGCGCGCCGAGTACGTCGGCCTCACCACGGTTTAGGCCGTAGCGACCGTAGATGTTGGAGAGCTCGCGCTCAATATAGTTGAGCAGCCGGTAGACGCGACTGAGCGTCTCGACGGCGGTCGAGCCGTCCGTACCCATGCCCGCCTCGCGCAGAATGCGGTCTATGTGGTCGGACTCCGTCATGCGTGAGGTCATTATAACGGCGTGCAGGTAGCATGTCAAGATAACGCTTCTCGGTTTAATGTATCTTAATACAGAAACTCTTTATATCGAGATGCTGTCTTCGGCGGTATCTGGATCACCATACTGCCGAAAGGATCAATCACATGGCCGCCATCTCCGCTCACGAGCCCGCAACCGTAGCTAAGCCCCTCGCCGGACGCGTTGCCCTCATAACTGGCGCCTCGCGAGGCATCGGCGCCGCCGTCGCGCGTCGTCTTGCCGCCGCCGGTGCTTATGTCGCCGTGAACTACTCCGCGAGCGAAGCTGCCGCGAACGAGGTCGTCCGCGCAATCGTGGACGGCGGCACGAAGGCCATCGCTATTCGCGCGGACGTCTCTAGCGAAGCCGATGTGAAAGCGCTCGTTGACCAGACGATTGCATCGTTCGGCCGCATCGACATCCTGGTCAATAACGCCGGCATCTTCCCAACCCAGCCGCTCACCGATCTCGACTCTGCGACGCTCGATAACGTGCTCGACATAAACGTGCGTGGCCCAATCTTCGTAACGCGGCAAGCGGTGCGGCACATGGGCCCGGGCGGAAGAATCATTAACTTCTCCTCGCTCGCGGCAAAGGGCGCGGCGAACATGGCTGCCTACGCCGGCTCCAAAGCGTTCATCGAAGGCCTAACACGCAGCTTGGCACTGGAATTCGGTCCGCGTGGCATCACGGTTAATGCGGTCTCCCCGGGCGCTACTGAGACCGACATGTTCGCGCCGATGCTGCCGATGAAGGAATATGTCGTTTCGCGCACACCGCTCGGCCGGTTAGGCCAAGCGGATGACATCGCGAGCGTCGTCGCGTTTCTCGCGAGCGCCGAAGCGGGCTGGGTGACCGGGCAAGTCATCGGCGTTGACGGCGCGCTTTCGTTCTAAATTGTGCTGCGCAAACCGGCATAGAGCGCAAGCCGTGTTGAGCTCGGTGCCGAAGGGCGCGCGCCTTCGAGCAGCGGCAGCAGCGTCAGCGGGCCGAGAAACTACCACAACACACCGTACGCCGCTCGCCTCCCGACCATCGGTTCCACAATAGTCCCTTCGCACGGCGACGGCAAAATTATGGAAAAAGAGCGTCGTGACGCGACTTATACCTGAACCCCGAGCCGATGTAAGCCGCCTTACCGGGATTTTGCGGGGATCTCGCCTATGATCGAGTCGTCAATTCTCATCTTCGCTGCAGGAGAATCATCTTGTTCCGTTTCCTTGTCGCACTCATGCTTTGCGCCGCTCTGCCGGCCGTCGCATTCGCTCAAGCGTCACCTACCCCGTCCGCCATGAAGCACGACTCGATGAAAGGCGACGCTACGAAGCCCGCCCCAAAGCCAACGACTTAATCTTCGCAGGCCACGCCTCGCTTTCCGGGACCTCGCAAACGATAAACGCCGTCTCAAACACGGTTGCCGCCTAAACCCTAGCCGCGCTGACGTTTAGCAAGCAGCGCTCCCGGCATACGGCTTTGAGCCGCAGGTTGGACAAGCGTTCGCCGAGCGTGCGCAACACATCGATCCACGCGCCGAGAGCACAGCGAGAACGGCGCCGTCCGCTTCCATGCGTGTCGCGGCTGCCAGCCCAGTCGCCATCGCGGGACTTCCTCAGAAGGTCCGAAACGACCGTATTGAGACGCTCGAAAGCGTCTCACCGCGCCGCTCTCGTTCGACGCCTGGTCGCGCTGGAGGCGGAAGACCGTCCACGAATTTGGTTTGGTGGCCGCAAGCTCTTCAACGCGCAGCACCATCTGGCGGAAAACGGCTTTACAGGCCCGGATGAGGATGCCAGGATCTCGGCGCATCGCTCCCCCCTGAACGCGTACGCGATCAAGCCGGGCGGAAGTACCGCAATGTCGCCGGCCGTGATCGCAACCCGACCGGCGGCGGTGATGATGAAGCCCGTTCCGCGCTCGAGCCGCACGACCGTCGTGAAACCATGCAAGCGGGTTCCGAGAAATTGCTCGAATTGCGTTGTGCCACCGTCGTCCATGAGGGAGCGCCGCCGCGTCGTCCCATCTTGCCCAAGGCTCACGTAGAGCGACCGCCGCTGCTGTCCGGAAAAGTCCACAGTCGTGCCTCCGCACTGTGTTGAACGGCCCCTTCATGCACGAGACGCAAGGCGAGCACCGCGAGCACCCCATGACATCGCCCGGGAGCCCGCGATCGGCCAGCGCCGCGCGGCTCATCGACACCATCGTCAGCGCGGACGAAGGGCTCGACGCCGCTGCGTTCATCACGGCACTCACCCCGAGCGGAACGTTCCGATTCGGTGGAGGCCCGACAATCTCGCTACGACGCCGCCGGCAAAAACGCCGATCGACGATCTTCGCGTGCAAGCCTCGGTGCTCTCGATGACAACAGAAATCGCGCTCACCGATGTCCTGATCATCGGAGCTGGACCGGTCGGACTCACGCTCGCAAACGAACTGCGAAAGCGCGATGTCGACGTTCGCATCGTCGAGAAGCAGCCAGCTATTCGGGAGATCAGCAAGGCCTTGATCTGGCATGTCCGCACGCAGGAAGCACTCGACAAAGTTGGGATCTTGCAGCGCGGTCTCGCCGAAGCGCAGCCGCTTAAAGAAGTCGTCATGCGCGCCTACGGGAAGCGCATCGGGTCATGGCTGTTCGCCGAAATCGATAGCCCAAACCCTCACGCGGCAATCATCGGCCAGAATAGGACGCAGCATCTTCTTCTCGATTTGCTGCGCGAAAGAGGTGGCGACGTAGAGTGGAGCTCCGAGGTCACGGCGATCGCTCCGGACGCCGATGGCGTCACGGTAACGGTCCTGCACGGCGAGACGACGGGGACGGCTCAAACGACGATCCGCGCCAAATTCGTCGTCGGATGCGAAGGCGCGAACAGTATTGTTCGCAAGACGCTCGGGCTCACATTCGAGGGGCAGCGCTACAGCGGCGAGCAATTCATTCAGGCCGATTGCAAGTTACGCTGGACGCTGCCCAGCGGCCGTTCCTATCTCTTCCTCACCGACGACGGCTACATGATGGTCATCGAGATGCCCGGCGGTATGGCGCGCATCTTCATCTCGCTGCCCGATCACGATCGCGAGGCCGGCGCCCGAGCCGCCTCCGACCAGGGCGCCGTCGAGGATATCAGCGCCGCACCAACGCTCGATGACATCCACGCCAACTTCCTTCGGCTGGCCGGCATCGAGGTGGAGCTTTCCGACGCGACTTGGCTCGCACGCTACCGGACTTCGCATCGTTACGCGAACACGTTCGGCGTCGGCCGATGCTTCGTCGCGGGTGACGCCGGCCACGTGCATGTCCCGATCGGCGGCCAGGGAATGAACACGGGGATCCAAGACGCCTTCAATCTCGGGTGGAAGCTGGCCGGCGTCGTGCGCGGCGACTATCGCCGCGAGCTGCTGGACACGTACTCGGCGGAGCGGCATCCCGTGGCCAAAGCGCTTATCGCAGGCACTGATCGCTCTTATCGCGGCGTGCTGCATCCGAGCGAACTCCAACAACGGCTCGTGCGAATGTTCGGACCGTTTATCGTAAAAACGCAGATGGCGCAAACGACGATGGCGACGATCCTCGAAGAACTGAACATCGCGTACGACGCGAGCCCACTTAATAACGACTTGAAAGGAGCGGCAGGACCCAAACCTGGCCATCGCGCGCCGGTTGACGCGCCCGTCGTTCGGTGGCCCGGTCGGGAGACCGTGCTGCTCGCCGACATAACCCGCACGATCGAATGGGCACTGCTCGTCTTTTGCGGTGATGCTCAGCATCGGGAAGCGGAGCCCGCGCAGCCCGAAACTCTTCCGCAAGCGCTACGACAGCATATAACCCCATTTCATATTACGACGTCAACGGCGGCGCCAAGCGTTGCCGGCTACACCGTCCTCATCGACGGCGAGGAGCATCTGCATCGGGCGTACGGCGTCACGAACCCGGCGTTCTTCCTGCTGCGGCCCGACGGCGTCGTTGCAATGCGCGGACCGGGCTTCGATCTCCGCGCGCTCCGGTCGTATTTTGCCGGGCCGGTCGGGCTACGCGCCGCTGCCGGCGAGGTGACGATGCCCTATAAAACCCTATCGGGATGAATGCTCTGTCGTCGCTGTGTTGCTCATTGCCGCCTGCCTTGAGGTCGGCGGCGCCGGGTCGTGGCTCGACGGTAACGGGGCCGGCCGTCGAATTCAACTCGGGCTTCCTGCCGAATCATCAGTTCCACCTCGTCACACCCGTTGGAAAACCTCACGACCCCGGGAATGCGGAGCGCCTTTGGCTTTAGGGATAGGGAAGTTGGCGCCGCTCGACTGACTCACGCAAGAGAGCGAACCAACCGCAGCCGCATGCGCAACGCCTAAGCTCCCAAGCCGACTTCGCGCAGACCCGTGTCGGCGATCGCGAGATCGTACGTGCGCGTGACGACGCCGGAGCGTGTGAAGATCGCTTCGATCGCGGCGGGGATCGCCGGGTCGGCGCGGCGCACGAGCGCGATCACCGACGGGCCGGCGCCCGAGAGCGCGATACCATAGATGTCCGGACCGTCGAGAGCGATCATCTCTTCGAGGCCCGGCACGAAGCTGGCCCGATAGGGCTGATGAATGCGGTCGTGCATCGCGGCGCGCAGCAGGTCGCAGCGCCCGCTAGCGAAGGCCGCGCCCAGCAGCGCCGCCCGCTGGATGTTGTACACGGTATCGCGCCGGCTGTAGCTGGCCGGCAGAATCGCTCGCGCCTCCACCGTCGGCATCTCGATCTGGGGCACGACGACGAACGCGCGCAACTCGGGCGGCGGCGCGAATCGGAGATAGCTCGGCGGTTCGCCGGGCGCTTGGGCGGCGACGACGATGCCGCCCAAGAGCGCGGGGATGCCGTTGTCGGGATGACCTTCGATCTCGGCGATCGTCTGCGCGAGTTCCGCCTCGTCGGCTGGGCTGCCGCGCAGTTTCGCGCCGATCGCGACGCCCAGCACGGCAGCCGCGGCGCTGCCGCCCAAACCCTTGCCCAGCGGGATGTCGTTGGTGACCGCGATGTCGAGCGGGGGCAGCATGCGCGCGCCGGCGATGCGCGCGATGCCGCGCGCGATCTCATCGAGTACCTCGATCGGGCTCGCTGGGCCTTGGGGGTGACGCTGCTGGCGAAGCAGGTGCCCAAGCTGCGCGCGGTGTTCAAGGAGATGGTGTCCCTGGTCGCGCATTGGCGCATGAAGCTGGGCGACCCGCCGCCGGTATCGATCAGCATCAGCATGGATGGCGGCAGCGGCATCCTCGCCCTGCCGGCGATCCTGGCCAGCGACCTGGAGAGCGTGTTCAAGAAGAAGACCAAGGCCGGACCCGCTGCCGCCAGCCTGGCGCCGGTCCTGGGCGAGTGCGTCACCATCTACCACCGCGCGGTCGAGCAGGCGAAGGGCGAGCCGATCCCGCGTGCCGAGCCGCCGAAGCGCGAAAGCGCCATCCAGGCCATCCAGCGGCTGTCCGCCGAGCTCTCGCACCTGGCGGCGATCTGCGAGACCGCCTTCAGCGAGGCGGCGCAGCTGGAGTTCCGCCTCTCCGAGAGCGATGCCGCCCTGCTAAACGATGACCACCTCCTGCGCCTGGCGCTGCAGACCGTCGATGGCGCCTGCAGCGAGCTGGTCGCCCTGCCCAATGCGCCGGCTGCGCATTTCACCGCCCTGGCGGGGCGCGGCAAGGACTTCGACAAACTGCTCTCCGGTGGTCGGCAGCGCATGGAATGGCTTGAGGAGCTGGCCCTCTACCGCATAACCATCAGCGCCTGATATAGGTCACAACCTAACGGCCGTAAGCCCTTTCCGTGTGTGGATGGGCGGATAGGCTGCGCCGCGAGGGTGCCCTATGAATGGTATGAAAATCGGCTTGTTGGCGATCGCCGTCTTCCTGCTCTTCCTGCTCGTGCTTGACCGCTCGCGCCAGACCGAGCAGTTCGCCGATCTGAGGAAGTCCATCGAAGCGCTCAACGGCTCGATCCAGCAGCTCGGGCAGGGCAGCGTGCGCAGCGCGCCGGCAGCGGTCGAGTCAACGATCCCCCATGTCGCAGGCGCGCCGACCACGGGTGCTACGCCGGCGGCTGCCGCGGCGGAGCACGCCGACGCCGTGCGCGACGGCAACCCCAAGCTCGGGGTCAACTTCCTGCTGCCCTATGACCGCTCCGCCTTTCACCCGGAATGGGTGTCAGGTACGATTTATTCGCTGGGTGCGACCTCCAAGAGCCTCAATCCCCTGACCGACACCTCCGCCGTCACCGCCGATCTCCACAGCACCATCAACTCCGAGCTGTGCTACCGCCCACCGGCCCATCCCGAGCAGTGGATGGCCGCGCTGGCCGAATCGCTGATCATCTCCGACGACTACAAGGTCTACACCTTCACCATCCGAAAGGGAGTCAAGTGGCAGACCCCGTCCATCGCCAGCAAGCCGGAGTTCGCCTGGATACCCAAGGACGTCGAGCTCACCGCCCACGACTTCGCCTTCGTCTTCAATCTCATCCAGGACCCTGATGTCGAGTGCCCCAGCCTGAAGTCGTATTACGAGGATCTCAGCAAGATCGAGGTGCCGGACGACTACACCCTGCGGCTGACCTGGAAGCGCAAGGTCGTCACCAGCCTGTCCTTCAGCATGGAGGTCTCGCCGCTGCCGCGGCACATCTACACCCGCAACCGCGATGGTTCACCGATCCCTGAGAAGTCGATCGGCGTGCAGTTCAACAAGAACTGGTTCGATGAGGAGCGCCAGGCCATCGGCGTCGGGGCCTACATCCTGGAGGCCTACGAGCCGGACAAGCGCATCCGCTACCGGCGCAACCCGGCCTACTGGGGCGAGGGCCAGCATTTCGAGTACCTCGAGGACAACTGCACGATCAAGCAGCCCGATGCCCAGCTGGTGGCATTCAAGAACGGCGATCTGACCTACTCCGGGTTGCGCCCCAGCCAGTACAAGAGCGAGATCCTCGACCGCAACGAACCGCGTTTCGCCGCCTTCGACCCGAACAACCGCAAGGCCGGACGCTCAGGGGAGTTCGCCTGGGAGGAATGCCAGACGCACCGCTTCAGCTACATCGGCTGGAACATGCGCAGCGCGCTGTTCAAGGACAAGCGCGTACGCCAGGCGATGAGCCATGCCTTCCCGAAGGACCGCATCATCAAGGACGTCTTCCGCAGCCTCGGCGAGCCGGTGCTCTCCGATGTGCACCCGACCAGCCAGTACTACAACCACGACCTCAAGCCCTACGCCTTCGATCTCGCCGAGGCCAGGCGCCTGCTCGCCGAGGCCGGCTGGAGCGACACCGACGGCGACGGCATCCTCGACCATGAGGACCATGGCAAGCGCATTCCCCTGCGCTTCACCGTCAAATACTCCAAGGACAACCCGGAATGGGATTCCACCCTGCTGATCTTCCGCGACGAGCTGCGCAAGATCGGCGTCGATCTCCAGCTCAAGACCCTCGAGTGGCCGGAGATGATGCGGGTCTACGAGGACAAGGATTTCGATGCCGTGGTCGGTCAGTGGACGATGGACTGGGACATCGACTACTTCCAGCTCTGGCACAGCAGCCAGGTCGACATCCCCGGCTCGTCAAATACCTGCGGCTTCGCCAATAAGCGGCTCGATGAGCTGGCGGACAAGCTGCGCGTCACCTTCGACGTCCCCGAGCGCATCGCCATCGCCAAGGAATGCCAGGCCATCCTGCACGAGGAGCAGCCCTATACCTTCTTCATGAACCCGCATTCGATATTCGTCTGGCACGACCATGGACCGCCGCACAAGAACTTCTATCTCGACGGCGTGACCTACGGCCTCGACCATCTGCCGCCGCTGACCAATCGCTCGATGATGTACTGGCATTTCGTCGGAAACTGACCGGATCCCCGCTCTGTGCTCAGCTACACGATACGCCGGCTGCTGCTGATGATCCCCACGCTGGTGGGCATCCTGATCATCAATTTCGCCATCCTGCGCCTGCAGTCGGCGTCGCTGACGCAATCGATGCAGCAGCAGGTCGGCAACCAGGAGGGTGCCTCTGCCAGCCACCAGGTGCGCAGCCAGGCGTCCTATTCGGCGATCGAGAACCATCTCGCGCGCTTTGTGCGCACCGGCAACAACCTCCCGGCGCTGATCAATGTCCGTGGTTGGCTCGACAAGGACGATGTAGTGGCTCTGCTGCGCCAGGCGGCCAGCCCCACGTCCAAGCCGAGCGTGCGGTCGCAGGCCCAGAGCACCCTGTGGCTGCTCGGGCACTTCGGCGTCGAGCCGCTCGAGGAGGTGATCGCAGACGACAGCCTGGTTGACCTGCATGGGCAGGCGAGCGTCGCCCTGACCTTGGATGCCTACGTGCCGTTGAACATCGAGGATCTCAAGTATATGAGCGAGCAGCGGCAGGATGACATCCGCGTGCGCAATGGCGAGCTGCGCAAGTATCGCTTCCCTGCCGGCCGCGATGACCCGGACTATGCCGAGAAGCGGGCGAAGCTGCTCGCCCTGTGCGAACGCGACAAGAAGGAGTTCGCCCATACCTCCGCTGCCGCCTGGGGCGCGCTGCTGCGTGAGACCGGCATCTGCGACTTCTTCTACAAGCTCTTCAGCGGCAACCTCTACAGCGAGACGCGCGGCGACTACGTCTTCCACCTGATCGGCGACCGCTGGTACGTCACCTTCTGGCTCAACCTCTTCTCCATCATCATCGCCTGGTGCGGCTCATTGCTGATCGGCATCCGCTCGGCGCGCACCAACGGCAGCCTGGAAGAACGCGTAGCCACCTCCAGCCTGTTCATCCTGTGGTCGGTGCCTTCGTTCTTCCTCGGCACGCTGATGCTCCATCACCTGTGCACCAATGGCGCCGATGGCAGGGCATGGTTCCCCAACCGCGGCCTCGAAAGCGACGACTCCCTGTGGCTCACCACCCCCGCCTTCCTCTGGGACCTCTTCTATCATGCCTGCCTGCCGATGACCGTGCTGTGCTATGCGAGCTTCACCAGCCTGTCGCGCTATGTGCGCGGCAATCTCCTCGAGCAGCTGCAGAGCGATTATGTGCGCAGCGCGCGAGCCAAGGGCTGCAATGAGGATCAGGTGACCTACCGCCATGCCCTGCCGAACAGCATGATCACCATGATCACCCTGGGCTCCGGCCTGCTCGCCGACCTCTTCGGCAGCTCAGTGATCGTCGAGACCATCTTCAGCATCCCCGGCCTCGGCCTCCTGCTGTTCGATGCGGCCAAGAACCAGGATGGCCCGCTGATCATGGGCTCGACGGTGATCTCGGTGCTGCTCCTGCTAGTCGGCATCCTCATCGCCGACCTGCTCTACGCCGTGGTCGATCCACGCATCAGGTCGAAATATGCGTGAATCCGCCTCACCCGGACAGCAGGCGTTCGAGCGCTTCTGGCGCAGGGCCGCGGTGCGCGGCGCCGTCATCGTGTTGGCGGCGCTGCTCCTGGTCGGCATCTATGCGCCCTTCCTGGCCAACGAGATCGCCTTCCTGTGGGTCGATAGGCAGGGTGCGCACTGGCCGCTCTTCGCCGACCTGTTCAACCGCACCAGCTATCCCCGTCCGCACGACCTGTTGTTCAACCTGCTGTCCCTGCTCGTGCCGCCGCTCGCGCTGGTGTGGTGGCTGCTGCGCCGCCGCCTGGGCATCGGACGACGCCTGGCCCTATGCCTGGGGGTGGTGCTGATCGCCTGGCTGCTGGCGATGGTCCCGCTGATTCCGACGAAATCGGGCTGGTCGGCCGTGTGGGCCCACCGTCCGCTCAGTCCCTTCACCAGCATCGAGGCGCACGCCGGCACCGCCGGTTCCGACGTCATTACCGCCATCTTCGCCCCCATCCCTCATCGCTGCGATGCCACCTACCCGGGCGCCAGCCTGCTGCCCCCGGGCTCGATCAACAAGGCCACCGGCACCCACTTCTGGCTGGGCACCGACGACATCGGCCGCGATGTCCTGGCGAGCCTGCTATTCGGCGTACGCATTTCGCTGTCCATCGGCTTCGTCGCCACCGGGCTGTCGCTCCTGATCGGCATCGCGGTCGGCGGCGCCAGCGGCTACTTCGGCGGCTGGATCGATGTGCTCCTCCAGCGCCTGGTCGAGGTGATGATGTGCTTCCCCACCTTCATCATCATCCTCTCGGTGGTGGCGATGATCGGCCCAGACATCTTCGTCATCATGCTGGTCATCGGCCTGACCAGCTGGGCCGGCACGGCGCGCCTGGTGAGGGGCGAATTCCTCCACCAGGGGGTATGCGACTACGTCGCCGCGGCGGAGGCCATCGGCGTCGCGCGATGGCGCATCATCGTGCGCCACATCCTGCCCAACACCATGGCGCCGATCATCATCACCGCGACCTTCGGCATCGCCGGCGCGGTGCTGAGCGAATCGGGTCTGTCGTTCCTCGGCCTTGGTGACCCCACCACCGCCTCGTGGGGGGTGCTGCTCGAGCAGGGGCGGGAAAACATCCGCTATCCCTGGCTCATCTATGCCCCGGGCATTGCGATCTTCGTCCTCGTCACCTGCCTGAACCTGATCGGCAACGGCCTGCGCGACGCCTTCGATCCCAAGAGCACCTGAAGTGGAAAGCGCCATGACCAGCACCCCCGCCCCGATCCTGGAATTCGATGCCCTGAACATCTCCTTCAGGCTGCGCCAACGCATGGTCGAGGCGGTCAGGGGGGTGAGCTTCTCGATCGGCGCCGGCGAAGTGGTGGCGCTGGTGGGGGAATCCGGGTCGGGCAAGAGCGTCTCGGCGATGTCATCGATCCGCCTGCTGCAGGAGCCCCCGGCGATGTATCCGAGCGGGAGCATCCGCTGGTTCGGCGAGAATGTGCTGACGATGACCGGGGATCGCCTGCGCCACCTGCGCGGTGGCGAGATCGGCATGATCTTCCAGGAGCCGATGAGCGCGCTGAATCCGACCTGGACCTGCGGACGGCAGGTCGAGGAGGCGCTCGAACTGCATACCGGCCTGGATGCCGCCGCCCGCCGCGAGCGTACGCTCGAGCTGTTCCGCTCGGTGGGCATCCCGCAGCCTGAGACCCGCTACAGCCAGTACCCGCACGAGCTCTCGGGCGGCATGCGCCAGCGCATCTGCATCAGCATGGCCCTCGCCTGCCGGCCGAAGCTGCTCATCGCCGACGAGCCNNACCATCCAGGCGCAGATCCTCGATCTGATCAAGCGCCTGCAGCAGGAGCAGGGCATGGCGGTGCTGTTCATCACCCATGATCTGGGCGTGGTCGCCGAGCTCGCCGATCGCGTGGTGCTGATGCGCCAGGGGCTGGTGGTCGAGCAGGGGCCGGTGCAGGAGATCTATGCCAACCCCAAGCATCCCTACACCAAGGGCCTGCTGGCCTGCCGGCCGCGCATCGGCCTGAAGCGCGACCGGCTGCCGACCGTCGATGACTTCATGAACGCCCCTGCGGCAGGGAATCCCGGGCCCTAAGAGTCGATCCCACGGGCCATAGGGGCCCGCCAACCGTCAACGCCGGTCGATGCGGGCCACGGCGTAGGGCCGCAGCGAGAGCGTGAGGCGTCCATCCCGGGTGCGCTGCCCATCTCCCGGGTGCGTGCGCCACGCTTCCGGGTCCTGCATCGCCCGCCAGGCGCAGGTCTCATCCAAGCGCGTCACGAGGATCTCCGGATCGAGCCCATCCGCGCGGACGTGCTGGGTCTGCGGCGTCAGGTTGGCCAGGAGGACGCGCCTGCGGGTGCCGCAGGACAGCGCGAGCGCTGCGACCGTGGTGGGTGCGCTGCAGCGGGTACGGATGGTGGTGGCACTGCTGCAGGCGAGGATGTCGGCGAGCAGGAGGTAGACGGGCAGCACCATGCGCTCATGCCCAGCGACCCCTGCGCTGGGCGGCATCAGCACCCCCAGGCGACCGTGGGTCTCGTGCCAGGTTCCGCTCGCGATGCCGGCGGCAGCCATGGAGGCGATGCTGGCAGCGGTCCATGCCGCAGCGGCGAGCGCTCGCTGGCGCGGCTCGTCGCCCAGGTCGTCGCCGCAGGGTGCGAGGGTGATAGGCCCAGGAGCGAGCTGGGCCGGTGCACAGCGGCGGGCGAGGTCGTGGATGATCTCTCCATGCGAGGGGAGGTTGTCGAACAGCGTCGAGGTGTCGGTGGCATGCACCTGAGCATGGATCGGCACTCCGACCAGGGCGAGACCCGGAGGGAGCGCCGTGCCGGTCAGGTTCAGGACATGGCCCATGGTCCCGCCGCCGATCAGGGCGCCGGGTATCGCGCTGGTGAGTGCGCGTCGAGCCTCCTCGATGAGCGGCTGGGTGGTGACGCCGCCAGCGGCAGGCATGACCAGCCACGAGCAGATCGGCGCTGAGAGCCGGCGCGCGCAATCGGCCAGCGCGCTGAGATGCGGGGCGCTGTGCTGTTCGGCGAGCAGCGCCACCTCGAGCGGGCAGCCGACCATCCGGGCGGCCTCGCAGGCGGCGGTGAATGGCGGCAGCCAGGTGCGCGTGAGGTCGATGGTGACGCGCAAATGCCCGGGGTGCAGGGCGGCGATCAGCGGGAGGTGGGCCGGCGTCAGGCCGCCCGCCGGGATGGCCAGGCCGATGCGCGGCAGCGGAGGGCCGGCCTCGGGACCGATCCGCACGCTCACCTGCTCCACCTCGCTCGCCGGCTGGGGGAGGGTGCCGAGCAGCCGGATGGTGACCTCCTGACGGATGCGCGATCCGGCTGCCAGCGCGAACGGCTTGGGCAGCGCCTGGGGGCGGCTGTAGGTCTTGAAGGAGGCATCGCCGTAATTGCGCTGGTCTTCCATCTCGAAGACATCGCCCGACAGCGCGATCTCAGCTGTGCAGCCGGGGGTGACGGGCTGCCTGATGGCACGGATGTCATGGAAGGGGGGGGCGCTGGCGATGGCCTGCGGGAAGAAGCCGTGCTGCTGGCTGCCATCGACGTGGATGATGCTCACCGCCTGCCCGGCGCAGTCGGGTGTCGGATGGAGGATGCAGAATCCCAGGCGATTGCTGCGCAGGTCCCGCAGGATCTCGGCCTCGCAGGTGGCGGAGATGGCGCCATGCTCGGAACCGACCCAGGTCATGTGCAGACGCACATCCATCTCGTCACCGCGATGGCGGCTGGTGCAGGTGATACGGAAGGAGCGCTGCTCGACGGCCAGGTCCACCTCGCCGACCTCCCCCGGGATGGTCGCCCAGCGTTGATCACGCACGCCGACATAGAGCCGCTGCACCAGCGCCACCCCGAAGGCTCGCACGTCACGCAGTTCGCCGGACTCATAGCGGCAAGTGAGCGGACCGGCGCACAGGGCGACCGGGATCGGTTCGCAGGTGCGGCCTCCGCAGCGCAGGTCCTGGACCGAGGGCGGGGTGGGCGTCGGCTGATCCATGGGTCTTCGCAGTCTCCGGGTGGCGACTGGCGGTTCGGCAATCCGAGCGGTCATCGCAGCGCATGGTTCCTCGCGCCAATCCCGATTCAGGGCGCAGCGGGCTTCGGGTCAAGCCCGTCAACGGCAGCCCTCGGCGGGAAGACTGCTGGAACACGTGTCATGCCGGTCCGTGGCAGCCCGCCAGGCATCCTGGAGGCGACCGATGGGGAGCGCATTGCGTGCGTCCTGGTGGTACCTAGCATGCCCGATCTTGGACGATGCCCGATGTGATGTGGGCCTATAGCTCAACGGTTAGAGCAGGGGACTCATAATCCCTTGGTTCTAGGTTCGAATCCTAGTAGGCCCACTCTGATTTTACCGTGGGTTTACAAACA
This sequence comes from Planctomycetota bacterium, assembly GCA_003136555.1. Lineage (GTDB taxonomy): Bacteria > Planctomycetota > UBA11346 > UBA11346 > UBA11346 > BOG-1363. The sequence goes on along the minus strand of PLEW01000010.1, from coordinate 6,578 downwards.
TAGAAAATGACTGGTGCCAGTTTTAGTGCCAGTTTGGCCTCTTAGAGTGGTGCTAGTCTGATTCCCGGTGTACCCGGAGGCTGGAATGAGGGGTCGGATTTGGCAAGTCCAGTGCCATGTCATCGCGAAGCCGCTTGTCAGTCATCCGCACATCTATCGGAGTGAGCATCGCTTTATCGCTGCCTAGCGCGGCAATTCTCTTCATCCACCCCTCAGATAAATGGGAAAATCCCCCATCTTTGCGCTGATTGCCCTCGTCGTGACCAATATTTACTTGCTGCTGGTGTCACGGGAAAGGCCACCGAATGCGGAGGAAGATGGTGCGCGGACGAAATCAGGCCCAGACCAGGGAGCAGGTGGTCGCTGATCCTCGCTCCTGTGCCTCCTATAATACCGATGCTTGTACGCCAGGGGGGCGTTCACCTATCCGAACTCCTGGGCATCTGGGCGCTCCTGAGGGTGATGCCCTGGGGCCGGTTGTCTGGCAGGCGCTGGTCAACGGCCGAGTCATTGGCACAATGTGCACGCATGGCCTGCGCGACCCTCAAGGCGAGCATAAGAGCAGCGCTCAGGGATGCCCTCTATGGGGCACTGCCTACCGCTGGTATTCTCTACTTTCCTGCTCCAGGCAAATGGGGGAGGATTGCCTTCTACGTGCTGATAACCCTCATAGCAGTCGATGTCATATGGCTGCTTCTGGCAATCGGGAGGTCCGTAGCCGCGATAGGAGATGATTCGAGGCTTAAAAAGAAATTGGCCGATGCGTTGGCCGCGCATATTGAGGAGAAGAATTGGGGATAGGAGTAGGGAGCGAGCGACACCTGATCGCGACCGAGGTGCTCAACCAGCGGTGGGGCTTGGGGTGGTACGGGGCGGTGGTCGTCGGGTAGGCGCCGGCCGATCGTCGCCGATGCCAGGCCATGCAGCAGCTCGAGCGGAAGGGCGGCACGGGGCAGGTCGACTGTCCGGCCTAATGGGCGTCCTGGTCGCGGATGCTTGGGGGCCGAGATGCGTTCACTTGTCGGAGCTGCTAAGGCTTCGTGCCCTCTCGGGAGTGCCCCTCGGAAGGCCTTACAATTGGCCCCCTTGAAGGCACCTGGATAAGGGGCAGTGCGCAGGGTGGTCGTAGGGAAGATGGTCGGCCGACCGCAGAATCTCTGGGCCTGTACTGCCTTTGCGCTTCGGAACCATCAATCCTGGAGAATACCCCCACACTTATCCATCCCGTCAGACCAGGAGCCTATCATGGCCATCTTCAAAGCGTCCCACCTCCTGACCCATACCCCAGCTCAGGGCGGCTCGCCCGTGAGCTCAGAGGTCATGCTCACTCGTGACCGCGTGATCGAATCGCTCTATACCATGACCTGGTCGGATGAGACGCCACCATGGACCTACCATGACGGCCCGAAGTTCGATCTCGAACCGCAGGCCTGGCTCCAGGGTGAATGGAACAGAGCAGGGAGGCCAGCAGGCAAGGTGACGCTGGAGAAGATGTGATGGCGATGCCAACCAAAGGCTGCAGATCGTTCGATTACTGGGAGAAACAAGGCCATTTACACGTCGAGTCGCAGGTTTTCCGGTAGCCCAATCTTCCACGATGAACGAAGCGATTTGTGACCACGACGGCTTCGAATCTCGATGACCCTATATCCCACAGGGCCACATCTTCTCGCGCCGTGCTCCTCCGGCTCTGACGGGCAATTGCAGCCTCTACCATGACATCATTGGTCCCCGTGATGATGCTCATCGGTCGATGACGACACCCTGCCGCGGGGGCGCACCCCGAGCCGATGGCTGCACGTCGTCAGTGCTCCACCCGATCGGCCATGTTCCGGGAAAGGCTTGAGCATGAGAGCGCATGCTACTACATTGTGGCATATGCCTCCCACACTCTTTCAACGAGCGCATCAAAAGGCGGAGTACCTGCGCAATTGTGAGCGATCGTTGCGCTATATGTTTCATCTCGACCTGCCGATGCCAGCGTGGATCGCCATTGAAACGAGTGATAGGGAGTGGGGCGTGCTGCAACGGCGGCTTCGGCGGAGATAGGGTGTAGGCGATTGGGAGCGCCAGTCATCGTAGCGCTATCCAGGCCATGGGCAGCCACATGCTTGGACACCGGATGTCGGTACGATGTGATCCCGATGCGAGCGGACTAGGCGGCATCCGATATCCAGCTCCTGCGGAACGGTCGCGGCTCGGAAATCATCAGCGGTTCCGGCCATCGGTTCGCACACGCTGACCGGAAACAAGGGCCTCCGGCATCTCTGCCCGTTGCGCATCGGTCGCCATCGCCGATCCCGAAAGGCCAATTCTCGACGATCGTCGAGCGCATCGGACAGGCAGTGGATGCCGGCATGCATGTGCAGCGCGACAGGCGGTTGCCGCTCGCGGCAGGAATCAGCAAGGCCATTGCCGAATCCCAGGCAGAGGATTCGCGGATCCACTGAGCAGTGATGCGGTTGGGGCACCACGCACAGAAGTGCGCGATCACACGGGTACTTCATCAGCGGAATGACAACGGTGGCAGCCGATGGCGACGTCGTTGAGACACCGGGCTATTCCTCCTCTGGAATATTTCCACCATGCAACCGAATCCTGGTGTAGTTTTCCCCCATGCGCGAAATACTCCTCGTCGAGGACAGCGACGATGATCGGGAACTGTTCAAGCTGGCATTCCTCCGGAGCGGAGTCCATGCCGAGCTGACCTATGCCGCCGATGCGGCCGGAGCCATCATCCGGCTGAATCGCATGGGTGCCTACCAGGATCGTCCGCTGCCCGATCTCATCGTGCTGGACCTCGGCTTGCCCGGGCTCAGGGGCAGCACGCTCCTGGATGTGATCCGCCACTCCCTGGTCTCGAAGCGGGTTGCGGTCGTGGTCCTGACCGGGTCAGAGTCAGAGAGCGATCGCATACGCTGTGAAGAATTGGGGATCAAGGCCTTCGTCAACAAGCCCAAGACCTTTACGGCACTGGTCAATTTCATCCGCACCGCCACGCGCTACTTCCCAACGCCGGCACCATTAGAAGCGCGACGCGAGGGATACCGGACGCCATTGCCGGAGGACTCGCCCAGGCGCCAGGGCTGAGGCCATCTCATCGGCAAGGAGCGATCCCTGCAATCATCGCGGGATCGGTCGCGAGCGGCGCAACGAGCAGGCTAGTCATCGAAGGTCGGGAACGGCTGATATGCCCTGCGATGCGACGACGGCCTTGGCGTCAGTTCGAGCCGGACGATCCCCAGCAGGTGAAATCGTTGAGGGTGCCGTGGATCACATCTGAGCCTGCGGACCACGCTCTGGCAGCGCTGATCCCCCCTGGTCCTGACTGTCGCCGAGGGGGAGGTCGGGTTCGACGTCAAAGCGGTGGGACGGAGGTCTGTCGGTGGTGGCAGGCTTTGACCCAAAAGAGCATCGATGGTCGAGTGGCCGGCGGCACAACCTGTATCTCAAGTCCGCCGCAGATCACCAGATGGAGAAACGTAACCATCGTGCTTTCGGGTAGTTGCGCTTCCGTCGATGGATGGCTACCCGGCAGACCATCGCCCTCTGCATGGGAAACGACTATTTCCGGCATGCCACCTGGGCTCCCGAAACTAGCACTGGGAAGCAATCCCCTTTCTGGTAAGGGGTTCGGGCTATGAACCAGACAACCTCTCCAGTTCTCCCCCAGGGCGCTGGCCTCGGCGCGACGCTGCGGCGCGATCTGTGGTGGCTGGGTCCGGCTGCGACTGCGGTGGGCCTGCTCGCCTTCGTGATCTATTCGACCTGGGCGGCCCTTCAAGGCACCAATTTCTGGGCCGGGCCCTACATCTCGCCGTTCTATTCACCCGAGCTCTTCGGCGACGGTCCGCACGCCTGGTTCGGGCCCAAGCCCACCTGGTGGCCGGGCGCCCTGCCGTTCTCCCCGGCCCTGCTGGTGCTCTGGGCGCCAGGCGGCTTCCGCCTGACCTGCTACTACTACCGCAAGGCCTACTACCGGTCGATCTGGCTGGACCCGGTCGCCTGCGCGGTGGGCGAAGCGCGATCATCCTTCCGGGGCGAGAATTCCTTCCCGCTCATCTGGCAGAACATCCACCGCTACTTCATGTACCTCGCGGTGCTGTTCATCGCCTTCCTGTCCTACGACGCGGTCCGCTCATACTGCTGGGAGACCCATGCCAACGGCACCCCGGTCGCCGGTGGCGGGCATGTCTTCGGCATGGGGCTGGGGTCGCTGGTGCTCACCTTGAATCCGCTCTTCCTCGCCAGCTACACCTTTGGCTGCCACTCGCTGCGCCATCTGGTGGGCGGCAAGAAGGACTGCTTCAGCTGCACCGCCTCCAGCCGCACCCGCTACCAGGCGTGGAGGTTCGTCTCGGCGCTCAATCGCCACCACCAGCTGTGGGCCTGGGTGTCGCTCTTCATGGTGGGCTTCTCCGACATCTATGTCCGCCTCGTCGCTGCCGGGACCTGGCCGGACATCCGCTTCTTCTGATCCGACCGGGCGCACATCCCGTCTCCAGCCTCCCGTCCATCGACTCCTCTCGAGGTTCCCCATGGAAATTCAGACCTACGAACACGATGTCCTGGTGATCGGCGCCGGTGGCGCGGGCATGCGTGCCGCCATCGAGGCTGCCGATGCCGGAAGCTCGGTCGGTCTGGTGTGCAAGTCGCTGCTGGGCAAGGCGCATACCGTCATGGCCGAAGGCGGAGTGGCGGCCGCGATGGGCAATGTCGACGACCGCGACGGCTGGAAGGTGCATTTCGCCGACACCATGCGCGGTGGCCAGTACCTCAACAATTGGCGCATGGCCGAGCTGCATGCCAAGGAGTCCCCCGACCGCGTCCGCGAGCTCGAGCAGTGGGGGGCGGTGTTCGACCGCACCAAGGACGGCAAGATCCTGCAGCGCAACTTCGGCGGCCACCGCTATCCCCGGCTCGCGCACGTGGGCGATCGCACCGGCCTGGAGATCATCCGCACGCTCCAGGACCACAGCGTGCACAAGTCGCAGATCTCCGTGTACATGGAATGCTGCATCGTCCGCCTGCTCAAGGACGGCGACCGGGTGGTCGGCGCCTTCGGCTACTTCCGCGAGCGCGGGCGCTTCGTGCTGTTCAAGGCAAAGGCCGTGGTCATCGCCACCGGCGGCCTGGGCAAGGCCTTCGAGATCACCTCGAACTCCTGGGAATACACCGGGGACGGCTACGCGCTCGCCTATGCGGCGGGCGCCGAGCTGCTCGACATGGAATTCGTGCAGTTCCATCCCACCGGCATGGTGTGGCCGCCCTCGGTGCGCGGCATCCTGGTCACCGAGGGCGTGCGTGGCGAAGGTGGGGTGCTGCGCAACAAGGACGGCAAGCGCTTCATGTTCGATGACATCCCGGAGAACTACCGCAACCAGACGGCCAAGACCGAGGAGGAGGGCTGGCGCTACACCCAAGGCGACAAGACCGCCATGCGTCCGCCCGAGCTCCTGACCCGCGACCACGTGGCCCGCTGCATCAACCGCGAGGTCAAGGCCGGCCGCGGCTCGCCGCATGGCGGCGTCTACCTGGACATCTCCTGGATCAAGGAGCGCATCCCCAATGCGCGCGAGTACATCAAGAAGAAGCTGCCCTCGATGTACCACCAGTTCATGGAGCTCGGCGGCATCGACATCACCATCGAGCCGATGGAGGTCGGTCCGACCACCCACTACACCATGGGCGGTATCCGCGTGCAGGGCGACACCCAGATGACCTCGGTGCCGGGGCTGTTCGCCGCCGGCGAGGCCGCCGCCGGTCTGCATGGAGCCAACCGCCTGGGCGGCAATTCGCTCTCCGACCTGCTGGTGTTCGGCAAGCGCGCCGGCGAGCATGCCGCGGCATTCGCCAAGGCCCAGGGAGCCGGTTGGATCGATGAGAAGGAGGTCGCGTCCTCCCAGAGCTGGGCCCTGCATTTCATGGATGCGCCGAAGGGCGACGAGAACCCCTACAAGGTGCAGCAGGATCTGCAGAAGATGATGCAGGCCCAGGTCGGCATCGTGCGCAAGGAAGAGGAGATGCTCTCGGCGCTTGAGAAGATCCAGCAGATCAAGGAGCGCGCGCTCAAGGTCCAGGCGCCAGCCAACCGCGAATACAATCCCGGCTGGCACACCTGCATGGACCTCACCAACCTGGTCACGGTCTCGGAGGCGCTCACCCGCTGCGCCATCGAACGCAAGGAGAGCCGGGGAGCGCAGTTCAGGGACGACTATCCGGAGAAGTCCAAGGAGTTCGGCGGCCTCAACATGATCATCAAGCAGGGTCCCGATGGCGCCATGCAGCTGCGCCGGGAGCCGACCAAGCCCTTGCCCGAGGAGCTGCAGCAGATCATCAAGGACATGGGATGACGACCGCGGTCCACCCGGCAGCAGGCCACCTTTCCACGGAGCAGGCATGAGCACGATCAAGAGCGGGACAGCCGAAAGGCGCATCTTCAAGGTCTGGCGCGGCGACCGCACCGGTGGTCAGCTGAAGGAGTACAGCGCCGAGATCACGCCCGGCATGGTGGTGCTCGACGCCATCCACCAGATCCAGGCGACCCAGGCCGGGGATCTGGCCTGCCGCTGGAACTG
>PLEW01000200.1:10415-10585 GCA_003136555.1 Planctomycetota bacterium | reverse complement strand
GAGCTACGCACCATGGCGGCGATCAAGGGGGTGACGCGGGCGAACAAGCTGACCAAGACCGAGCTGCTGGCCGCGCTCTCGAGCGAGAGCGCGCCGAAGAAGAGCAAGACCGCCGCCAAGCCGTCGAGCACCGGCACGGCTCGCCGGCGCAAGCAGGCCACCTTCACCTC
>PLEW01000200.1:0-10351 GCA_003136555.1 Planctomycetota bacterium | reverse complement strand
AGCACATCTTCGCCTATTGGGAGCTCAGCGGGGATACCCTTGGCCGCGTCCAGGCGCAGATCGGTGGGCAGGCGATGCCGGTGCTCATCATCCATACCGCCAACGGCCAGGAATTCCGCGAGGTCGACCTGCGCGGCGGCAACTACTACCTATCGGTCGCCCCGGCAGGGCATTATGAGGCCGAACTGGCCCTGCGCGATGCCGCCGGCCAGCTGCATGCGCTGGCGCGCTCGAACAAGGTCGCGACCCCGTCACCCCAGGTCTCCACGCGCGTCGATGAGCACTGGATGGGGATCGACGAAACCTTCCATGAGCTGCTGGAGCTCGCCGGACTGCCCGGACAGCCGCGCTCGGCCTCGAGCAGCGCCCGTCTGGCCGACCAGCGCATCGCCGACCAGCGCATCGCGACCTGGAACTGGGAGCGGGTCGCCGGGCTCTCGAGCGGGTCGCTGTCCAGCCATTCGCTCAGCAGCCACGCACTGGTCCAGCGCTGAGTGCAGCGCAGGCGCCGCGCTCGCTCTCAGGGCCCGCCGTCGTGGCGTGCATCGCGCCTGCCCAACCGCCTGAGATCCCTGGCTGGCGCCGTGGTGCGGAGCCCTAAGGTACGCACGCATGCCTGATGGCTTCCTGATGCTTGTCCTGCACGCGCACCTGCCATTCGTGCGGCATCCGGAAGACCCGCATTTCCTCGAGGAGCATTGGCTCTTCGAGGCCATCACCGAGACCTACATCCCGCTCTTGACCCGCCTCGAGCACCTGCTGCGGGACGGTGTCCGCACGCGGCTGACCATGACCTGGTCGCCGCCCCTGTGCGAGATGCTCGCCGATCCGCTCCTGATCGGACGCTACCAGCACCATGTCGGCCGACTGCTCCTGCTCGCCGAGCAGGAGGTCCATGCCAAGGCGCACTCGCCGTACGCAGAAGCGGCGCTGATGTACCGCGACCATCTGCGCTACTGCCTGACCATCTGCGCCCGCTTCCACGGCAACCTGGTCCTCTGGGTGCGCGAGCTGCGTGATGCCGGGGTGCTCGAACCGATCACCTGCGGAGCCACCCATGGCTTCCTGCCGCTGATGCTCTCGAGCGAGGCGCAGCGGGCGCAGATCCTCATTGCGGTGGAGAATTACCGCAAGCATTTCGGCTCGCCGCCGCGCGGCATCTGGCTGCCGGAGTGCGGCTTCACCCCGGGTGTCGAGCAACTGCTCAAGGATGCCGGCCTGCGCTTCTTCTTCGTCGACACCCATAGCATCTATTACGGCGACACGCGGCCCCGCTTCGGCGTCTATGCGCCGGTCTATACCCCTGCGGGGGTCGCCGCCTTCGGCCGCGACCCGGAATCCTCGCGCTCGGTGTGGTCGTCCCAGAGCGGCTATCCGGGCGATCCGGTGTACCGGGAGTTCTATCGCGATCTCGGCTATGACGGCGATTACGCCTATGTGCGCTCCTTCCTCCATCCCGATGGCGTGCGCCGCAACCTCGGCCTCAAGTACCATGCCATCACGGGCAAGGTCGAGCTGCACCTCAAGGAGCCCTACCGCCCTGCGCCGGCGTTCAGGCGCGCGATGGAGCATGGCCAGGATTTCGTCAATGCCCGGATCGCCCAGTGCCGCCACATCGGCGGGCTGATCGGCCGACCGCCCCTGGTGGTCTCGCCCTATGATGCCGAGCTCTTCGGACACTGGTGGTACGAGGGCACGCAGTTCGTCGAGAGCATCTTCCGTGCCGCGAGCGCGAGCGGGAACAGCCTAGTGCCGGTCTCGGGCAGCGAATACCTCGCGGAGTTCCCGATCCACCAGGTGGTCACCCCCTCCGCCTCCAGCTGGGGCGATGGCGGCTACAACGCGGTCTGGCTCAATCCCCGCAATGACTGGATCTATCCGCACCTGCATGCGGCCGAGGAGCGCATGGTCCACCTCGCCAGGAGCCATCCGCATGCCACCGGCACACTGCGGCGGGCGCTCAACCAGATGGCGCGCGAGCTGCTGCTGGCGCAGTCCTCGGATTGGGCCTTCATCATGACTACCGGCACCACCGTCCCCTATGCGATACGCCGGACAAAGGACCATATCAACCGTTTCACCGGCCTCTACGAACAGGTCAATGCCGGCCGCCTGGACGTCGCGATGCTCAGCGACCTGGAATGGCGCGATACCATTTTCCAGGAGATCGACTACCAGGTCTACGCCTGAGCGTCTGAGACGCCGCCGGAGGGCGATGCGCAGCACACCGCCGGAGTGCAGGGGATGATGGCACTGGCGCATTTGCGCCGGCGAGGATATCGGGAATAGTAGGGCTGTCGTGACTCCAGGCGCATACTCCCTCGTCGACCTCGATCAGCGCCCCGACCTGGCGGCGGAGGTGCTCGCGCTGTTCACCGCCTCGCCCCCGGGCGCCAACCACCTGGTCTGCGGCCTGCCGGCCTACATGGGTTTGCCGGCCTCGCCCGAATCGCTCAGTCAGGCCGCCGGCGTGCTGATCGCGCTCTCGGGCAACCGGGCCGCCGGGGCGCTGGCGCTGTGCCCCTACAGCGAGGAGCAGATCACCCTGTGGGGACCGGCGGTGGCCAAGGGCGCCGGCAGCGAAACCGGCGCACGCCTGATCGATGCCGCGCGCGAAGCGCTGCACCTGAGCCCCTACGGCAGCATGCGTGCGCTCGCCGATACGCGCAACCGCCGCAGCCGCACGCTGCTGCTGGCGCATGGCTTCACCACCTGGAAGGACACCTACTGCTACGAGCGCGAGCTCGGCGGTGCCGCCCAGCCTGGCACCTCGCGGGTGCGGCGCGCGGCGGTACGCGACCATGCGGTGCTGGCGACGATCTTCATCCAGGGCTTCCCTGACAGCGACCACTGCATCCCGAGCCTGCAGCGGCGCGAGTCGGAGGGCTACCGCCACTACCTGCTCGAGGACGACGGCGTGGTGGCGGCGGCGGCGGCGATCCAGGACGCCGGTGGGCGCGGGTGGCTCAAGCTGGTCGCGATGCGTCCGGAGATGCGCGGCAAGCACCTGAGCAAACGCCTGCTGGAAGGCGTGCTGGCGGAGGAGGGCAAGCGCCATACGCGCGCGCTCGCGCTGGAGGTGCTCGCGGACAATGCGCCCGCTATCCACCTCTATGAAAGCGTCGGCTTCAAGCGCCGCTGGACCGCGACCATTTTCACCGGACCGGTGTAGCGCTGCGCAGGCGCGCCGAGGCGGCCTCGTCGATCAGCGCACTGCCACCGTATGATCGTGACCAGCGATGGTCACCTTGTCACCATGGTGCAGCTTGCGGCCTGGGCGGGTCTCGTCCTGGCCGTTGACGCGGATGCCGCCCGAGCGCACGGTGGCCTTGGCCTCGCCGCCCGAGCCGACCAGGTTCAGCTTCTTGAGCAGCTGCGCCAAGGTGATGTAGGGTAGGCCCTGGCCATCCAGTTGGGGCGGACGCACGGTCGGCACGCGCTGCGGGGGGAGTTCCGGCTTCTGCCCCGGCTTCTGCCCCGGCTTCTGCCCCGGTTGCTGGCCTGGCTTCTGGCCCAGCTTGTTCGCCAGCGGCTGTGCCACCCGCGCCCCCAGGGACGGCGCGGTGGCGACCGACGGCGCTGCGGCCTTGCCCCGGCCCCTGCGTCCGGAGGCGATGATCCCCTGCCACGGCGGTTGATCGTGATGATGCTTGCTCATGGTTCTCAGGCTCCCCGGTGATGCGGCGTTCTCGATGGACTCATGACCATGCGTCCAGGTAGCCCTTGACCCCCAGCCAGCTCTGGCGCGGCAGCTGGGCGCCCATCACCTGGACCACCGCCGCGCCGCTGAGCGAGCCCAGCCGGCCGCATGAGCGCAGTGGCAAGCCGCGCAAATAGCCGGCGAGGAAGCCTGCGGCCCAGGAATCCCCGGCACCGGTGGTATCGATCGCCTCGACCTGCTCGGCCTGGACGCGTACCCGTTCGGCTCCGCGGGCGATCACCGCGCCCTCCTTGCCGAGCTTGACCGCCACCACCGCGACCTGGCGGGCAAGATCCTCGAGCGCTGCCTCGGGACCGCCGGCATGCCAGGCGGTCGCCTCGTCGGCATTGGCGAACAGGATGTCGATGCCCTCCGCCAGCAGCTCGGCGATCAGCGCGCGGTTGGCGTTGACCACCTCGAAGGAGGCGAGATCGAGGGCGATCTGGCAGCAGGCGCCGCGCGCCGCCTCGACCACCGAGCGGGTCAGCCCGGGACTGAAGAGCGTATAGCCCTCGATCACCACCATGCGCGCGCCGCTGAAGACCTCGGGCGAGAAGAATGCCGGGTCCAGGCTGGCCGCCGCACCCAGGCAGGTGCGCATGGTGCGCTCGGAATCGGGCGTCACCATGCTGAGCACCTGCCCGGTGGGCAGGGAAGCCTGCTCGACCAGGCGGGGTTCGCAGTTCTGCTCGAGCAGGGCGCTGCGGTAGTACAATCCCAGGTCGTCCTGCCCGCAGGCGCCGATGAAGGCGCTGCGCACGCCCAGGTGGGCGCAGCCGACCGTGGTGTTCGCCGATGAACCGCCTGGCGAGCGCGCCGGCTCGCGCCCGAGCTTGGCGAGCAGGCCGGAGATGATCTCGGCATCGACCATCTGCATGCCACCCTTGGCGCCAGCGACGTGCGCCGCGAGGAAGGCGTCGTCGACCTGGACCACCAGGTCGACCAGCGGCGAGCCAACCCCGATGAGCTCCGCCTTCGGGGTCGGAGCGGGCATGGCAAGGGGGGCGGCCGCGCCGGCGTCGGCAGCCGGCTGATCGCTGGCGGTGGTGGCGTTGGAGGGGGTGGTGGTCATGGGCTTCTACCGCACCGGGACGTGGCGCGCTGGGAGATCCTGCGCATCAGTGAATGGCACGGGCGGCGCACCCGCGCATGGGGGAGGGTGCGCTATTTGCGCTTCTCGTCCAGTATCCGGGCGACTTCCATGAGGATGCCCTGGGCCGAGCCCTGCAGCGTGCGGCCTTCGGACTCCGCCGCATCGGCATGGAAGGAGAAGCGTGGTGGCGGATCCGTGGCCAGGTCGACCAGGGCATCGATGCCCAGCTTGGCGCCGCTGGCGGCATGGAACGGCGTGCCCTGCTTCATCCACACCGAGCTGGTGGTCTTGCCGCCGCTGAGATCGAGTCGGCCGCTCTTGGCGGTGACCTGGAAGAATTGCAGCAGTTCCATCACCCCGCCGCTGGTCACCACCCCGGTGAAGGTCGCGCCCGCCTGCTGCAGGTCGTTGAGGCTGAAGCCCGGACCCATGGTCTCGAGATTGGAGATCTGGGGGGCCTGCGATCCGAGCGATCCGGGATCGCCGCCCGGTGGCAGCAGGTAGAGGCGGTACACCTGTCCGCCGATCTGGAGCTGGTCGCCATCGCCCATGCGCACTTCGGCGGTGATGCGCTTGCCATTGACCAGCACGCCGTTGCGGCTGTTGAGGTCGACCACCAGCCAGTAGCCCCCCTCGTTCCAGCGCATCTCGGCATGGCGGCGAGAGGCCAGCGCATCCTGCAGCAGGATGTCGACACCCTCCTCGCGGCCGAAGGAATAGGCACGTCCTGGGCGGAGTCTGTGGGCGCGGCGGGCGGCGGAGAGTAGGTAGAAATCAACGTTCATGGCGTAGGTCGCCTCACCAGCTTGACGGGGCGAGCGTAGTCCGCAAGCGCCAGCGCTGCACCGCCATGCAGGGACCGGCCTGCCAGAGTGGCAGAGCGGATGCCCGACGCTAGCGTCCGCCCATGACCCGCCTCGCCATTCCCGTCTTCCCGCTGCCCGACGGCGAACCGTCGCCCCGCCAGCAGCTGATCGCCACCCTGGCCCGCATCGATGGCTGGGGCCAGGGCGCCTGGCGCGAGATCCACGCCACCTGGCGGCTGCGCGGGGGCACCCTGGTGATCGACGATCTCGAAGCCGGAGTCAGTCGCGACCCGGATGACCGCGTGGTGGCCGCGACCCTGGTGCTGGAGCGCCATGGACTCGGCGCCGCGCGCGAGCATGACGACGCCACCTGCGATTGGGTGCTGCGCCTGCTCTGGCGTTCGCTCATGCCCCGCCTCCGGCTGACCGCCACCTGCCACCAGCCCGCTGCGAGCATCCGCAGCGTCAATGCCTGCGTCCTGACGCCGCCACGACCAGGTGCGCCGCCGGGCCTGGTGGTGCGCCTGCTGGTGCGCCTGCCGATGGCTGGGATGTGCTGCGACGGCAAGCGCTTCGCCGGTTTCGTGCGCCAGCTCGAGGACTTCGCCGCCTAGCTGGCCAGCCGGCGCCGCCGCCCTGACCTGGACCAGCATCGCCGCGCGGTGCAGATCCAGCGGCGCCTGCGCGCCGCGCTGCCGGCGCACGGCCTGGTGGCCTTCATCGGCGATGGCGCGCGGCTGGCGCGCGACCGCAGCGACCATCCGAGCAGCACCTGCCGCCCGCTGCGTGCACCGCCGGCACTGCGCACCACCATCTCCCTTCCCGGCCTGGGCCGCTTCCACGGCCTGGGCATCACCACCGGGGTGACCGCCATCGCCGGCGCCCCCTACCACGGCAAGAGCACCCTGCTGCAGGCGATCATTGCCGGCCGCGACGATCATCCGCCCGGCGATGGACGCGAGCAGGTGGTAAGCGATGGCACCGTGGTGCAGATCCAGTCCGAGGATGGCCGGCGGATCAAGAGCCAGGATCTCTCGGCGTTCTTCTCCCGGCTGCCCGGCTCGCCGAGCACCGCCTTCACCACCGAACGCGCCTCGGGCGCCACCAGCATGGCGGCCACCCTGCTGCAGGCGGTCGCCGCCGGCTGCCGCCTGCTGGCCATCGACGAGGACAGCGCGGCGAGCAACTTCCTGACCATCGATCCGACCATGCGCCGGCTGCTCGGCGCTGCACTCGACGGCACCGTCACCCTGCTCGAGATGCTCCCTGCGCTCTCCCGCCTGGGCGTCAGCACCGTCCTGGTGGCCGGTTCGCAAACGCAGTCGCTTGCCTGCAGCGACCGCGTGCTGCTGATGGAGCACTACCGACCATCCGACGCCAGACGACGAGTCGCACGCCTGCTCCGGCGCACCCGCTCTGTCACCAGTGCGACGGTGCTCAGCGCGCCCAGCCGCTGGCTGGATGACCAGCGCGATGGCCTGTTCGGCCAGCGCCACTTCCTCACCGTCGATGCCAGCGAGCCCGAGCGTCCGGTGCTGCTGCAGCAGCCGCTCGATCTGCGCCGCGCTGGCTGGACGCTCGACACCGCCTTGGTGCGCGGCGCCTTGGCGGGCGCGGCCTGCGTCTGCCGCATGGCCGCCGACGGCGAGGCCTCGCTCGAGCAGTTGCGCCTGCGCTATGAGCAGCTGATCGCGGCTCATGGCGTACGCGCGCTGGACCCCTTCGATACCGCTCTGATCGCCGCGCCGGCGTGGCAGCTGGTGGTCTGCGTGCTCGAGCGTCTGCCAATCCCCCAGCTGGCCAGCGTCCGGCGCACGCCGGCCGGCCGGGCGGGCCGGGGCCGCGCATCCGGTTGAGCGGGGTGGCGCCGTCACCGAATGGGTTCATATTGACACATAAAGGCCCGGGCCGAGACTCTCGCCCCAGGAGTCCGCCGTGCCCATCCCACCTGCCGTCCCCGCGGTCATCCTGGCAGAACCCTCCCCCGCCCGCCCCCAGGGGATCTGCGGCCGTGGCGCCTCGTGCAATCCGCAGAACCGCTTCGAACCCTACCGCCATGACGCCGATGAGGAGTGGACCGCCGCCGAGGACCCCGCACCCGGCACGCTCATCCTCGTCGACCGCAGCCAGTCGCTGATCACGCGCAACGACAGCCCCGATCTCCCGTTCAGCGCCTCCCTCAATCCATACCGGGGCTGTGAACATGGCTGCATCTACTGCTATGCCCGGCCGACCCATGAATACCTCGGCTTCTCCGCCGGCCTCGATTTCGAGAGCCGCATCCTGGCCAAGCCGGACGCCGCCCGGCTGCTGCGCGAGGAGCTCTCGGCACCGGGCTGGACGCCGCAGCTGCTGGCGATGAGCGGGGTGACCGACTGCTACCAGCCGGTCGAGCGCCGGTTGCGCCTGACGCGCGCATGCCTGGCGGTGCTCGCCGAGCTGCGCCATCCGGTGGCGATCATCACCAAGAGCCAGCTGGTGACGCGCGATCTCGATCTCCTCGGCGAACTCGCCCGTCATCGCGCCTGCAGCGTCACCATCTCCCTCACCACCCTGGACCAGGAGCTCAGCCTGGCGATGGAACCCCGCGCGCCGGTGCCGACGGCACGCCTGGAGGCGATGCGCGCGCTCGCGCAGGCGGGGGTGCCGGTCGGCATCTCGATCGCCCCGGTGATCCCGGGACTGACCGATCACGAGATCCCGGCGCTGGTGCGGGCCGCCGCCGCCGCCGGGGCCGGCTTCGCCCACCATACCCCGGTACGGCTCCCGCTGGGCGTCGCCGAGCTCTTCTCGCAATGGCTCGCCGAGCATCGGCCGCTGTCTCGGAGCAAGGTGCTCAACCGCATCCGCCAGCTGCGTGGCGGACGGCTCAACGACCCGCGCTTCGGCACCCGCATGCAGGGCGAGGGTGTCTTCGCCGAGCAGATGCACGATCTGGTCGCCTGCTCGCTGCGCCGGCACGGCCTCGCCGACCAGGCCCCCGAACTCTCGCTCTCGGCCTTCCGCAGGCCGCTCGGCACCCAGCTGAGCTGGTTCGATCCGTAGCCGCCCGCACCCCCCGCTGTCCAGCTGCGGGTGAGCGCGCCTTGTCCCTCCTGCCCGTTCGCTAGGGTCGCCCGCATGCCGCTCTCCGCCTTCCATCCTGCGGTGAGGGACTGGTTCAGCGCCGCACTCGGCGCCCCGACCCCGGCCCAGGCACTCGGCTGGCCGTCGATCCGCTCCGGCAGCCACACCCTGATCGCCGCGCCCACCGGTACCGGCAAGACCCTCGCCGCCTTCCTCATCAGCATCGACAGCCTGGTCCAGCAGGGTCCCTACCTCGCCGCCGGCACCCAAGTGCTCTACATCTCGCCGCTCAAGGCGCTGGGCAACGACATCGAGAAGAACCTCCAGGGCCCGCTCGCCGGCATCCGCGAACGCGATGTGCTGGTGCCCGACATCCGCGTCATGGTGCGCAGCGGGGACACCCCGGCGGCCGAGCGGCAGCGCATGGTCAGGCACCCGCCGCACATCCTGGTCACCACCCCCGAATCGCTCTACATCCTGCTGACCAGCGAGGGCGGCAGGCGCACGCTGCAGACGGTGCGCACGGTCATCATCGATGAGATCCACGCCATGGCCGGCGACAAGCGCGGCGCCCACCTCACCCTCTCGCTCGAGCGCCTCGAGGCGCTGACCTCGGCGCACGGGCCGCTGCAGCGCATCGGCCTGTCGGCCACCCAGAAGCCGCTCAGCGCGATGGCCGAATTCCTCGTCGGCAGCGGCCGCACCTGCGCGCTGGTCGATGCCGGCCACCTGCGCCACCTCGACCTGGCGGTCGAGATCCCCTCCTCCCCGCTCGAGCCGGTGTGCGCGCATGAGGTGTGGGCGGAGATCTACGAGCGCATGGCTAGCCTGATCGAGAGCCATCGCACCACGCTGATCTTCGTCAATACCCGCAAGCTCGCGGAGCGCATCGCCGCGCGCTTGAGCGAGCGGCTGGGCGAGAGCCGGGTCACCTGCCATCACGGCAGCCTGTCGCGGGAGCGCCGCTTCGACGCCGAGCAGCGGCTGAAGGCCGGCCGTCTCGCCGTGCTGGTGGCAACCGCATCCCTGGAGCTCGGCATCGACATCGGCGATGTCGAGCTGGTCATCCAGGTCGGCTCGCCCAAGGCCATCGCCACCTTCCTGCAGCGCGTCGGCCGCGCCGGCCACGGCATCGCGCGCACCCCCAAGGGCCGGCTCTTCCCTCTCACCATCGACGATCTCGATGAGGCCGCCGGCCTGCTGCGTGCGGTGTCATCCGGCGAGCTCGACCGCATCCCCCAGCCCCGCCAGCCGCTCGACATCCTGGCCCAGCAGCTGGTCGCCGCCTGCGTCAGCGAGACCTGGGACGAGGAGGCGCTCTTCCAGTGCTTCACACGCTCGTGGCCCTACCGCGATCTGAGCCGCGACAGCTTCGATCGCGTGGTCGCCTTGCATGCCAGCGGGCGGGGCCTGATCCACCGCGACGGCATCAACCACCGGCTGCGCGCCACCCGGCGCGCGCGCCTGGNNGCGGCGCGATCCCGGAGACCGCGCTGTTCCAGGTGCGCGAGGAGCCGAGCGGCAACCTGGTCGGCACGCTCGACGAGGATTTCTCGCTCGAGTCCAATCCCGGGGACATCGTCCAGCTCGGCAACACCTCCTGGCGCATCCTGCGCATCGAATCGCGCGAAGGCATCATGCGCGTCGCCGATGCCCATGGCGCCCCCCCCACCATCCCCTTCTGGC
>PLEW01000154.1:14558-17585 GCA_003136555.1 Planctomycetota bacterium | reverse complement strand
GCGGTGCGCGAGGCGCTCGCCGGACGCTGCCCCTGGGTGGCGGTGCAGACCTCCTTCTCCGCCCTGCATGGCACCGTGCACCCCAAGCGCTGGGCTGCGGCCCTGGCTGCGCTGGCCGGGGGCGATCCGGCCGCCGGAGGCGATCGGCGGGGCGCCAACCANNCTCGCCACGAGCCCTCCCGATGAGGCGGGGCCTGCCGGGAGCGCCGGGCCCGCTGAACCCGCGGGGCCTGCCACCGGGGCGCCCTGGGCTCTGCTGGCGGATGCTGGCGATCTGGCCGGCCTGCCCGCGTGCCTGGAATCCTGGGGCCGGGACCACGTCGCGGTGGGAGCCACCCTGCCGCTGGCCGACCGCGGCCATGCGGCATCCCCGGTGCTGCTGCTGGCCACCGACGCCGGGCAGTACCGCCGGCTGTGCCGCCTGCTGTCCTTCCACCACGAAGCGCCGGAGGAGTGGCAGGCATGGCTCGGCGGGCTCACCGAATCGGGCCCGGTGTGGGAAGGCCTGATCGCGCTGGTGCAGGATGCCGAGTGGGCCAAGCGCCTGGCCTGGCATGGCGCCGAGGTGCTGTGGCGGCTGCCTGGACCCGCCGCTCCGGCCGGGATCGCGGCGGCCGCCGTGCCGATCCTCACCGACATCGACGGCGCCGGGGCTGCGACCGCGACGCTGCTGCACCTGATCCAGGACCGCAGCCAGGTACGCGCCCATATCGAGGCGGTGCGCGGCCGCCTCGGCGCCTGCACCCTGGCCCAGCTGCCCCGGCTGATGACCGGCATCGCGGACGGCGCCATCGCGCTCGGGCATGCGCTGGCGGCGCGCTGCCGCTTCGCCCCCGGGCAGCCCGGCCCCGATGGCCAGCCGCGCTGGCAGATGCCGCCGCAGCGCTGGCAGGACGATGCCAGCGAATTGCGGCGGCGGGTGCGCGAGGGGCTGCTCCAGCGCTATGGGGATGCCGCACCGCGCGCGGTGCGCGAGCGGCTGGAGTACGAATTGGATGTGATCACGCGCAAGAACTTCGCCCGCTACATCCTCACCGTCGCGGACATCGCCCGCGACCGCCGCACCTGCGGCCGCGGATCGGCGGCATCCTCCCTGGTCTGCTATCTGCTGGGATTGACCAATGTCGACCCGGTGAAGTACCGCCTCGTCTTCGAGCGCTTCCTCTCCATCGAGCGCACCGACCCCCCCGACATCGACATCGACTTCCCCTGGGATGAGCGCGACCAGGTCCTCAGCGCGACCATCCGCGACTACGGCCGCGACTACGTGGCCATGGTGGCCACGCACCAGACCCTGCGCAGCGACGGGGCCCTGCGCGAGGCCGGACGGGTGCTCGGGCGCACCCAGGCCGAGATCAGCGCGGCCGCCCGCCGCATCGACCTGGCCGAGCGCTTCGGCGCCGGTCCGGGCGCCGGCGCCGGCTGGGACGAGGTGCTCACCGCCGCCCAGCAGCTCGGCGGCTCGCTGCGCGGCATGGGCCTGCACTGCGGCGGCATCATCATCACCGCCGAACCCATCCGCGACCTCGTCCCCGTGCATCCGGCGGCGAAGACGGTCGATGGCCGGCACCTGCCGGCGATCGCCTGGGAGAAGGATGGCGCCGAGGCGATGGGCCTGATCAAGATCGATCTGCTCGGCAACCGCTCGCTCGCCGTGGTGCGCGATGTGCTCAACGACCTGCGCGATGACGGCATCGCCGTCGACGAGCGGCGCTGGGCGCCGGATGACGATCTCCTGGCCGTGCAGCTGATCAACCGCGGCTGCACCATCGGCTGCTTCTACATCGAGAGCCCGGCCATGCGCCTGCTCAACGGCAGGGCCGGCGAGGTCGATTTCGACCGCCTGGTGCTGCACTCATCCATCGTCCGGCCGGCGGCCTATCACTGGATCGGGACCTATCTCGAGCGGTTGTGGGAGCATCGGCGCACCGGCCTCCAGCGCGACGAATGGTACCCGCATCCGGCGCTGCGCAGCCTGCTCTCGGACTCGTTCGGCATCCTCTCCTACCAGGAGGATGTGATGCTCGCCGCCCGGGATCTGGCCGGCTTCTCCATCCGCGAGCAGAACACCCTGCGCAAGGCGCTCGGGCGCTCGGATACGCCGCAGCGCCTGGCGACGCTGGCAGGGGCCTTCCATGCCGGCTGCGCACGGCACGGCGTCTCCCCGGAGGCGACCGCCACCGCCTGGTCGATGATCATCAGCTTCGCGGGCTACTCGTTCTGCAAGGCGCACTCGGCGAGCTATGCCATGGTGTCGTTCGCCTGCGCCTGCCTGAAGGCGCACAATCCGGCGCACTTCCTCGCCCGCGTCATCCACCATGGCGGCGGCTTCTACGGCATCTGCGCCTACGTGGAGGAGGCCCGCCGCCTCGGCGTCGCCATCCTCCCGCCCTGCGTGGCGCAGGGCTTCCCCGATACCCGCCGCGAGGGCCACAAGGCCATCCGCCTCGGGCTGGAGCTGGTGCACGGCCTGCATCGGCGCACCCAGCACGCCATCATCGCCAAACGCCAGCGCATGCCGTTCGCGGGCATCCGCGACCTCTGGTGCCGCTGCCGGCCGAGCGCGGCCGAGCTTGCGGCGCTGTGCGATGCCGGTGCCCTCGACGCGCTGGCGCGCGTGCCCGGGCAGCGCGATTGGATCGCCGCGGCGGTGATGCATGAGCCGCACGGCCAGATCGAGGAGCCGGACCAGTTGCGCTTCGACTTCGCCCCGGCCAGGAGCGACGACCCCGTGCCGCCACCGCACTGCCCGGCGCCATCCCGGCGCGACCTCGATCGCCGCGCCTGGGCGGTGCTGGGCTGCCTCCCGCGCGCGCATCCCTTCGCGCTCTGGGACCTGCCCGAGCGCCGCCTGCGCTGTGCCGGCATCGGTCCGCAGCTGCACCGGCGGACGGTATCGCTGCTGGTCTGGGTGATCACCCACAAGCAGGTGGAGGCGGTGCAGGAGCGGCAGCGCGATGGCACGCCCCTGCCGGAGCCGCTGGTGCGCCCGATGGCGTTCGTCACCCTCGAGGACGAGACCGGGCT
>PLEW01000154.1:0-14543 GCA_003136555.1 Planctomycetota bacterium | reverse complement strand
CCCGCCGGTGCCGGCTTCAGTGCAGCTGGAGCTTGGCCGCCGCGAGCACCTGATCGTAGTCGGGCTCCTTGGACAGCTCGGGCACGATCTGGATGTAGCGCACGATGCCCTGGCCATCGACCACCACCGCCGCGCGCGCCAACAGGCCATTCTCCTTGAGGAACAGCCCCCAGGCATGCGCGAAGCTGGCGTCATAGTAGTCGCTCAGCACGCGGATGCCGGTGATGCCCTCAGCGGCGCAGAAGCGCGACTGCGCGAAAGGCAGGTCGCGCGAGACGTAGACCACCTCGATCTTGCCCGCCAGCGCGCCGGCGCGCGCGCTGAAGGCGTGCGCCTGCTTGGAGCAGGTGGGCGTATCGAGCGATGGCGCAGTGGTGACGATGCGCACCACGCCATCGTTCCAGGTGCAGGCGATGGGATGCAGGGCGCTGTCGCGCAGGGTCGCCGGCGGCGCCGGCTTGCCGACCTCCAGGGCCGGGCCGACCAGGGTGAGGTCGGCGCCGCCCCGGCCCTTGACCAATCCGCTGCGCTCGCTCCCGGCGGCGGCGTCGGCGGCCGCGAGAGCGACGCTGCAGAGGGCGGAGAGGACGACGATGGCGAACTGCTGGTGCATGGGCGCATGATGGGCGACCGGCGCGCAGGGTGAATGGCCAAACCGCACCCAGCTGGACAGCGTCCGGGCAGCGGCAGCAGGGGGAGGCCATGGCCCGCCGATGGCCGGCGGCGTGTGCCTGCGTCGCCGGCCGCCGGCACTGCGCGCACTGGCATTCGCAGGCACCGGCGCACCATCAGCGCGAACCTCCGGAGCAGCACATGGACCACCATCGCCACCACCAGACCCGTGCCCTGGCGGCGCTGGGCGCCGGCCTCGCGATGATCCTGGGCGCCGCGGCCCAGGCCGCCGACCAGGACTTCTCCGCCTATCCGATCGTCGAACACGGCGCGAAGCTGCAGAAGCTGGGCGGCGGCTTCGTCTTCACCGAAGGACCGGCGAGCGACAAGGACGGCAACATCTACTTCACCGACCAGCCCAAGAACCGCATCTGGAAGTGGACGACCGATGGCAAGCTGTCGATCTTCCTCGAGCCCAGCGGCCGTTCGAACGGCATGTGCTTCGATGGCAAGGGCGTGCTGATCAGCTGCGCCGACGAGCTCAACCAGCTGTGGTCGATCGATGCCGCCGGCGCATCCACGGTGCTGATAAAGGACTACCAGGGCAAGCTGCTCAACGGCCCCAACGACGTGTGGATCAGCCCCGCCGGCGAGCTCTACATCACCGACCCCTACTACAAGCGCGACTACTGGAAGCGGGGGCCGATGGAGCAGAAGGTCCAGGGCGTCTACCGGCTCACCGCCGACCACGCCTCGCTCACGCTGATCGCCAGCGACCTCCAGCAGCCCAACGGCATCATCGGCACGCCTGACGGCAAGACGCTGTATGTCAGCGACATACAGGCCGGCATCACCTACTCCTATGCGATCGGCGCGGATGGCGGCATCTCGAACAAGACCACATTCTGCGCCATGGGCTCCGATGGCATGACCATCGATGACCAGGGAAACGTCTACCTGACCAATCACGGGGTGACGGTGTTCTCCCCCAGCGGCGCCAAGATCATGCACATCGGCATCGACGAGGGCTGGACCGGCAACATCTGCTTCGGCGGAGCCGACCACCATCTGCTGTTCATCACCGCCTCCACCTCGATCTACGGCCTGCGCATGGCGACCAAGGGTGTCGGCAGCCAATGAACGCGCGCACCCGTCCGCCAGGAAGCAGAACGCCTGGCCCGTCGCTGACGGGCCAGGCGTGACGATGCAGTCCTAGCGGGACGGGGCCGGCCGGGTTGGCCGGACGGCCGGGCGTGCCGCGTCAGCTCTGCCGGCAACGTCGTCCAGCAACGTCGCCTGCGGCGCTACTTCGCATCAGCCCAGGGCAGGCCCTGCTTGATCCAGTCGCTGATGATGGCGACCTGGTCGGATGTCAGGCGGGTCTTCTTCTTGGGCGGCATGTTATCATCCTCGTCCTTGGCCATGTACTTGATCGCGGCGATCACATCGCTCTTGTCCGGATCGCCCTCGACGAGGATCTTGCCGTCCTCGCCGCCCTTGATCCAGCCGGCGCGGCTGTCGAGACGCAGCTTGCCCTTCTGCTTGTCGGCCCCATGGCAGCTGGTGCAGTTCTTGTCGATGATCGGCCACACCTTGGTGGTGAAGAACGCGTCGCTGGCGGCGTCAGCGCACAGGGTGGCGGGCACCAGGAGCACGGCGGCGACGGCCGGGGCGAGCACGGTGAGGGTAAGACGGCGAATCATCGACGAGCGGAACATGATGGTCCTCGGGATGGGTGGAGGTCGGCGCATGTCGGCCGCTCTCGGGGGTGGGTGGCGCAGCTGCGCTGTGTATCAGCAATTAGGCGGATTGCACGTGCAGCCCGGTCGATGGATAGTGCAGAGACAGTACCACGGTTGTACGGCAGACGGCGCCTTCGGTTGACCAGCCAGCAGGCCTCTGACCGCTACGGCTTGGCCGCGGCGGCGGTGACCGAGATGCGGATCAGCTGGCGGGCACGCTCCAGGGCGGCCTTCTCGCCACCGCCGAAGGCGGCGGCCTCGCCAGCGAGCGCCATGGTCAGCGAACCGCCATCGCTCGGCGGCGCCACGCTCGGATCGGTCACCCGCAGCACCTCGGCCCAGGTGGCCCGGATGGCCTTCCAGAACGGCTCCTCGGCCCGCCAGGCGGCGATCCCCGGCTGCCAGTCGAAACCGCTGATGCGCTGATACCGTTCGACACCGATCTCGCGGGCGAGGATCTCCTGCGCGCCCGCTCCCGGGCCCCCCAGCTTGAGCTTGCCATTCTCCTGCAGCATCACCCAGCCATCGGGGGCGATGACGATGCGCTCGCTGCCCAGCAGGACCTGGTAGTCGCTGCGCGAGGTCTTCTCCCGCCGCGGCAGCGGCCGCCAGGTCTCATCCCCCTGGAAGATCGAGCAGTTGGCATCATGGCGCCAGCAGCCGATCGAGGAGTAGCGCGGCCCATCGTCGATCCCCCACACCGTCCATACCCATTCACCCTGGTGCCGGGCCGGATCGAGCTGCTCATGATGCCAGCGCTCCACCCCCGCTCCGGCCGGTCCGGCATAGCGCAGCACGCTCTCGCCCTGCCAGACCCACTCCTGTCGCCAATGCTTGGCGACCTCGGCCGGCGTCGGCCGGCCATGCTCGTCGAGGGCGACCATCACCAGCTGGTGCTGCAGCGAGATGCGGTCCTGGGCATCCTCCAGGACGAAGATGCGCTCGGTGGCCCACGACTGGTAGGGCGTGGCGAGATGGCTTCCCGGATGGAGGCTCACCAGCTCCTGGTAGTCGAAATCGATGCGGAATTCGCCGCACATCGCCAGGATGGCGGCCCGGTCGCGGGCCAAACCGGGCCCGGCCGCCTGGAGCGTCGACCACTGCGGGCTCGTACCCGTGGCCAGGGTGACCGGCGCGCCATGGGAATGGCCGCCGACGGTGGGCGGGCGCACCCCGTCGCTCTCGGGCCAGGCGAAGGGGTGGGAGGCTGGCGTTTCGGCGGCTCGCTGGTCGCAGCCGGCGATCACCGCCACCGCCAACAGGCCGAGGACCAGATGCAGCTGACGGATCGGGGTCATAGCCACTCCCTGCGGTGACGGGTGGGCGCCAGGCGGTCCCGGCATCACCCTATCCGGACCTGGAAGAGGTCCAGGCCTAGGGGCCGGGATAGGGAGAGTATGGGAATCAAGGAGGCGGCTGACAGCGGTGGACGGCAGACCACACCCCGGTAGCGTGGTCCCGATCGCCGGCCAAACGCCCACGCCAGGACCACGTACCGGGGGAGAGGGCCCACCATGCGCATGTCGAGCCTGAGCCTGCCAGCCCTGACCCTCCTGCTCGCCGGCCTGGCGGCCTGCAGCGATGCCACGCCGGGTGCCGCAGCTCCCGCCAGCGGGGCGGATGCCGCAGCTCCGGCCCCCAGCGCCGTCCCCCTGGAGAATCCGCCCGTGACCGAGAAGCTGACGCTGACCGATGAGCAGTGGAAGGCGCGCCTGTCCACCGAGCAGTACAACGTCCTGCGGCGCCATGGCACCGAACCACCCTTCTGCGGCGGCTATACCGCGATCAAGCACAACGGGCCCGGCACCTACTACTGCGTCGCCTGCGGCGCGCCGCTGTTCTCATCCGATACCAAGTTCGAATCGGGCACCGGCTGGCCCAGCTTCTTCAAGCCGCTGCCCGGGCGGGTCGATAGCCAGATCGACACCAGCTACGGCATGGAGCGCACCGAAGTGCACTGCGCCCGCTGCGGTGGCCACCTCGGGCACAGCTTCGACGATGGGCCGGCGCCGACCGGGATGCGCTACTGCATCAACGCCATCACCCTGACCTTCGTGCCGGCTTCGACGGCGGCCAAGCCATGAGCGCCGTCGCGACCTTCGGTGCCGGCTGCTTCTGGGGCGTCGAGGCGGTCTTCCGCGCCCTGCCCGGGGTGAGCGACACCGCCGTCGGCTACGCCGGCGGCACCCTCACCCAGCCGAGCTACCATGATGTGTGCGGCGGCGACACCGGCCATGCCGAGGTGGTGCAGGTCACCTTCGACCCGCAGCGCATCGCCTATGGGCGGCTGCTCGAAGTCTTCTTCGCCAACCATGATCCCACCACCCTCAACCGCCAGGGACCGGACCTCGGCACCCAGTACCGTTCGGTGATCTTCGTCCACTCGAGCGAGCAGCAGGCGCAGGCAGAGGCCGCCATCGCCGCGCTCGCAGCGGCGAAGCGCTTCCGCCGGGCGATCGTCACCGCCGTCGAGCCGGCGACGACCTTCTACCGCGCCGAGGAATACCATCAGCGCTACCTCGAGAAGAACGGGCTGGGGAACTGCCATCTGCCGCACGGCTGAGCCGGCGGCGCGCGCTGCCAGCTGATCCTGCCACGCACCGATGCCTGCTCAGCGCTCGCGGCAGGACGCCCGGCGGGGCGGCAGCAGCAGCTCGGAAGCGGGCCGCCGGAGCGGCTCGGGAGCATCAATCAGCACGCCGGAATGCACCTCGCACACGCGTGCCCCACCGGCGGCATCGCGCACCAGGGCGAAGCCATGGCGGGCCAGGCGCTGGGCGCAGGAGCGCCGCGAGAGCGCGCCGACCTCGACGCCATCCAGGGCGCGCGCGATGCGCCGGTGCAGGACCGGCAGCTCGAGGGCCTGCACGCGGGCCTGGGCCGCCTCCTGCTCAGCCAGGGCGATGGCGGAGGAGACCGCGATCGTCCTGACCAGCTGCCCGTGCGCACGCCCGGCAAGCCAGGTCAGCGCCCCCTGCCGATCCGAGCAGAGGACATGCATCACGAGCTCGATGCCGCTGTGCGCGATCACCGTGCCACTGGCATCGAGCGCCTGGTCGGCCCCGCCCTCCGATCGCCGCAGGACGATGCCGCGATCGGCAAGCTCGCGCAGCTCGAACAGCGCAGCGACGGTCCGCAGCGCCGGTGGCGTGGCCAGCTCGGCGAGCGGGCGCTGCATGGCGAGCTGCTGCCGCGCCTGCTCGAGCTGGCGCGCAAGATGCCTGGCGGTCGCCTCCATCTCCCGCCTGCGCTTCTGCGCCTCGACCTCGGCACGGGCCCGGGTCTGCAGCGCCGCGAGCGGCGCCTGCTGCAGCGCGTGGATGCGCGCGCTCTCGCGCTCGGCCCACTTCTGCCGGGCGCGCGCGCTGAACAGCAGGCCCGGGGTGGCGACCTGCGCCGGCGGCGGTTCCGGCATGGGCGAGTGCATCTGCGCATACCAGCGGGCGAGGTCGGTGTGGGTGGCGCGGCTGCCCTTGATGCCGCGCTCGAGCCCCAGGCTGGCGACCGCCGCGGCGTGGCGGTCCTGCATGGCCGAGAAGGCGTCGCGTTGGCCGAACCAGAAGGTCGAGCTCAGCCGGCCATGGCGCGGATCGATGGGGACCGCCAGGGCATGGATGTGCGGCGTGGTCTCGTCCAGATGCAGGTACGCACCGACGACATTGGCGTCCCCCCATTCCTGGGTCAGCCAGGCGATCACGCAGGGCCACCAGCGCTCCAGCCGCCCGGCATCCCACGTCCCCGCCTCGCCGCCCAATGGGCGGAAATACTCGCCCGAGGCGCCCACCATCAGATCCCACGCCAGCACCGCTCCGCGGCGCACCACCGCGTGGGCGGTGGCGATGCGCGCACGCACCGCCGCCCACGCCCCCTCCATGGCGATGAGCGCACGCACCTCGCGGGCCGGATCGGCGTTGTCGACCCGGCACCGGCGCTGCACGTGCGCGCCGGTGTTGGCGACCGCCATCGGGGACTTGAGGGATCTCAGGCGCAAGATCGCATAGGGCATGGCGGCAGCCAGAGTGCGGGGCAGCCGGGTGGAACACGTGCCTCCCGGCTGTTCCCGGCAGAGAGGGCGGCGATGGTAATCACCGGGAGCTGCTGTCCACGGCTGGCCGACAGCTACGATGGGCCTGGTCGCCGGCTGCAGCCGGTGCGCAGCCACCAGCGCCCGTGCGCGCAGCGGCGCATGCCAACGGCATCGCCCATGGCCGGGGCCGTGGGCGGATATGGACGCGTGCATGCGCGGATGCGGTTGGCGGACAGAGGGCAGCGGCGGTGCGCTGGAGCGCTCAGGGCCAGCGCATCAATTGGTCGCAGGCGGCGTGGTCGCAGGCGGCGGCGTGGTCGCCTTCTTCGACTTGGCCTTGGCATTGACGGTAAGGGCGGTTCCAGCACTCGGATCGGTGCTGCCGGTATAGGTGAACTGGACTTGATCGCCCGGCTTCAGATCGCTGATGGTGGCGGACTTCTTGTTGCGCGTGATCTTGGTCGTGGAGGTGACGGTCAGCACCAGGGTGGTGGCGTTCTTGCCCTGCGCATCGGTGATGCGCACCTCGATGGTGTTCTTGGCCGTATCGATCTTCCGCACCGTGCCCTTGCCCGACTTGCTGGAAGCCGGAGCGTCCACGGCCGGCGACGCCGGCGTTGCAGGGGAGTCGGCCAGCAGCTGCGAGCCCAGGCTGCCGAGCACCAGCAGGGAGAGGAGCAGGGCGGAGATTGAGCGCATGGTCTGTCCTTGGTCAAGGCGCGATGGGCCGCGGGAGCGGAACCGGGATGCCCCGGGGATGGCCCGGGGATGGCCGGGAGCGGCTGCCCGCTCCAGGTACGGACCTATGACGCGGCCCCGGGGTGGCATCACGATGCCGCGGTTGCCCATCCCCTGGGTGTATCAAACAGCGGTAGAGGGCGCCCACAGCGGCGGCATCCACCGCCCAGGGGTGCTGGCCGCGGCTGGCGCCTAGGGGGCGGCGGCCATCTGCCAGGTCAGGCGCTGGTGGTCGGCCGCCAGGCGGGCATGGAGCGCCTGATAATCGAGCTGCTGCACCGCGACCTTGGCCTCGATGGCCAGGCAGGCGGCACTGCCCGCCGCTTGGCCGAGGATCATGTAGACCGGCTCCATGCGGATCGAGCCGAGCGCGATATGGCTGGCCGACAGGCAGACCGGCACCAGCAGATTGTCGCATTCGCCCGCCTTCGGCGTCAGGGACTGGTAGCTGATGCCATAGGGGGCCGGCACCCGCACCTGCACGTCGCCTTCGTTGCGCACATGCCCTCCAGCATCGACGTAGCGCTGGACGTTGTGCGAATCCATGGTGTAGGAGCCCAGTCCGACCGGATCGGCAGGATGGCGCTTGCCCACGCAATCCTGCTCGGTCATGACATAGGCGCCGATCATCCGGCGCCCCTCGCGCACATATAGTGCATGCGGCAGGTGGCCATTGTCGGCGAACTCATCCGCAGCCCATCCCCAGGCCGCGGCGCGCTCACGCACTGCCGCCGGCACGCGCGGGTGGTTCGCCAGCGTCCACATCAGTCCGGCGGTATAGCGCTGGTGCGCCTCGGCGATGCGCTCGCGCTCGGCATAGCCGGCCTCGATGTAGCCGCGGTTCAGCGCGATGGCATCGGTGGAGAACGCCTGGTTGTTGTTGGCGTCGGTCTTGTGGTTGGGCATGGTCACGATGTTGAGCGGCACGTCCTTGTAGCCCGCCTCATACCAGCGCAGCAGCACTTCATAGGTTTGCTCCTGATAGCCGTCGGGCTTGGCGAACGGCACGCGGTTGCCCGCCTCGCGCGTCAGGCACAGGCGCAGGTTGAAGGCCTGCAGCTTGTTATCGCCGGAGCCGTCCGCGGCCGGGGGCTGCTTCTCGATGCCGGGCAGCAGGCCGGACGAGGCCTGGCCGGCGGTGATGTAGGGATCGACCGGCAGGCCGAACTGGTGCGCGGTGGCATGCGCGACCTCGACGCCGTTGAGGGTCTCGCCGTAGGTGGCATTGGCTTCGCGGCCGACGGTGAAGGACACCCCGGCGCCGGGCAGCAGATCGCCCTCGTAGGTGGCATCGATGAACATCGCGGCGCTGAAGATCCTGCCGCTCTCCATGTGCAGGGCGGTGATGCGCTGGCCGCTGCGCTCCACCCCGTGCGCCAGATCGAGGCGTTCCTTGAGCACCACCGTCACCTTGGCTTCGCTGAGCATCTCGCCGAGCACGCGCTCGGCGACATGGGGCTCGAAGGCGAACAGCGCCTCGCTGTCGACATGCCCCTTGCCGGCGCCGGCGATGAATTCGGCGGCGGTCCCATAGCGCCACAGCGCTGGATCCTCGTAGGCCTTGCGCAGACGGATGTAGAATTCGCGCGCCATCCCCCCGATGGCCTGCTTGTTGCCCATGTCGGTGGCGCCCAGACCGCCGGCGGTGACCCCGCCGAGGTGCCGACCCGGCTCGATCAGGACCACGCTGCGGCCCTGCCTGGCGACCTGGACCGCTGCCACCACTCCGGCGGCGGTGCCACCGTAGACCACCACGTCGGTACCCGCCTCCCCCGCGGTGCAGGCGGCCATGGCTGCGATCAGGCTGCAGGCAGCCCGGGCGAGCCATGACGGCAGGAGGCAATCGCAGTGGAGGCTGAAGCGCATCGCATCTCCGGTGAGTCGGGAGCTGGGCAGTCCGGCGAGTCTAGTCGGCCGATACGTCCGGACGCAATGCATGCGGGCGCTGGAGTTTTTAACCTTTGCTGCTGCACATAAGGCGTGACGATGGCGCCTGCCGGGCAGCTGTCCGGCTCACCTTGCGGCCACCCCGCAGCGCCCCAGGACCAGGCATGCCCACGCTCCACCCACCGCCAGGCGGCACCAGCCGGGGGATCGAGTCGATCCTGCCCCCTGCTCCCGCGCACGAGATGGCGGAGTTGCTCGATGAGGCCGATGCCGAGCTGGCGCTGCGCATCACCATCCATGATCGCGCCGGCATCATCCCAGACCTGCCTGCCGATCGCCGCTTCCATGCCACCCCGTTCTGCCAGGGGGTGCGCAGCCTGGCGGGCTGTGGCGCCTGCATCCCGCACTGCCAGGACATGGTCAATCGCGAGGCTGCGCGCACGCGCTCGCCCTTCATCCACCATTGCTGGCGCGGTGGCGCCGAGATGGTGGTGCCGCTGATGCAGGGCGGGGTGCATGTCGCCACCCTGTTCGCCGGAGTCTACCGCGGCGATGCGCCCGCACCCGGGCTTCCGGTGGCCCTGGCCGCGCAGGCCGCCGCGCTGCCGACGCTCGATCGCCGCGGCCTGCCTGCGCGCTTGCGCCGCCTGCTCGCGGTCGGCTCGGCGGTGCTGGCGATCAGCGCGCGCGAACGCGAACCCAGCTGCGAGAACGACAGCCGGCGCGCGCGCATCCTCGCCCTGATCCGCTCCCGCCACCATACGCCGATGCGCCTGGGCGATGCCGCCGCCCTGATGAGCCTTTCGCCCTCGCGTACCAGCCATCTGATCCATGAACTGTTCGGGCGATCCTTCCGCGCCCTGCTGATCGGCGAGCGCCTGGCGCATGCCAAGAGCCTGCTCAGCAGCAGCGACCTGAGCGTGACCGCGGTGGCCGAACGCACCGGCTTCTCGTCACCCTACCATTTCGTGCGCCTGTTCACCCGCCATCTCGGCAGCCCGCCGGGACGCTGGCGCCGACGCGCCTCGGCCTGATGCCGGCAAGCGGCCTAGCCCGGCGTCTAGCGGGCCATCATGGCCTGAGCTTGGGCTGAGCGCGCTCGTATTCCTCCTGCGAGACCTTGGCGACATGGTGGATGAACACGAAGCCACCCTTCTTGTTCCCGACCACTATGTCGGGCAGGCCATCGCCGTTGAGGTCGCCCACCACCAGCTGGGTGCCGACCCCCGAGTCGCTGTCGATCAGGTAGGGCACGAACGAGACGCCCTTGGCATCGCGCACCTGCTTGAACCAGTAGAGCACCGCGGGGCTTTTCGGCTCGGCATCCTTGTCCGGACCATGGGCCCACCAACGCTTGCCGGTGATGATGTCGCTCAGCCCGTCGCCATCCATGTCGGCGACCACCAGCGCATGCAGCTGCGAGAACACCAGGCCATAGGCGTTCTCCTCCGGCTTGCCGCCCATGATCAGGTGCTCGATGAAATCGCCATCGGGCTTCTGCTGGAACCAGGCCAGACCGTAGCCGTGCGCGACCAGGCTCGAGATCACCGCCGGATGCCCGTCGCCGGTCAGATCGGCAGCATACATCTGCGAGCCGCCCTTGCCGAAATCCGCCGGGTGGTAGGTCCACTCCGGATCGCCAGCGGGCGAGGCCGGCTGCTCCCACCAGCCTTCGTGCAGCATGATGTCCTTGCGTCCATCGCCATTGACATCGCCGACGCCCAGGCCGTGGGTGTAGCGCTGCCAGGTCCCCTGCTTCGAGATCGCATGGAAGGTCCAGGGCTTCGCCGGAGCGCTCCAGTCCGGTGCGGCATAGCCGATGCGCCCGCCGGTGGTGCAGACCAGCACCGGCTTGCCCGTGCCGAGCAGATCGGTGAACGTCGGCGACTCGTTGTCGACCACATCGAAGACCTTGTGGCGCTGCCACATGCCGCTGCCGTTCTTGCCCGGATTCTCGAACCACTCTGCAGCTTCGCCCGGCATGCCCACCACCAGCACATCGGGGTAGCCGTCGCCGTTGAGGTCGTAGGTGAAGGTGAAGAAGTTGTGGGAATAGCTGTGCGGATCGAATTCCTGGGCGGGGTAGATCTCATGCCGCACGGTGAATCCCGGACCCTCGTACCAGTAGGGGCCGTAGACCACATCCATGTGGCCATCCTGGTTGAAGTCGGCGTAGTTGGCGCCCTCGGCATAGAACTTGTCCGTCAGCCGGATCTTCTCGAAGGTATGGAGCAGGTATTCCTGGGCCATGGCGGTGCCCGCCTGGAAGAGCAGTGCCAGGATGGCGAAGCGGCGGACGATCATGCGGTTCCCCGATGGGGACCCCGCACCCCATCCCGTCGGGATGCAGGTGCGGTTTCCGGGATGGCGGCTCGGCATGCACCCGCAGATCCGGGGGTCAGCCCGGGAGGTCGGCGCGCCGGAAAGGCTCAGGAGCGGTTGCCGGCCAGCTGGCGATAGGCGCCGACCGCCGGAGCGTCGGGATTGACCTCCGGGCCGAAGTAGCGCAGCGCCACCAGCGGCTCGTGCGCCGAGGTGTTGACGAAGGTAACGCCGGCCTTGGCCGCCGGCGCGGAGCAGAACACCTCATCGTCGGTGAGGTCCTTGAAGCCGATCATCTTCGGGCAGTCGAGGCGCAGCTTGTTCATCCGCCCCTCGCCCTGCACGACCGTCAGGCCGTAGGCGCCCTTATCCTTGATCGTCACCGTCGCGCCGGGCAGCACGGTCAGCTCCTTGGCGCTGAAGCGCTGCTCGCCCTTGACCTTGCCGTAGACGATCCAGCGATCGACGTAGCCGGCGGCCTCGGTATCAGCGACCGGGATCGGCTCGAGGTAGTGGTTCTCCTTGAAGTAGGGATCGACGTTCGATTCCCAATCCAGCTGCTCGATGATGTAGTCGATGTCGCGGTGGCGGTCCTTGGGCACATCCTTGACCAGCAGATCCCACGGCACCTCGCGCCCTTCGACCAGCGACTGGTACATGCCGAAGACGTCCGAGCCCCACTGCGGCTCGTAGGTGCACAGCGAACCGGGAGCGTGCAGGATGCCGGGGCCGACCAGCCAGCCGCTGCCGGGCTTGAGGCGGTAGGCCGCCGAGATGTCGAGGATGCCGTTGTCCCCCTGGTTCCAGTTCTCCAGGCACTTGCGCAGCTGGGCTTTGGTGGTGCCGGGATTCAGCCCGAAGAAGGTATAGGGGAAGTTGTTGCCGACATTGTTGTGCTGCGGCGGGAAGTAGTAGGCCTCGGGCTTGCCTTCCTGCTCGACCTTGGCCGCATATTCGGCGCTCTGGTGCATGTGGTGCGGGATCGGCCCCATGTTGTCGAAGAACTTGGAGTACACCGGCCAGCGGCCGTACTTCTTCCAGATGTCCTCACCGACCAGGCGCGCACCCAGGGCGGCGACCGCATCCTTGAGGGTGAAGCGCTTGCCGTCGCTGACGACGTAGGAGTAGCCCTCGTCCGGCTCGCGGTTGTCGTTCGCCGCCGGGGTGGTCGAGGCGAACCAGCGCTCATCGATGCCGCCGCGGTTGAGGCCGTAAGCGTAGAGATCCTTGGGATCGAGCTTCAGCCGCTTGCCCGGTTGGAGGAAGGAGCGCGGCACCCAGCACGGCGCCAGGCGCAGCAGGCCGCCGCTCTCATCCAGAGCCTGCTCGGCGAGGCTGTGGATGTTGCTGGAGACGGTCTGCACGTTGTCGATGGTGGGGCATTTCATGGCGGGAAGGGTAGCATGCCGAGTCACCAGCACCATAGGATGCTCCTGATAATCGAATAGGACTCGTTTGACTTCCTCGGCGTGCTGGCGATGCTGGCCGCCGATGTCCGACGAAACCCCCCAGCTGCTCGCAAGCAGGCAATTGTTCGCCCAGTCTGCCGTCAGGATCCATGTCAACCGACCGATCCACGAGGGTGACACGCCCCTGCATTGCCATGACTTCCTTGAAATAGCCGTGGTGGTCTCCGGGCGTGCAGTGCATCGCACCATCGCCGGGCTGAAGCCGGTCAATGGCGGCGAGGTCTTCGTCATCAGTCCGGGCCAGTGGCATGCATTCGAACGCTGCCGCGAATTGCGCACCTACAACTGCGTCATCGGCATGGATCTGATCCAGCGCGAGCTGTCGTGGACGCTGACCGACAACAGCCTGGCGCGCCTGGTCGGACGGGCGCGAAACCAGCATGACATCCTCGACCTCAAGCTCGAGGACCAGTCGCTGCAGCTGTGCCTCGACTACCTCGAGCGCCTGCGCGGGCTGCAGAATGGCAAGCACCCCTGCATCCGCCCGATCCAGCTCGGCTACATCCTGGTCCTGCTGGGGGAGCTCGCCAGCCACCGCTCGGCCGTGCATGGCCCCGACGATACGGAAGCCGCGCATCCTGCGATCACCAAGGCGATGGAGCTGATGGCCGGCGAGCTCGAGCGCGAATGGTCGATCTCCGCGCTGGCCCAGCACCTCGATCTCAACGCCTCCTACTTCTCGCGCTGCTTCACCCGTTGCACCGGGCTGAGCCCGATGAACTGGCTGATCCGGCAGCGCGCCGAGCAGGCGGCTATCCTGCTGCTGACCAGCAAGCGTCCGATCAGCGAAGTCGGGCATGCGGTCGGATGGCATGATGCGAACTACTTCTCGCGCCGCTTCCGCGCCATCTTCGGGCAGAGCCCCAAGGATTACCGCAAGCAGCTGCCCACGCCACCGCTGCCGCAGGCGCCGGCCGATTGGATCCAGTGGTAGCCGCGCGTCGAACGACCGACTGACCGGCCGGCAGATCGCCGCCCTAGTTCTTGGCCAGCCGGGTGCCGTTGAAGTTGCGCGCCTGGGGATCGTCGTCCTTGGCAGTGGTGACGATGGTGCCATGGATGTCCGAACCCGACACCGAGCCGGTCAGCTCGGTCACGGTGCCCTTGGCATCGGTGAAAGTGCCGGAGAACTCCACCACCTTGCCTTTGCCTGAATACTTGTAGGCGACCTTGATGGTGCCGGCGCCCAGGCTCACGCTGCTGGCGCCATCCGGGGTGAAGGCCAGCTTGTCATGGGGCTTGCCCTTCTCGGTCAGGAAGGTGATCGCGAAGAGCTGGCCGGCCAGCGAGGGCGGCGGGAGCGGATCGCCGCCCAAGGCGACGGGCGCTGCTGCGCACACGCCAATCAGCAGGAGCATCAGGACGGGGAGAGAACGCACCATGGAGGTCCTTGCGCAGAGGGTGCGCGAGCATGCTGGCAGAGCCGGCGTCCGTCAATCCCATGGCAGGGTGGCGGTGATGCGCACGCGACTCCCGCGGCCCGCGCGAGCGGGAATCATGATTGCCGCGCCACCGCCCAGCCGAGGATGCCGGCGCAATGACGGAAAGCGCCCCTCCTGCTCCGGTGACGACCATCCAGATCGTCTGCGCCCTCCTGGCGCTGTATCTCATCTGGGGTTCGACCTACCTGGCCATCGGCATCGCGGTCGAGAGCATGCCCCCGCTGCTGATGGCGGGGGCGCGCTTCCTGACTGCAGGCATCCTGCTGTTCGTGGTCATGCACCGTCTACTCCTGGGCTGGCGCAA
>PLEW01000075.1 GCA_003136555.1 Planctomycetota bacterium | reverse complement strand
CCATACACGTGACCGGAGCTATAACCGTTATCGGGATCGCGGATGAACGTGGTAGACACGTGAATCGGGGGTGTAAGGGCTGGCAACTCACGATTGGCCGATTCCAGTGCTCTTGCCGCCAGCGTTCGGCGTCTAAGGGTGTCGTCTGGTCGATCAGTCATGGGGCATCGCGCTGCTCATGAGGGGGGGCTACCCTCGATCCAGTTCGACAATACTGTCCCATTGGTTACAATGCACGGCAGAATAGTTCCTATTCGCCGAGCGTTCTCTGGGTCAAACGACTCTCGCTTACCTAGCGGCGTGCTGACGGACGGCCGCTCGTCCTACTCGACCGTGACGCTCTTCGCCAGGTTGCGCGGCTGGTCGACGTCGCAATCGCGGCGCATTGCGACCTGGTAGGCATAGCGCTGCAGCGGCAAGATGGAGAGGATCGGCTGCAGCAGCTCTTCGGTCGCCGACTCGATGGGGAAGAGATGGTCGCTGAGATCGCGCAAGGCCTGGTCGCTCGCCAGGCCGACGCTGATGATGCGCCCGGCGCGCGCGCGCACCTCCTGGAGGTTGGAGAGCATCTTCTCGTACATCTGGTCATGCGGGCAGATGCAGACCACCGGCAGGTGCGGGCTGACCAGCGCGATCGGACCGTGCTTGAATTCGCCGGCGGGGTAGCCGACCGCATGGACGTAGGCGATTTCCTTGAGCTTGAGCGCGCCCTCGAGGGCGGTCGGGTGCTCGCCGCCGCGGCCGAGGAAGACGGTTGCCTGGGCGGAGGAGAAGATGTCGGCCGCCTCCCCGACCGCTTCCTCGGCCTGCCTCAGGGTGCGGGCCACCAGCTCGGGCAGTCCGCGGGCGGAGACGATGGCGTGCTGCTCCGCCGCGCTCGAGAGCAGGCCTTTGGCCTTGGCCACCTGGAGGGCGAAGAGGTAGAGGGCGAGGACCTGCGCCGTATAGGCCTTGGTCGATGCCACGCCGATCTCGGGACCGGCCAGCAGCGGCAGCACACCGTTGGATTCGCGGGCGATGGTCGAGGTGACGACATTGACCAGCCCGATGACGGGGATGAACTTGGCGCGGGCCAGGCGCAATCCCGCCAGGGTGTCGGCGGTCTCGCCCGATTGGCTGATGGCGACCACCAGGGTGTTGCCGGAAGCGACCGGATTGCGGTAACGGTATTCGCTCGAGATGTCGACCTCGACGTGGATGCGCGCGAGCTGTTCGAGGAAGCGCTTGCCCAGCATGGCGGCATGCCAGCTGGTCCCGGCGGCGAGGAAGACCACGTGGCTCACGGTCTTGAGGTCGATGCCGACCTCCGGTTCGACCAGATCGCCGCCGCGCAGCCGGCTCTCCAGCAGACGCGCCAGCACCGCCGGCTGCTCGGCGATCTCCTTGGCCATGAAGCTGTCGAAGGACCCCTTGGTCACCGCCTCGGCGGTCATCTCGATGACCTTGAACTGCGCCTCCACCGGGACGCCCCCGAAGGTCCAGAGGTTCACCCCCTGATCGGTGAGCTCGGCGATCTGGCCATCGTCCAGATAGCACACCTTGGTGGCATGCGGCAGCAGCGCAGGGACGTCGGAGGCGAGCAGCATCTCGCGTCGGCGATGCTTGGTCACGCGCTCGGTGACGGGATCGATCTGGCCATCGGCGCCATACGTCTTGCCCATGCCGATCAGCAGCGGAGAGCCCTTGCGCACGGCAAAGATGCGGTTGGGGAGGTCGACGAACAGGACGGCGAAGGCGAAGCTGCCGTCCAGACGCGCGATCGCCGCGCGCAGCGAGCCGAGGGCGTCGCCCTTGGTCGGCCCGGCAGCATAGAGCTGGCCGATCAGCTGCGGGATGACCTCGGTGTCGGTCTCGCTCTGGAACACCACCCCCCCCGCCTGCAGCTCCCGGCGCAGGTGCTCATGATTCTCGATGATGCCGTTGTGCACCACCGCAACCGTGCCGCCCTGGTCGACGTGCGGATGGCAGTTCGCCTCGGTCGGGGCGCCATGGGTGGCCCAGCGCGTATGGGCGATGCCGCAGTGGCCTTCGAGCGGCTGGGCGGAGATCAGCTCGGCGAGATTCTTGAGCTTGCCGGCTGCGCGGCGCAGGTGGATCTCTCCGTCATTGAGCACCGCCAGGCCCGCCGAGTCGTAGCCACGATACTTCAGCCGCTCGAGCGCGACCACCAGCACCGAGTCGGCGCCTTTGGGACCGATATAGCCTGCTATTCCGCACATGCGTCGCTCCGTCCAGGGACCGTAGCGGGGTATTCCCACAGTCCAAGGCAGGGAATCCCGCTTCCATGGTCGCGAATGGTCCTGCCAGCGCTTGCCGGCCACGCGCCCCCGCCACCATCCTCACCAGCGCCGGCGATGATCCCGCTGCCGCCCTGCGCGCACGCCAGGCTCAACCCGGACCCGCCGCCCGACAGGCCACCATGCCCAACGACCTCGCCAACTCATCCTCCCCCTATCTGCGGCAGCACGCCGGCAACCCGGTGGCCTGGCGCCCCTGGGGGGAGGCGGCGTTCGCCGAGGCCAAGCGGCGCGACGTGCCGGTGCTGGTCTCGATCGGCTACAGCACCTGCCACTGGTGCCATGTCATGGCGCATGAGTCCTTCGAGGATGCCGCCACCGCCGAGGAGATGAATGCGGCGATGGTGTGCATCAAGGTCGACCGTGAGGAGCATCCCGAGGTCGATGCCATCTACATGGACGCCGTGCAGGCGCTGACCGGCCATGGCGGCTGGCCGCTGAACGCCTTCACCGATGACCAGGGACGGCCCTTCTACGCCTGCACCTATCTGCCGACGGAAGCTTGGCTTCGGCTGGTGCGCCACCTCGCCACCTTGTGGCGGGACGAGCGCACCAAGGTGGCCAAGGCCGCCGACGACATCACCGCCCACCTGACCGAGGAGCCGCCGGCCGGGGGCGCGATCCCGCAGGACATCTGGCCGCGCCTGGATGCGCAGATGGCGCGCTCCTACGACCGCCTGCATCCCGGCTTCGCCTGGAACCAGGAGGGCGCGCCCAAATTCCCCCCCAGCCAGCTGCTCGCCTTGATGCTCTCCTCCGGCCGCCACAGCTGGCTCCAGCAGGCGGAAGCCATCCTCGAGGCGATGCAGGACTCCGGCCTGCATGAGCGCGTCGGCGGCGGCTTCCACCGCTACAGCGTCGATCGCCAATGGCGCCTGCCGCACTTCGAGAAGATGCTCTACGACAACGGCCAGCTGATCGCCGTCTATGCCCGTGCCGCCGCGCTGATGGGGCGAGGGGATTTCATGCGCACCGCGGTCAATGCCGCGGACTACCTGCTGCGCGACCTGCGCGTGGCCGAGTCCGGTACATTCATCGGCTACGCCTCCGCCGAGGATGCCGACGACCCCGCCGGCGAGGGCAGCTTCTACGCCTGGAGCCCGGACCAGCTGCGCGCCGTGCTGGGCGAGGCGGTGGCGGCACCGCTGATCGCCGCCTGGGACCTCTCCCAGGCGGCCGCCTCGGTGGCCAGCCACAGCCTCCATCACGAGCCCACCATCGGCCACATCCCCCATCCGCGCGGTGCCGTGGGGGCCTTCGGGCAGGCCGCTGACCGCCAGCAGCTGCGCGCCAGCTGGGAGGCCGTGCTGCCGGCCCTGCGCGCTGCGCGCGCCAACCGCCCGCGGCCCGGACGCGACGACAAGGTGCTGACCGACCAGAACGCCCTGGCCCTCGACGCCTTCGCCACCCTCGGCCGGCTGAGCGGCGAGGAGCGCTTCGTCACCGCCTGCCGCGAGCTCTCCGCCATCCTGATCGCTCGCCACCAGCCGGGCGGCCTGCTGCGGCTACCGAATCTGCCCGGGTACATCACCGACTATGGCTGCCTGGTCGCTGGGCTGACCGCCGCCTTCGATGTCCTCGGCGACTCCGTGCTGGTGCGCGCCGCGATCCGCGTCGCCGACGAGGCGGTCGGGCGCCTGCGCGCCGACGACGGCGGCTTCTTCACCACCCCCGCGGGCCGCAGCGATCTGGTGCGCCGCGGGCGCGAGCACACCGACAATGCCTGGCCGGCGGGCCAGAACGCCCTGGCGCTCGGGTTCATGCGCCTGTGGGCCATCACCGGCTCGTCGCGCTGGAAAGCGCTCGGCGAAGGGATCTTCTCCGCCAGCGCCGCCATCGCGGGCCAGGCCCCAAGCGCCTGCGCGACCCTGCTGGGCGCCTGGCAGCTGGCCTGCCGCGGACCGGTGGTGGCGGTGGTCGCTGGTGATGCTCAGGACCCCGTGACCCAAGCCCTGCTGACCGCCTGCCGCCGCTCGGTCATCCCCGGGCTGTGCATCGTGCCGCTGGCAGCGTGCCGCGGCGAGGACTGGGGCTGCCTCGAGGGCCGGCGCGAGATCACCGTGCCCCAGGCCCTGATCTGCCTCGGCACCTCCTGCCTGGCGCCCGCGCTCAGCGTCAATGAATGCCTCGAGCGGCTCGCCAGCGCCGGCCGCATGCTGCCCGGCATCTAGGGCGGCTCAGCCACCTGGGCGGACGAGCGGCTCGATGCTGGCGGTGCGGTTGGGGCAGCCGGCGGCGGCGACCCCCTCCGGACGGGCCCAGGTGACCGCATTGCGCAGCACCTGCTGCACGCTCGGATGATGGTAGGTCGGATAGGTCTCGTGGCCGGGGCGGAAGTAGAAGATCTTGCCGGCGCCGCGGCGGTAGGTCACCCCGGAGCGGAAGGCCTCGCCGCCCTGGAACCAGCTGAGGAACACCACCTCGTCGGGGTTGGGGATGCCGAACGGCTCGCCGTACATCTCCTCATGCTCCAGCTCGAACCAGGTCCCGGGCAGACCCTTGGCGATGGCATGGCCGGGATTGCAGACCCAGATGCGCTCGCGCTCGCCGGCCTCGCGCCACACCAGGTCGCAGGAGGTGCCGAGCAGACGGGTGAAGATCTTCGCATGATGGCCGCTGTGCAGCACGATCAGCCCCATGCCGGCGAGCACCCGGCGCTGCACGCGCTGGACGGTCGCCTCCTCGACCTGGTCGTGCCCGGCATGGCCCCACCAGGTGAGCACGTCGGTGCGCGCCAGCAGCTCCTCGCCCAGACCCTGCTGGGACTGATCGAGCGTCGCGGTGACCGCGGAGATGCCGGGATCGGCGTTGAGGGCGTCGGCGATGCAGCCATGCATGCCGGTGGGGTAGATCGACTTGACCTCGGGCTTGGTGCGATCGTGGATGTTCTCGCCCCAGACGACGACGTTTATGGTTGGCATGGCTCGAGCACTTCTGGTGTGGGGGAGATGCCGGTGTCGCACTGCACGCATGCACCCTGGCACCGTCCATGCTGCCCAGCCACCACCAGCGTCAAGGCAAACCATCTCACACTCGGGCGGCATCAGGTTGCTTGCGGCGATCGCCCATGGCAGCGCTTGGCCGTTGGCTATGGCGTCCGCCTCCGGTCAATGGTCCTCATCAAACCACGGCTCCAATGTATGCAGGTGAGACCCGCTGCGCGATCGAGCACCATTTGATAGCGGCAGCCTTCAGGCAGACCCTTGGGTTGCATCTAGGCATATCCCTCTCGGAGGCGATCCATGATTCCCGCCCTCGTTCCGGTGTCGATGACATGCCTGCGTTCAGTGATCATTTTTGATCAGCGCAGCAATCATTCCCAGGAAGTCAGCGCTGGATCGACACCTGCATCCTTGTACGATCGAGGTTGTGCCGGCATCCATCATCATCGCTGATGCTCGTTCCGACCATATCGTCGCATCCGGCGGCGATCGTCCGCACCTCGCCGCCCCCGTACCCCAGGCCTCCCCTCATGGCATGGGGCAGGTGCACCATCCTTACCCCGGAAGCGATGGGCGATGAAAAGGCAGCTGAAGGCCGAAGCCGGGAAGGGCTACCGCTCCCTTGCCGTCGCAGCGGTCCTGGGATATCTGCTCTGCGCAGGATATGCCGGCATATCGTGCTGGAAGATCCCCTATGGAGAACTGCTGGCGGCCTCGCTGCTCCTGTCATTCACCTACGCCGTCGGCGTGTTCGCCTGCACGCGCCTCGCCTATGCCGCCTTCATCAGCAGGGATGCCCTCGCCAGACCCGATCGCATCTATTCACCGACCACAGCGAATGGCGAATTGGTGGAAAAGCTGAGTCATGAATACGGACGCGGCTATGCATCGATAGAATTCCTCCAATCCATCGGCACCCTGATCTGCCTTGGCCTCGGTGGATTCGAGTGGTACTTCCTCAACGGCACCGCGATGGGGACCGTGTTCGCCGTGGTGGCGGCAGTGAATGTCGTCATCGTGTATGCAACATCCAAGTTTGGCTATGCCGTCCTCATCGCCAGGGATGCAGCCATGCAAGCGGACAAGCTCTATTCGCTCCAAGGGCCCAGCTCGTCGACATGACGGTCGAGCAGCGCGAACGTCCCGGGCATCCCGTGCGCCAGCGCATGCGGTCGCGCCACGCCAAGCGCTGCAATCCGTGCCCAGCCGAGCGCACACGACGAGGTGACTCCGTCAGCCCCATATGGTCGGATTGCCGATTGCCTGGCGCGTACCCGGCTACGACCATCCCGCGCATGGCTGATTGCCCAGCTCCACGCCAGAGCCGGCGGGATCTGATCGCACCGCTGTTCCCGCCGGCCTCCAGCTCGCCGATGCGCGGGGTCGGATGCGATCATCGGCGCACTCTGGCCGAAGCCCCGGCGCCATCAGCATGACGCCATGAGCTCGAGCACCCACGTCGCCAGCATCGTGCGCATGCTCGTCATCCTGGCCATGGGGGTGGCAATGTCGTTCTGCATCTTCGCCTCCATCTTCCCCTTCGACCATGTCGTCCGCACCCTGTCGCTGCGCACCCAGTGCGGCCGCCAGCAATCCCGCATCCTGGAGGCCTGCATCGCCTATGCCCAGCAGACCGCCTCACCCTGGCCGCTGCCGGCGGCGAACGCACCCGCCTCCCCCCAGGCGCTCGCTGCAGATGCCCATGGCGCACGCCTGGTGACGATGCGCTGCCTGGAGGTGCTGCGCTCGGTGGAGGGACTGCCAAGCGGCCTGTTCCGTTGCCCGCAGGCCGGTCCGCCAGGGCAATCGTGGCGCCCCACTGCCAACCCGGCAGCTTCAGCCAGCCCAGCTCCCAGCGACTGGGGTTCCTACGCCTTCGATTGGGCCTGCCCCGGCGATCCGGCCGCCTCGCGCGTGGTGTTCGCCGATCGCGATGCCACCAGCCACGGTACCGGCTGCATGCTGTGCTACGGCGACGGCCATGTCGCCTTCGCCGCCGCCACCGTCACTGACGCCAAAGGCGCTGGCGGAGCGTACCCGGGCCAGACGCTGCGCACCGAAGGCAGCGACGGCAGGCCGGTCTTGGCCGAAGTCATCAGCCCTGCGACCGCGAGGCCGCCAGCGGGCAGCGCAGACCACGGCATCTACCAGGCCGACACCGATCCCCTCCCCGGGCTGACGCCCGCAGGCGGCAGCCGACGTTCGGCGTGGGTGAAATAGCGCGCTCGCCGGGCTCGGTGGCCGCAGGCACGCGCGGGCGGCTGCGCCGATGGCGCCGCACGCCGATGACCTCAGAGCTTGCTGCGGTCCGCGCTGTCATCCGCGGAGACCACCTCGTCCGTCAGCTCGGCGACCTTGCCATAGGCGACGGTCACGGCGATGTTGATGTTCTTCCCCTTGGCCTGCAGGGTGATGTAGTTGTGGCCATCGTTCCACTGCGCACGCAGCACCACCGCCTCGACCGCGAGCGCGGTGCCGAGCTTGCTCTTGTCGCCCTTGAACAGCTCGTTGCTCCACAGCTCGTCGTTGGTGGTCGGCGGACCATACTTCTCGGTCAGGATCTTCTTCAGCTCGTCGAAGATCGCCACATCGACGTTGGAATCCACGTGGTGCTCGTCGTGGATGTAGAGCCCCCTGCCGAGCCTGCCATCCTTGCCGAGGTAGACGAAGCGGAAGGGCCGCTCGGCGAGCACGCAGGAGCCGCTGATGGCGGTGGCGCTGCGGCTGAGCTCCTTATCCGGAGCGGTGACGGTGACGGTAGCCAGAGGGGCTCCCCAGCGCACGCCACGGAAACCGTCCGGAAGCGCATCGGCGGCCACCAGGCCGGCTCCTGACAGCACGATGACAACCAGCAGGGACGCTTTCATGAACATGCCTTTCATCATCGCCATTGCCTCCGCGGGTCAATGGCGGTTGGCGCCGGCTGCGACAACTTCCCACGCTGCACCGTGTTCCCCGCTAGGGGCGCGGGCGCAGAGTGCGCTGGGTCTGGGCTGAGCGGGTGGTGGCACGCTGCACCAGCGAGACCGGCAGCTCCACCGAGTCGACCGTGGTCGGGGTGGCGGCCGGGGTCGCCGGCCTGGCCAGCAGGGTGGCGAGCGATGCCGCCGCCCAGGAGCCGAACTCGCCCATCGGCTGGCGCACGGTCGACATGCCGATCACCTCCATCAGCTGCTGATCGTCGAAACCGACGATCTGCACCTCCTCC
This sequence comes from Planctomycetota bacterium, assembly GCA_003136555.1. GTDB lineage: Bacteria > Planctomycetota > UBA11346 > UBA11346 > UBA11346 > BOG-1363. Next base: position 9,681 of record PLEW01000075.1, on the reverse strand, counting down.
GGCACCTGCAGCCCGCGCGCCCGCGCCTCGGCCAGGGCGCCCACCGCCAGGAGGTCGTTGACGGTGACGATGCCATCGATCTCCGGGTGGGCATCGAGCAGGGCGGCGGTCGCGGCTCGTCCCGCCTCGATGTTGACGGCGGCGGCGCGATGGAGCGGCGCCGCTGCACCCGCGACCGAGAAGAAGCCCTCCTCACGCTGGCGGAAGGCCAGCGCCGCTTCCGGGCCGGAGACCAGCGCCACCTGGCGGGCGCCGGCGCGCAGCAGATGGCGGGTCGCCTTGGCCTCGCCCGCGGCATTGTCGACCGTCACCGACGGCACGCCGTTGATGGGGAAGTCGACGCTGACGATCGGCACCGCCTGGTTGCGGAACTGGGCGACGCGCTCCTGGCCGATGCCCATGCTGCACAGCAGCAGGCCCTCGCATGAGCGCTCGCGCACCAGGCGGTCGAGCACGCGGTTCTTGTCCTCGCGGTTCTGGATGTTGTAGAGCACCAGATCCAGATCCGCACCAGCCAGGCCCTTGGACAGCGGCTCGCAGACGGCGAAATAGAAGTTGGCGCTGAAGAAGGGCATCAGCGCCGCGACCCGCGCGCGGTTCGGACCGCGCACCGCCAGCCGCCGCGCGGCGCGGTTCGGCCTGAAGCCGAGGTCGGTCATCGCGCGCTGCACGGTGCTGCGCGTATGCGGCGAGACGCGCTCGCTGCCGTTGAGCACCCGGCTGACCGTGGCGATGCCCACCCCGGCGCGCCGTGCGATGTCGTAGATGGTGGGGTCGGACGGCATGAAAGCGCTTTCTTAGCCGCGCCAAGGTCCTTTACAATGACCTGCGACTGCAGCCGCCCGCAGCTGCCCCGGCACGCGGCACCCCGCGGGCGGAGGCGGCGTGAACGCTAATGCGCGCCGGCGGCGGTGCGGTGCAGCTTGAAGGCGGCGTCCGGATTGAGCACCCCGAGGGGCATCTTGAGCACCCCATGCTCATCCGCGACCGCGTCGGTCTCCGCCGCGATGGTGCCCTTGGCGCAGTCCCAACGCTCGATGTGCCAGCGGCTGCCGGGCTGCTCGGTGGCGATGCTGGCGCTGCCGGCGTCCTCCTGGCTGGTCATGGTCAGATCGTGGGAGAGCCCGGGCAGGCCAGCATAATAGCGCTGCTCGGTGTCGCACTTCATGCCGATCACCGCTGCGGTGTGCTGTCGATCGGAGAACACCGGCGGACGATAGGGCCTGAAGGCGAGGCCGCGGCGGTCCTCCCCAGCGACGAAGGCCGCGATCGGGGTGTAGTCGCTCCAGCGGCCAGCGGCATCTACCCACAGCCACCACCAGAAGCCGGTATTGCCGGCATAGGGCAGCACCGCCTGCAGCCAGACGCCGGTATGCAGCTCGGCGGAGAGGATGGCGGAGGGATTGGTCTCCCAATGACCGCCCCATTCCCCGATCAGCGTCGGCCGTCCCAAGCTCCAGGGCGGGAAGTGCTGGTTGATGTACACCAGCAGGGCATTGCCGAGGCCGGCATGCTCGCCGCCAAGTCGGCCGAAGGTCTGGAAGCCGGTGTAGGCATTGCTGTTGCTGAAGCCCAGGCCAGGCAGCTTCCACAGCTGCGCTCCCTGCCAGGGGTGGCTGAAATGGATGGTCACCGGGCGTCCGGGCGTGTCATCGTTCTCGCTGAACCAGTCCAGGCTCTTCTTCACCCAGGCCTGGGTGGTGGGGCTGTGCCCCTCCTCGGAATTGCCCGGTCCCGCCTCCTCCCACCAGGCGCCGGTGAACTCCATCTCGCTGGACAGCACCCAGGCGGCCAGATGGCTGTTCCAGCCCCAGCGCGCCACGGTGTAGCGCAGGCGCTTTGCATGCGCCGCCCACGCCACGTCATTGGAGAAGAAGTCGGCGTCGGTGCGGCAGGGGCCGAGGTTGATGGCGTTGTACGGGCTGTCCATCCACTGCGGATCGATGTGCGAGCTGGCCATGCCATGGTTCTGCAGCTCCAGCTGGACGTAGATGCGGTGCTCGCGCGCCAATTCCATGATGCGGTCCAGGCGCGCGGCCGCGGTCTGGTTGTAGACCGTCAGTCCGCCGTAGCCGTCCCAGTCGCGGCGCCATTCCAGGCCGCACCACCAGGGGCACATCCACACCCGCGCCCAGTTGAGGTGCTGCTTCTCCATCGTCGTCAGCCAGGCTTCATAGGCGCGGGTGCCGAGGCGCTCATAGGCCGAGGAGCGGAACAGCCCGCTGGATTGCGGCGAGTGCGGGGTCTCGTTCTCGAGCTCGGCGAGCACATGGTCCTGGCGGGAATCGCCCGGCGAACGCAGGTTGATGCCGATGGGATAGAACCAGCGGCCATCGGCGGTCTCGAAGGAGCTGGGATCCTTGGCGCTCAGGCGCACCGGCGGCATGGCCTGCGGGCCCGGGGCGGTGACCGTGGTGGTGGTCCAGGCGCCATTGGCCTCGAGCCAGCCATCGCGGTACTTCACCCGGGCATGCAGGCGCCAGCGCCAGGCGCCGGCGCTGCTGGGCGAGAAGCGCCAATGCCAGGACACCGCCCCGGTCGGCACCGCGTGCTCCACGCCGTCGGCGAAATCGAGGCGGACCTGTTCGCCCCAGTAGGCCGGCAGATGCAGGGTGCGGCCATCCGGGCCGATCACCTCGGCGAGCACATCCGCGCTGTCCGGATCATAGGGGTTCTTGGCCTCGACGCTGAGGGTGAAGTCGGCCTTGATGGGCTGCCAGCAGGACACCGGCGCCTGATCGATGGCCAGATCGCGGATGCTGAGCGACGGCGCCTTCTCGACCGCCCAGCCCAGGCGGCGGAAGCGGTCCAGGTAGAGCGCGGCGGGGACCGCCGCAACCGGCTGGGCGGCGGCGGGGTTCGCCGGGGTCGCTGCTGCGGTCGCGGCAGGCGCTGCGGGCGCCGCATGCCGGAAGGCGGCTATGCCGAGCCGGCGGATGCGGCGGCGGCATTCCGCCGACCAGGCCGGGGCACCACCGACCGCCTGCCAATCGCCATGATCCGAGAAGTCGACGCCGACGGTGTTCCAGCGCCGGTTGCCATCGATGGCATCCAGCCGCTGCTGGTACCAATGGTGGTAGTTATCGGTCACCCAGCAGTAGAGCTGGGCGGTGCCACCGCCCTCGAGGGCGGCATCGAACTCCAGGCGGTCGAGGTTGAACAGGCTGGCATCGATCTCGCGCATCACCCCGATGGCGCGCGTGCCATCGGGCAGACCGGCGAGCGGGAAATCGAGCTTGAGGCTCAACGAGCCCTCGGAGGCGTAGGACGCGGTCTTGGGGTGGCCGCTGAAGGGCAGCGGGCCGTAGGACCAGTCCTGCGCCCCCTCCTCGAAGTCGAACCAGGCGCCCTTCGGCTCCGGGTAGAGGAACTGCGCCGCCTGGGGATGCAGCGACAGCACCGGCCGCTCATCGAAGGAGGAGACCATGGCCGAGAGATCGCCCAGCAGCGTTCGCAGGCGCGTCACCTCGGCGGGGGCATTGGCCGGCTGGGTCAACCCGAGCCGCCAGCGCACCAGTCCCGGGGCGGCACGCGCGCGGGCGATGACATCGCGGACATGGTGGCGCCACTGCTGCCAGGGCTGATCGCTGCGTAGGGCATCCTGGGGAAATTCCCACACTCCACCCTGGTCCTTGTGCCAGGGCGCGAGGGAGAAGCGGAATGGTCCCTGCTCGCGGAAGATGATCTGCGGCAGCAGATCGATGTCGGTGGCGCCGCTGCAGAGCGCCTGGTCGAAGGCGAGCGCCTCCTGGTAGGAGATCTCGGCTGGACCGCGGAAGCCGCTCCAGGCCGCCTGCCACGCCAGCACCGGCGCCAGGCAGGCCGGCAGCTCGGTGCGCGCGAGCCGCTCTGCCGCCCCGCCGCTGGCGACCACGCACGGGAAGCCGCTCCAGGCCGGGGCCTGGGGGATGGGCAGGGAAGCGGGCGCAGGCGGTGCGATCGGCTCGGATGCGGCCACCGCGAGGGTGGACGGCAGGGCAGCGCTGAGCCAGTGCCGCCCGCCATCCTGCCAGAGGATGCGCCCGCCCGCGGGCAGGCTCTCGCCGGGCCGCAGGCGCAGCACCCAGCGCCCCGGGCCACGCGCGCGCCAGCGGCCCTCGACCAGGGCGCCGGGCTGATCGAAGAACAGCGGCAGGCGCTTGCCACCGGCAACCGCGCCGGCGCTCGCGCTTGCGGAAGCATCGAGCTCGACCTCGCCAAGCTCGCCACCGGTGCCCAGCAGGCGAACGCGCAGCTCCTGCCACGCACCCCGGTCGACAAGCCCGCCGTGCAGCAGCTGGAGCGACATCGGCGTACGCCGCGCGAGCGCGACCAGGCTGAGGATGCCGTGCAGCTGGCCGTCGGCATCCTCGGCCCCATGCAAGCGCACGCGCAACTGGGAGATCGCGGCCAGGGCATCGCCGCCGAGTTCGCCATCCTGGCCGCCCCAATGGCCGGCATCGAGCGGAACGTGCAGTTCTCCTGCATGGTTCTCGCCCGGGATGGTGAGCGGCTGGGCGGTGGCGAAATAGCGTCCGTCGCTGGTCAGCAGGCAGAACTCCAGCCACACGTCGTGCGCGGCGGTGGTCTGGCTGCGCTGATAGGCGAAGACCAGCTCATGATCGTCGAGCAGCCGGCCGTCGCCCAGGGCGAAGGTTCGCTCGCCGCCATGGGCGATGGGCAGGTCGATGGTCCACGAACCATCAGTCGCGCATATCACCGCCTGCAGGCAGCACCACATCAGCATCAGCATCAGCGACCGCACCAGGAGGCTGAATGTTGGTATCATGCGCGCGATTCCCACGGGGCAGTGTGATTGGGGCTGGGCAGGCGCCCAAGGGATTCCACAACAGCTTGCACCGTCGGCCAACTATGCCAGCTGCCTGCACTCGTCCCGCTCGGTCCCCAGGGACGGGTGCGGAGCGGATCACTGACCCCGAAGATGCCCACCACCGGGGCGCCGACCGCCGCCGCCAGGTGCATCGGTCCGGAATCGTTGGCCACCACCCGCCTGCTGAGCGCCATCACCGCCGCGTACGCGCCCAGGCCCAGACCGTCCAGCAGCCGGGCGCCCGGCAGCGCGCTGGCGCAGGCGGCCGCCTCGCCCGGCCCCGGGCAGGCCACCACCGGCTCGCCCTGCTCGATCAGCCCGCGGCACAGCAGGGCGAAGGACGGCCATTGCTTCGACTGCCCGTCGCTCAGGCCCACCGCCAGGGGGCACAGGACGCTGAAGGGGCCCGTCACCCCCGCCGCCAGGAGCGCCGCGCGGGCGGCCTGGCGCTGCTCCTGGGTCAGCGGCAGGTCCAGGCTGGGCGGCGGCGGCGGGATGGCCTCGCGGTGGCAGAAGGACGGGGTGGGCCGCTCGCCCAGGGCGAGACCGGGAGGCATGCTGCATTGGACCTGGGACAGGCGCCAGAAGGCCTCGACCTCATGCACCCCGGCGACCCGCTGCACTGCCACCTGCAGCAGGGGCGAGCGGAACTCGCCGCGGTAGCCCACTGCCGCCAGGCCGGCCCAGCGCAGCTGCAGGGCGCTGGACAGGGAGTTGGTGAAGGCCACTGCGCGCTGGGCACCGCTGGCCCGCATGGCCGCGGCAGCGGCCCGCAGCCCCCTGGGCAGGCGCTCGACGCGGTAGGGCAGGCCGGAGAGCAGCTCGCCGGCCCAGCCCTTGCCGAAGCAGTGCAGGGCGAAGCCATGGGCGTGGAGCGCCGCCAGGGCGGGAAGGGCCATGCACACGTCACCGACCCAATTCGGCAGGCGCACGACCAGCACGGGCCGCGCCATGCCGGCGTCGACCGGCAGGCGCGTGCCGGATGGCGGAGGGGACGGGGTGCGGTTCACACCGCAGCCAGCCTGGCGGCTAGTTCTCCCAAGGGAATACCCTCCTGGGCCGAGCAGGCGAGGTAGCTGGCACCCGCGGCGCGCGCCATCTCGCCATCCTCGCGCGCGCTGTCGCCCAGATGCAGGACCGCCGTCGGCGGCAGGGCGAGGCGTTCGCAGGCCAGGAGCAGCGCTGCGGGATGCGGCTTGGCCGTCCCCACCATGGTGCTGGTCACCACCGCGGCGAATGGGCCGAGTCCCAGCTCGCAGAGCAGCGGGCCGAGCCGGCAATCGAAGTTCGAGACCACCACCGCCGGCAGTCCCAGCCTGGTTGCCAGCGCGAGCGCCTCGCTGGCGCCCGGCAGGATGCGCCAGCGCCGCGCCGTGGCGAAGGTGTCGTACAGCTCGCATACCACTTCATAGGGCAGGGCTTCGCCGAAGGTCGCCTCGACCACCTCGGCCCAGAAGCGGCGCGCATCATCCTCATCTGCGCCATAGGGCACGCGCCAGGAGGCCCGCACCCGGGCGAGGGCGGGACCGAATGCCGCATCGAGCTCGGCAGCATCGCGTTCCAGCCCCCAGTCACGGGCCACTTCGGCGTACACCGCACCGACGCCGGGATGTGGGACCACCAGGGTCCCGGCCGCATCGAAGCTGAGGGCGCGGATGGGGGCGGTCACGGCAGGGTTGCCTGATGTCCTGCGCTCGCTGCCCGCGCCGCATCCACCCGTCAATGCACCCGCTTCATGGTCGCGGTGACATCCCCGCCCTTGCCGGTCATCACGCCCTGCTGGGTCACCGACACGACAAAGGCATGGTCGCCCGAGCAGGTGATGGCGACGGTGCTCTTGGTGATCACCCAGGTGCCGGTGAGATCGCCATCGGTGATCGAGGTGATCTTGCCGCCATCGTGCAGCAGCAGCGTGTNNGAGGTGGCGATCGACCACTTTCCCACCAGGTCGGCCGGGGCGATGACGCCGGCGAGCAGGTTGGTGCTGTCGGCGGCATCGAGCCAGGCACGCTGGACCGACGCCAGCCAGGCGCCGCTCTTGATCTCCTCGAGCTTGGCGTTGATCGCGTTGGCGCCCTCGAGATCGCCCTTCTTCATCGACTCCTTGAGTTCCTTGCTCAGGTCGGCGGCGAGGCGGTCGGCCTCCTTCTGCGCCGCCTTCTGGAAGTCGCCGAGGAGCTTGACTACCGCGGCCTGGGCGCGGTCATAGGCGGCACGCACCGCCGGGGAGGCCTTGTCGAGGTCGGCAGCCGATGCGCCGCGACTGCTGATTCCCAGCACGATCAGGACGCACACGATGGCGAAGCGCATGGCGGATTCCCGGCGGTTGGGACCATTGAAACGGAACAGCCCGCTAGCTTCGCCGCGGCCTCATGGATGACAAGGGACACCTATACCAGCAGCAGGCGCAGCGGCCAAGGCTTGGGTCATGGCTCCGGTGGCGGCGACGGAAGCGGCGAGCGGGAGAGCCGGCGCCAGGCGGCCAGACCGGAGGCGGCCAGCGCGATGGCCAGCGCCAGCGCGCCCAGGCCGGGCCAGGCGAGGTTGCGCTGACCCTCATCGGCGATGACGTAGCACCAGCCGCTGGTGAACAGCAGCGACGGCAGCCCGGCCACCAGGGCGATCACCCACCAGGCACGCGGGAAGTTCCAGCCACCCAGGCAGGCGAGCAGGGCGATGACCGCCTCGGGCCAGTAGGACGCGGCGATCAGGCGCGGGGCAGGTAGCAGGAGGCAGAGGGCGGTCAGCCAGATGCCGGATCCCAGACCTCCGCCCGAGCACAGCATGCCAACCAGCAGACGGGTGACGCTCACAGGCACTCCCAGGCGTGATGCAAGGCGACTGGCAGAGCAGACGCGCCCGCCGAAGGCACGCAAGGGATGGGTCCCCCGCTTTGGCACGCTCCTCTCCGGGAGCCGTGCCCAACGCAGGGGCACGGGTGGCAAGCGGCCTGGTGCATGCGACCGGCTCACGGCTTGCACCCAGCATCAGCGGCCGTACGTCTGTGCTCCACCACCCACGCGAGGCAACCATGGCGACCATCACCCTCAAAGGCACCCCCGTCCACACCATCGGCAGCCTGCCCGCCATCGGCGCGGCAGCTCCCGCCTTCAGCCTGGTCAAGGGCGACCTGAGCACCGTGACCAGCAAGGACCTCCTGGGCAAGCGCGTGGTGCTCAACATCTTCCCCAGCGTCGATACCGGCACCTGCGCCACCTCGGTGCGGCGCTTCAACGCCGAGGCGGCGAAGCTGACCAACACCGTCGTGCTGTGCGTCTCGAAGGACCTCCCCTTCGCGCACAAGCGCTTCTGCGGCGCCGAGGGCCTCGATCAGGTGCATGGCGCCTCCGATTTCCGCACCCCGGCCTTCGGCAAGGACTATGGCGTCACCATCACCGACGGACCCCTGCTGGGCCTGCTCTCGCGTGCGGTGGTGGTCATCGATGCCGCCGGCACGGTGCTCTATACTGAGCAGGTGGGCGAGATCGCCAACGAGCCTAACTATGCAGCTGCGCTCGCTGCCCTGAAGTAGCAGCGCACTGCCGCGGGGGCGTCGCCCCCTGCCTCCGTGCGTCGCCGGGACCGGCTGCTGNNGGCCAGCACCACGACCGGTACGCAGAGCTACCCCCACGGTCGGGCATCTGGCGTGCGGTGTTCGGCCTCCGCCGGTCTGGACTGGACTGGGGACTGGCGTCGTCTGCACCCGCCTGAAGCTGGATTGCCTCCTCAGATCTTCATCGTCCATTCATCGTCACTCGCGAATTCGGCCCACAACGTGGTTCGGCGATCCACTGCGGTGATCGCCATCACCCCGCTCGCCATCGGCCGAAAGACGATCCCATGGACGTACCCGTCGCTGCCCTGACCTCCGGTTCGATATTCTTCCTCATCTCGGCGGTCGGATTGGCGCTGGCCTTCGAGTTCGTCAATGGCTTCCNNTTCCATGACACCGCAAATGCGGTCGCCACAGTGATCTACACCAACACCATGCGTCCCTGGATGGCGGTGATCTGGTCGGGGTGCTGGAACCTGCTCGGCGTGCTGACCTCGAGCGGAGCAGTGGCCTTCGGCATTCTCGCCCTGCTGCCGGTGGAACTGGTGGTCAATGCCGGCTCATCGGCCGGCTTCACCATGGTCTTCGCACTGCTGNNTCGGTTCGATCATGGGCGTGGGCATGGTCAATTCGCTGATCTCCAAGGGCCACTCCTTCGGCGATGGGGTGAACTGGGGCAAGGCCAAGGATGTCTTCATGGCCCTGCTGATCTCGCCGGTGGTCGGCTTCGTCTGCGCGGCGGTGCTGCTGCTGATGCTCAAGGTGGTTGCGCGCCGCAAGCGCGAACTGTTCGATGCTCCCACCCCCAACCAGCCGCCTCCGCTGTGGATCCGCAGCATCCTGGTGGTCACCNNTCCTGCTCATCCTCATCGGCATCCTGCCGGGCATGTACGCCCTCAACATGTCCGGGGATGACAGTACGGTGAAGCGGCTGCAGGAGGCTGCCGCCTCCGCGCAAGTGATCTTCGATGCCCAGCCCGGGAGCACGACCGTCGTCAGCGACGCCGAGCAGGCCGAGGTGCTCTCGGCCTTCCTGCGCCCCAGCGGCAAGGTTTCGCCCCAGACCTTCTCCGCCCTGGCGATGGCCAACCACCACCTCAGCGACCTGATCGCGGCCAAGACCCGTCTCAGCGACCTGAGCGAGAGCGAACGCCGCCAGGTACGCTCGCAGACCTACCTCATCGGCGAGAGCATCGGCAAGCTCAACAAGCTCCATGCCGTGAGCGATGCCAAACAGCATGACTCCCTGATGGCCTACCGCTCCACCCTCGATGGTTTGACCAAATTCATCCCGCTGTGGGTCAAGATCGCGGTCGCC
>PLEW01000091.1 GCA_003136555.1 Planctomycetota bacterium | reverse complement strand
ATGCCCTATCTGCACCTGCCGGTTCAGTCCGGGTCGGACAGGATCCTTAAGGCGATGAACCGCGGCCACACCGCCGAGCACTACCTGCCGCCGGTCGAGCAGGTCCTGCTCCCGGCTGACTGGTACCGCGCCGGCCTGGTCCCCAGCGGTCGGCAGGCCAGCCACGAGGATCTCTCGCTGGCGCTGATCCGCGGCCTGGTCGGCGAAGGCGTGCTGAGCGAGGAGATGGCGCGCGATATCTGCGCGGTGCTGTCGCGCACGGTGCGCCGGGGTACGCGGCTCGCGCGGCTCGGCAGCCTGGTCACCATCCTGCGCGCCCTGGTGTCAGGCGAGATCGATGCCGATCGCTGCGACTACCTGCTGCGCGACGCCCATTTCTCCGGGGTCTCCTACGGCATCTATGATCTCCAGCGCCTGATGGCCTGCGAGACCGTGCTCAGCGGGCCGGACGGCCCCGAGCTCGGGCTGGACATCCATGGCGTGCATGCGCTCGAAGGGCTGCTGCTGGCGCGCTACCACATGTTCCTCCAGGTCTACTTCCACAAGACCCCGCCGGCCTTCGAGTACTACCTCGAGCGCGCCATCGCCGAGGGCGAGGTGGTCTTCACCCTCGCGCGCGGGCTGAGCGATCTGGTCGAGCTGCGCGACGACATCATCGTCAGCAGGCTGCACGAGGCGCGCGCCAAGGGCATGCCGTGGAGCCGGCGCATCCTCGATCGCGAGCCGGCCAAGCTGGTGCTGCGCGAGCGCATCGGCGCCGAGACGCAGGAGAACTTCCTCGCCCAGGAGCTGTCCGGCGCCTTGAAGCAGCATGGCTGCCATGTCTTCATGCGCCATTCGCGGCAGGTCTTCACCTCGCTCGCCGGGGCGGGTGCGGCGGCGCCGGCAGCAGGCGGTGGCACCCGCCTGCTGTGCGAACGGCGGGTGCTCGGTCGTCCGATCATCGAATCCGTCACCAGCCACTCGGAGCTGCTCTCCAGCTTCAACAAGCCGATCGATCTGCGCCATACCTATGTCCTGCGCGAGGATGTGGACAAGGCCACCGCGGTGATGGAGCGTCTTCAGGCATGGTGATGCGACCCCGCCAGCAGAGCGCGGCGCGCCCGGGGCCCCGGGGGAGGCCCGCCTGGCCATGATCATCGTCATCCTCGGCTGCGGCGTGGTCGGAGCCCAGGCCGGAGCGATCCTGGCTGCAGGGGGCCATGCGGTGCTGGGGGTGCGCCGGCGCGCCTTCAGCCATGGCCGGGAGCCCTTCACGCTGATGAGCGGCGATGCCAGCGATCCGTCGCTCTACGTCGCCCTGGCGGCGGCGTACCCGCGCATCGATGCGGTGCTGCTGACCGCCAATCCCGGACTGCGCCGCGGCCGTGACAACGGCCTGGCGGCAGCGGTTGGCCTGGTCCACCGCCAGGTCCCCGGCTGCCGCCTGGTCTACACCGGCACCACCGCGGTGTATGGCGACGCCGGCGCCGGGGGGGTCGACGAGCACGGGCCGCTGCGCGCTGGCGATCCGGCCGTACGTGGACTGCTGGCCATCGAGGCGGCGGTGGCCGCGCACGCATCGAGCCTGGTGCTGCGTGCCCCTGCCCTGGTCGGGCCGACACGCACCCATGCGTTGGAGCGGCTGCGCGAGGCCGCGAGGCAGGGATCGCCCTGCCAGGTGCCGGGTGATCTCGACCGCCCCTTCAGCTACCTGCATGAGCGCGATCTCGCCGAGCTGTGCGCGCTCGCGGCGCTGGGTGCACTCGGCGACGGGGTGCTGAATGCCGCGGCACCGGAACGCCTGACGGCGGGCGATTACTACCGGCAGATCGCTCGCCGCGGCGGCGTGGAGTGTCCGCTGGTCGGCGACCACGCGCCGCTGCCCCGCCGCTGGATCGATGCCGGCCGGCTGCACCGCCTGTTGCCGGGGCGGCGCTGGCGGGGCATCGATGACGGCTGAGGAAACCTAGGACGACTCGGCCAGCGCGCGCTCGAGCAGCGGGACCAGGGCGCACAGACCGCGCGCCTGGGCGCTCGGCAGGGTATGCCGGCAGGCGGCCCGCAGCGAATCGGCTGCCTGCCCCATGGCGCAGCCATGGCCGCTCCACAGCAGCATCTCGCGATCGTTGTCGGCGTCACCGGCCGCCCACACCGCCTCCCGCGGGATGCCCAGGTACTTGGCGAGCTGGATCAGACCCCACGCCTTGGTGATCGCGGTCGGCAGGATCTCGAGCCGGTCGGGCTGGCTGATGACGATGTGGAAGCGGGTGGCGAAGCGCTCCTGCAGATGATTGCGGGTCGCCAGCACCGAATCGGGCGTGCCGGCAAACATCATCTTCATGCTGTCGCCCTGCCAGGTCTCATGCAGGTCTGGACGCACCTGGATCGGGGCGCGGTAGAGGTCCCGCCAGGTCCTGGTCACCTCGGTATCGCGATTCATCACCCAGGTCTCGGGATCGGGATAGCAGCACATCACCCCGTCCCGGTGGCGCAGGGCCTCCATGATCTCGAACACCTCGTCCTCGCTCAGGCTGCGCTTGGCGATCGGCACCGGGAGATCGGGGTGGCCGACCCAGCCGCCGTTGAAGCACACCAGGGGAGATTGCAGGCCCAGGGCCCGCCAGACCCAGCGGGTGGTGAGCAGGCCGCGTCCGGTGGCGATGACCACGTCGATGCCGAGGTGGCGGATGGCCTGCACGGCATGCACATGGCCCATCGGCAGTTGGCAATCCTCGGTCAGCAGGGTGCCGTCGAGATCGAGAGCAAGCAGGCGTGGGCGCATGTCGCAGGCTACCCTAGTCGACATCCCCAGGATTGCACCTGCATCGGATGGAATGCATCAGGACGAATGGCGGTGGCGGTAGGCGCGCGGACTCATGCCGGCGAAGCGCCTGAATCTGGTCGAGAAGTGGAAGGGGTTGGCGTAGCCGACCGCCGCAGCGATGGACTGCACGGCATGGGCGGTGACGCTCAGCAGCTGGCAGGCACGGCTGAGCCGCTGGTGCTCGCGGTAGGTGATCACGCTGCTGCCGACCTGGGCGCGGAAGAGGTGGGCGAAGCGCGAGGGCGACAGCCCAGCCGCCTGCGCCAGCTGGGCCACCGACAGCGGTGCGGAGAGGTCCCGGCAGAGGCTCTCCATGGCGGAGCGGATGCGCGGGTCGAGCCGCCGCTCGCCGGGATGGATGTTGACCGTATCGCACCACAACAGCGCCCGCTCGAGGGCGTTCATCGCCAGCTGCTCGCGCTTGAGCAGCGGACCGCTGGCGAGCGTATGCGCCTCGCTCAGCCCGTCGGTGACGCGCGTGGCGATCACCTGGTCGAGCATCAGGTGCATGATCCCGGGGGCGATCTCCGGCCAGGCCAGGAGCTCGTGCCAGGCCTCGCGCGGATGGACATGCGCCCACAGCAGCTCCCACTGGCCGCTGTTCGGCTCGGTGCGGTAATCGTGGAAGGTGCCGGGACGGAAGAGCACGATCTCGCCCGGGCGGGTGCTGGTCCCCGGAGCGGCCGGATGGGCGGCGATGCGCCCGGATCCGGCGACGGTGAAGATGATCAGCCAATCGCCCGTCCCATGGGCGCGCCAGGCGCCGTAGCCGGGACCTTCATGGAAATGGCCGGTCAGCAGCTGGCTGCCGGCGGGGATCACGGAGGCGGGCCGCTGGCGCATGCCCCGCCAGGCTAGCGGGCGTTGGCATGGCGGGCAATTGGCCTGCCGGGAGGGTTGCGAGCCCGGGCGGAGGATTGCCCCTTTTGCTGCTGCCTGGGGGCCATTGAATGACCGGCAATGAAAGTGTGGGAGATCATCATCACCGGCTGCGGCACCAGCCACGGCAATCCGCCCTGGGGCTACCCGGCGCTGTGGTCGGACGACCTGCGCGACCGGCGCAGGCGCTCGGGCGGCATCCTGCGCGGCCCGCGCGGGCAGGTGGTTCTGATCGATGTCGGACCCGATCTCGTCTGGCAGCTGCGCGACCCCTTTGTCCGCTGGGACGGCCGCAGCTATCCGCAGGATAGCGTCGTCAGCTGCGATGCCGTGCTGCTGACCCACGACCATGCCGATCACTGCAACGGCATCAACGATCTGCGCCACCTCAACCGCCTGATGAAGGGCCGCTCCATCCCGATGTACGGCCATCCCGAGCATCTCTCCGTGGTCGAGGCCTCATTCCCCTACTGCTTCGGCAACCGCGAAGAGGCGTATGCCCTCGGCTCGCCGGCGATCATCGGCATGCCGATGGTATCCGGCGCCACCAGCAGCATCGCCGGCCTCGAGGTCACCGCAGTGCGCATGAGCCATGGGCCGGCCGGTCACACCACCGGCTTCCGCTGCGGCGGCCTCGGCTACCTTACCGATCTCAAGCAGCTCCCGGATGAGTCCGCCGAGCGCTTGCTCCACCTCGATCTGCTGGTGCTCGACATGCTGCGCGAGGAGCCGCATCCCACCCACCTCTGCTGGGCGGAAGCGCAGGAGATCATTGCCAGACTCGCGCCGAGGCGCACGGTGTTGACCCACATGGGCCATGAAATCCGCTACCGCGATTGGGAGCACCGCCTGCCGGCGGGCGTGACCATGGCGGTGGACGGGCTCCGCTGCCCGTTCACGGCTCAGGAGGCCTGACATGGCAGCGCGCTGGATCAGAACCCTGATGGTCGCCTGCATGGTGGTGCTGTCGTTCAGCTGCCATATCGACAACAGCGGGGTTGATCGCGGCGGTGTCCCGGCGAGCTCGAGCAATGGGCCGGCATACGTCCCGCAGGCAGCGCCGGAGGCGGCGCCCGCGCCTCTCCAGCCTGCGCCCTACCTGGCGCCGGGCAGTGCGCCGGCCGCTGCCGAGATGCCCCGCCGCCAGCTGCCGTCCATCGAGCTGGAGCCGCGCATCGGCGTGCTCCTCGCCGCCACCCCGCAGGTCGAGCTGACCGCGTTGGTGCCGGGCACGCTGGAGGCGCGCGGTCGGCGCATCGGCATCCCGGTCGGTGTGGTGAGCTTCACCGCGGTGACCGGCGGGCTGCGGTCGAGCGTCACCGGTTCGCAGAACCTCGGACCCGACGTCATCATCCACTTCAACGGCACCGCCGCCAACTTCAGCGCGCTCCTGGACCAGCCGTTCGGCAAGCCGGTGCGCCTGCGCCTGGCCGGCAATGCCGAAGTCCATCTCGACCATGCCAGCCGCAAGGCGCTCCTGGTCGAGCGCGTCGGCATCGAGACCTATCTCGCCGGGGTGCTGGTCAGCGAGGTCAATCCGACCTGGCCGCGCGAGGCGCTCAAGGCCCAGGCAGTGGTCGCCCGCAGCTATGCCACCGACCGCTATCTGCAGAACTTCCAGCAGAGCTGGCAGCTGCACTGGCACTTCACCGTCGACATGTCGTATGCCGGGGTCAAGCCGCTGCCGCCGCGCATCGCCGAGATCCTCAGCGAGACGCGTGGCCAGATCCTGCAATACCAGGGTCTCCCGGTACCCGCCCTCTTCCATGCCTGCTCCGGCGGCAGGACCGAGAGCGCGGTGCATTTCAAGCCCGACCTCAAGGGCGCCGATGGGGTCACCGACATGACCGTGGTCATGCCGTCGATCGAGGACCCTGCCGCGATCACCGGTGCGGCGGCGCTCGGCCTGACCAGCAGCCACCTCGCCTGGCATGGCGAGATGAGCCTGGCCAAGGTCACCAGCGGGCTGCAGCACTGGGCTGGCGAGCACCCCCAGGACCGCGAAGTCTTCGGCGAGGTCGAGTCGGTGCGCATCCTGCCGCCCCTCTACCCGGATTCGGGGCGGGTGGAGCGGGTGACGATCCGGCACTTCGACGGACGCCGCCAGATCGATAGCGAGATGAGCGGCGCGGACTTCCGCCTGGCGGTCGGCCCGGGGGTGATCCGCTCCACCAGCTGGACGCGCTGCCAGGTGCGCGGCGATACCCTCGTCATAGACGGCAACGGCTACGGGCACGGGGTCGGCATGTCCCAGGTGAGCGCCTATCAGATGGCGCACGACGGCAGGACCGACCAGGAGATCCTCCACCTCTTCTATCCGCTCGCGCAGGTGGTCCAGCGCTGGCGCTGAAGGGCGTGCCGCAGGCGGCCCTGCGCCCCGGCTTCAGCAGCGCTCAGCCCGGATAGGCCTCCATGCCGATGCAGGAGCAGATCAAGTTGCGGTCGCCGAAGACGTTGTCGATGCGGCCGACTGCAGGCCAGAACTTGTGCTCCCGGCTGGCCGCGCTGGGAAAGGCCGCGAGCTCGCGGCCGTAGCGATGCGGCCAGTGGTCGCCGCACACGGCGCGGGCGGTGTGCGGCGCATGCTTGAGCGGATTGTCGGCGCGGTCGAGGACGCCGTCCGCGACCTGCTGGATCTCGGCGCGGATGGCGATCATGGCGTCACAGAAGCGCTCGAGCTCATTGAGCGATTCGCTCTCGGTCGGTTCGATCATCAGCGTGCCGGGCACCGGGAAGGACAGCGTCGGCGCATGGAAGCCGTAATCCATCAGCCGCTTGGCGACGTCCTCCGCCTCGATGCCGGTCTGGGCCTTGAGCGGCCGCACGTCGATGATGCACTCGTGCGCGACCAGGCCGTGGGGCCCGGCATAGAGCACCGGGAAGTGCGGCGAGAGCCGATGGGCGATGTAGTTGGCGTTGAGGATCGCGACCCGGGTCGCCTCGGTCAGTCCCTCGCCGCCCATCATCACGATATACATCCAGGAGATCGGCAGGATGCTCGCCGAGCCCCAGGGAGCGGCGCTCACCGCGCCGCTCCCTGGGCCGGCGCCCATCTCCACCACCACGTGCGCGGGCAGGAAGGGCACCAGATGGCTGGCGACGCCGATCGGCCCCATGCCGGGTCCGCCGCCGCCATGCGGGATGCAGAAGGTCTTGTGCAGGTTGAGATGGCAGACGTCGGCGCCGATGGTCCCGGGGCTGGTGAGTCCGACCTGCGCGTTCATGTTCGCGCCATCCATGTACACCTGTCCGCCTTGCGCATGGACGATGCGGCAGGCATCGACGATGGTCTCCTCGAACACCCCATGGGTGGACGGGTAGGTGACCATCAGGCAGGCGAGCTCAGCGCGGTGCGCGGCCGCCTTGGCGGTGAGGTCGGCGATATCGATGTTGCCGCTCGCGTCGCAGGCGACCGCGACCACCGTCAGCCCGGCCATCACCGCGCTGGCAGGATTGGTGCCGTGCGCCGAGGTCGGGATGAGGCAGATGCGGCGATGGCCCTCGCCCAAGCTCTTGTGGTAGGCGCGGATCGCCAGCAGGCCGGCATACTCGCCCTGCGACCCGGCATTCGGCTGCAATGAGACCTTGGCGAAGCCGGTGATCTCGCTCAACCAGGCGTCGAGCTGGGCGAACAGCTGGCGGTACCCGGCGGTCTGGGTGGCGGGGGCGAAGGGATGGATGCTGGCGAAGGCGGGCCAGGAGACCGGGATCATCTCGCTGGTCGCATTGAGCTTCATGGTGCAGGAGCCCAGGGGGATCATCGAGGTGGTCAGCGACAGGTCCTTGGCCTCCAGCCGGCGCATGTAGCGCAGCATCTCGGTCTCACTGTGGTAGCGGTTGAAGACCGGATGGAGCAGGAAGGGGCTGGTGCGCGCCAGGCCTTGCGGGAAGTCCGCCGACGGCAGGACAGCTGCGTGCGCAGGCTGGCTCGCCGGCGCGGCAGCGCGGGCGAAGATCGACAGCAGGGTGCGGATCTCCGCCGGGGTGCTGCATTCGTCGAGGGCGATGCAGATGGTCGCGGGGTCGAGGCGGCGCAGGTTGATGCGCGCCTCTGCTGCCGCTGCCATGATCCGCTCCACCATGCCCGGGCACGAGACCCGCACGGTGTCGAAGAAGGACTGACGCGCGGTGGCGAAGCAGAGCCGCTCCAGCCCGCCGGCCAGCTGGACCGCCAGGCCGTGCACGCGCGCAGCGATGGCACGCAGGCCCTCGGGGCCATGGTAGACCGCGTACATCGCCGCCATGTTGGCGAGCAGGGCCTGGGCGGTGCAGATGTTGCTGGTGGCCTTCTCGCGGCGAATGTGCTGCTCGCGCGTCTGCAGCGCGAGGCGCAGCGCATTCTGGCCATGGGCATCCCGGGAGATGCCGATCAGCCTGCCAGGCATGTGGCGCTTGAGCGCCTCGCGGGTGGCGAAGAAGGCGGCATGCGGCCCGCCGAAGCCGAGCGGCACGCCGAAGCGCTGGCTATTGCCCAGGGCGATGTCGGCACCCCATTCCCCGGGCGGGGTGATGAGGGTCAGGGCGAGCAGGTCGCAGGCGGCGATGACGGTCAGGCCCTGCGCGTGGGCGGTCTGGGCGAGCGCCCGGTAGTCGCGCAGCGTGCCATCGCTTGCCGGATACTGCAGCAGGATGCCGAAGCAGCCGGCGTACGGGCTGCCGGCCTCCAGCGGGTCGCCGACCACCACCTCGATGCCGAGCGGCTCGGCGCGGGTGCGCACCACATCGATGGTCTGGGGGTGGCTGTCGGCGGCGATGAAGAAGCGCGCCGGGGTGTGCTGGTCGCGGGCAAGGCCATGCGCCATCGCCATGGCCTCGGCCGCGGCGGTACCCTCGTCGAGCATCGAGGCGTTCGCGATCGCAAGACCGGTCAGGTCGCAGACCATGGTCTGGAAGTTGAGCAGGCTCTCGAGGCGGCCCTGGGAGATCTCCGCCTGGTAGGGGGTGTACTGGGTGTACCANNAGGATGTTGCGCTGGATCACCGCCGGCACCTGGCAGTCATGGTAGCCCATGCCGATGAGCGAGCGGAACACCTGGTTGCTGTCGGCGAGCGCCTTCAGCTCGACCAGCGCCTCCTGCTCGCTGCGCGCGTCCGGCAGGCCGGTGAGCGCGCCGCGGCGGATGCGCGCCGGCACCGCGGCGTCGATGAGTGCAGCGAGGGAGGCGTAGCCGAGCTGCTCGAGCATGCGCGCCTGCTCGGCGCGGGATGGCCCCAGGTGGCGTCCGAGGAAGCTGGCGGGGCGCTCCTGCAGCTGCGTCTGGTCGCTGTGGGAGGTAGGAGCCGGGGAGGTGCTGGTGGCCATGGAACGCTCATACCCGGACGAGGGGACGGGGCCACCACGCCGGGTCGTGGTGATCGCCTGTCCCCTGTCGCGTGGCCTGAGAGCGTGACTCCGTCGGCGGGCGAGGCCGGTCCGCCACCAAAGTGGCAGGCTGGGCTCGTCTCTTTCCAGGGCGCCGTCGAGCAGCGGTTCTTCGGCCTGAGAGCGTTACTCCTTCGGCATCCCGGACCCGAGGTGAGCCTCGGCTGGGACTTCTCCCGCTGCCGTCAACCGGCCTGGGCTCATGCTCGGGTCCAGGCACCGCGGTCAAGGATTTTGCCGGGCGACGTTCCTGCCGGCGCCGGCCGCTAGCGCTTGCCCACTGCCCGATCGTCGGGACCCTGCGGCCATGACCACCATCGAGCTGCCGGACGAAGGCGCGACCCAGCGGCTGGCAGAGCGGGTGGCAGGCCTGCTCGAGACCGGCACGGTGGTGGGGCTCGACGGTCCGCTGGGGGCAGGCAAGACCACCTTCACGCGCTATCTGGTCCAGGCCTTGGGCGGGGACCCTGCGCAAGTATCCAGTCCGACCTATACCCTGATGCACCACTACCAGGCCCGCGTGCCCATCGTCCATGTCGATGCCTATCGCCTCCAGGGGGGTGGGGGGCTTGCGGGCCTGGGGTTCGACGAGCTGCGCGACGGGGGCATCGCCATCGTCGAATGGGCGGGGCTGGTGATGGCCGGGATCGATCCGGCGGGGTGCTGGCGCATCGTGCTCGAGCATTGCCTCAATGGCGGCCGGCAGGCGACAGTTACAACGCCACCCCATCTAGCGGGTAAGTGGTTGCACGAGCACGGCGCACGATGATCGTCTCACCATCCCGCATCCGGCCTGGCCGGCGTGATGAACCCTCGCTCTAGGATCGACATGGTGCTTATCAGTGTGGCCCTCGGAGTGAGCGCATGAGTGGGGTGGGATCTGATGCGGGAGGAGCCGCGCCTCCGAGCGATTCGACGCCGCCGACCGGTTCGCCCTACTCCCAGTCGGCACCGGCTGCACCAGCCGATGGCGGCGCCTCAGGGCAGCCTGCCCGTGCCAGCGACCAGCGCGAGGCCACCCCGGTCACCTTCACCCCCTTCACCAAGGCGGCAGCGGCCGGCGAGGCCCCGTCTGCCGCCAGCGCGGCGGCCGCCGCCACCGCCACGCCCACCCCGGCAGGTCCCGATGGTGAGCGCATCCGGCGCCTGCCGACGGTCGATGGCGGCGACCCCCTGGTCAAGGAATACGCCCAGCGCTTCCTCGCGACCTGCGCCATGCGCACCTTCTCCTGGCTGTGGCTGCTGCTCGGCCTGGCGGCGGCGATCGGCGGGGGATTGGCGGGCAACCACCTGCAAGGACCCGTCCAGCCGCTAGTCGGTGAGCGAGGCCCGGTGTCGATCCTGCTCAACGACCACCTGGGCAATTCCCTGGGCGTGATTGTCGGCATGACCGTCGGCGCATTCCTGTGCAGCACCCTGGGCGTGATCATCAACTGGCGCCGGGTGCCGACCGGCCAGGAGCCATGGTTCGGCTACTTGATCGCGATCCTCATCTACCTGCCCTTCTACGACCCGCTGATCGCCTTGGGCGTGGTCGGCGGCGTCCTGACGCTGGTCTACTTCGCCGCCATCGCCTTCCGCCTGCTGGCCCTGGTGGTGGGCGGCAATCTCGGCCTGCGCAGCGAGGAACTGCCGGAACCGGTGGGCGGCTGGCCGCTCTACACCGTGCTGGTCCCGCTCTACAAGGAGCGCAATGTCGCCAAGAACATCCTCGTCAATCTCGGCAAGCTCGACTATCCCCGCGACCGCCTGGATGTGAAGTTCCTGCTCGAGGCCGATGACCCGGAGACGCTGCAGGCGATCAAGGAGGCCGGCATCCCGCCGTGGGCCGAGGTGGTGATCGTCCCGGCCGGCCAGCCCAAGACCAAGCCGCGCGCATGCAATCACGGACTGGTCAGCGCGCGCGGCGACTTCCTGGTGATCTTCGATGCCGAGGACCGACCGGAGATCGATCAGCTCAAGCAGGCGGTGCTAGCCTTCGGCAAGCTCGGCATCGACGTCGTCTGCCTGCAGGCGCAGCTCGCCTACCACAACCACCGCCAGAACATGCTCACGCGCTGGTTCGCGCTCGAGTACAATGTGTGGTTCCGCCGCTACCTCTCGGGGCTGGTGGCGCTGGGGGTGCCGATCCCCCTGGGCGGGACGAGCAACCACTTCCGCACCGCCGTGCTGCGCGAGATCGGCGGCTGGGACCCGTTCAATGTCACCGAGGACTGCGATCTGGGCGTGCGCCTGTACATGCAGGGCTACCAGACCAAGACGCTCAACAGCACCACCTGGGAAGAAGCCAATAGCCGGGTCGGCAACTGGCTGCGCCAACGCAGCCGCTGGCTCAAGGGCTACATGATCACCCACCTGGTGTGGGCACGGCGTCCCTGGCTGCTGGTGTGGAAGCTCAATCCCTGGGGTGCGCTCGGCTTCATCCTCTCGGTCTACTGCGTCTCGTCCCTAGCGGCGCTCAACCTGCTGCTGTGGGCCATCACCGGCGTCTACATCACCCTGCTGGCGATCGACTACAGCCATGGCATCCCGCTGTGGGACCTGCTGAGCACGCGCGACGAGAGCCATGAGCGGCTGAGCTGGCAGATGGTTTTCCACGGCCGCTACGAGGACGCCCACCTGTCGCTGCTCAGCCAGGTCTTCTTCGTCGCCTCGGTGTGCCTGCTGTTCGGCAATCTCGCCTTCATCCTCATCAACGCCCTCGCCGGCCGGCGCCCTGGCCAGCGTGGCCTGTGGCTGGCGGCGCTGATCAGCCCGCTGTACTGGGTGCTGATCAGCCTGGCGGCCTGGAAGGGGCTCTGGCAGCTGATCTTCAAGCCGCATTACTGGGAGAAGACCGTGCATGGGCTCGATCATGAGCCGCCCAAGGGCTAGCCGTCCCGCGCGCTCCTGAGCGCCGGAGTGCGCAGGCGACCCGCTGAGGGGGAGGTGGAGGCGATGGAGGGGGCAGATGGTGCGGACGAGACGCTGCGCGCGCACGGTGCGCTGATTCAGGAACGAGGAGATCACCGATGGCTGATAGCCTGACTGGCGACAACGCCCCGACCTCGCGACTGGGGGGCCTGCTCATCGGCGAGCCCTACCAGCAGGCGTTCATGAACCTGATCGAGCTGGCGACCACTTCGCAGGTCGAGCTGAGCGAGCGGCACCCCTATCCGCTGGCATTCGACCTCTACGGCATGGCCGCGCTCGACCGCATCGCCGCCGACCTGTGGCGTGATGGCTGGACCGCGCAATCGGCGGAGCTGCCCTACTATGTCAAGGCCATGGGCTCGGTGATCGCCTGCACCATGCTCCAGTTCGGGAACTCGATCATCGCCTTCCGCTCCAAGGACCAGTTCACCAACTTCTCGGTGTATGTCGAGCGGACCAAGAGCGAATACTTCCCCTTCCACAAGATCACCAAGCTGCTGACCGTCCCCGCGAGCGGGACGGTCCATGATTACTACCAGGCCTTCATCGCCGACCGCTGACGGGCTAGCGCCGCGGCAGGGCCGCCTGAGGGCGAACGAGGATACTTTGACTTCGCCGGTCGCTGTCCACGCTGCCCAGCGTGCTGCGCATACTCTGGACGTTCGTCAAGCAGGTCGGCGCGCTGATCCTCGACATCCTGGTGGTGGTGTTGGCGGTCGCCGGCATCTCGATCCTGGTCAAGTACCTCGGCAAGGCGATGATCCTGGCCCTCCCGCTGGTGGTGCTGATCGCCGGCGTGCTGCTGCTGTCGCTGGCGCGCATGCGCAAGCGCGCGCGCGACCAACGCGAACGCGCCGCCGCCGAGCGCTCGGCGCGCGGCTAGACGTGCGGGGTGGTGGCAGCGGGCGGCTCGCCGCGACGGGAGACCAGCCAGGCGGCGAGCGCTGCCTGCTGCAGGCTGGTGAAATCGCGTCCGAGGACTCGTCCGGCCTGCAGCACGCTGTCGGCTTCCGGCTTGGCGCGTTCCCGCCCGTCGGGCAGGGTGACCACCTTCATGACGATGGTCTGGCCCTCGACCAGAATGCTGTCGCTGCGCCGCGGCAGCAGCTGGCGGCTGGTGATGCGGTGCCTGAGGCCGATGGTCGATGAGCGTTCGAGGATGCGCGCGGCGATGCGCGTCAGCTCGCGCGGATCGCAGAGCACGGTCAGCTCGTGCCCGGGCCTGCCCTTCTTCATCTGCACCGCGGCCAGGTAGGCGTCCTTGGCGCCCGCCTCGAGCAGATCCTCCGCCACCACCGCCAGCTGCTCGCCGGTGGCATCATCGATGGTGCAGGTGATCTCGGCGATGAGATCCTGGCTGGGACCGCTCGCCTGGTCGTCCAGCTCCTCGATCAGGCTGACGCGCACGGCATTGGTCCGCCCCGGGATGCGCTTGTGGCCGGCGCCATAGCCGATGGCGTGGGTGCTGATCACCTGGGAGGTGCCCGGATGCATGTAGGCATGGGCCAGCGCGGTCACCAGGGCGCAGCCGGTGGGGGTGGTCAGTTCCCCGGTCTCGTCGGCAAGCTGGCGCCACGGCGCCCGGCGCCGGGCCAGCATCGCGGCGACCGCCGGGACCGGCACCGGCATGTGGCCATGCGCGCACCGCACGCTGCCGGTGCCTGGCACCAGCGGGGTGGCGATGATGCGGGTGATGCCCAGCTGCTCGAGCAGCAGGCAGCAGCCGACCACGTCGGCGATGGCATCGATGGCGCCCACCTCGTGGAATTCGATCTCCTCGGGATTGACCCCATGCACCTGGCCTTCGGCCTCGGCCAGCAGGCGGAAGACCGCCTGGGCCCGCTCGATGACCCGCAGCGGCAGTGCCGAGGCGGCGATGAGGTCGCGGATGGCGCGGTAGGGACGATGGGGGTGATGCCGCTGCCAGTCGACCTGCGGCAGGATCGATGCCGATGCCGCCAACGGAGCCGCAAGCGCCCCGTGGCTGGGCGGATGATCGTGTTCGTGCGCGGCGCCATGCTCATGGCTGTGCCCGTGCTCATGGCTGTGATCGTGCTGATGGGCAGGGTCTCCCGCCTGATCGGGAGCCTGGGGAACAGGGGCCGCTCCCGCGGCAATGCCGGTGCTCCAGCGGGCCTTCTGATCGGCCAGCACGCTGACCTGGAGCGCGCTGATGCCATTGATCGACACCCGCTGGGCGGTGATCGGGATCTCGCCCAGGCCGAGCTGGAGCAGATCGCGCTCGACCTGCGGCAGATTGCCGCCCAGGTCGGCCAACGCCGCCAGCAGCATGTCGCCGGCTACACCGCATGGCATCTCGATGAACAGCGTGGCCATGGCACACCTCGCAGGGCGATGGTCTGCATCCTCACCGCCAGTCCAGCGGCACGGCCTCGGCCGTGCTCGGCCGGCTACTCGTGGGCGGCAGGGGAGCGGTGCTGCTGGATGCGCAGGGCGGCGGCGCGATTGGCCATCACGATGAGCTGATCCAGTCCGATCCCATAGAGCACCACCAGCACCACTAGGGTCAGCCAGGCCGCCATCAGGGGGCGGTCGGCGAAGGGGTTGTCATGCGCCTCGCGGCTCGCGCGCGCGCGCCAATGCTGGACGATGATGCCGCACGACCAGCCGGTGGGGAAGGCGAAGGCGGCGATGGCGATCGCGCCCACGCCCAGGGTGATGGGCCAGTCGGGGGCAGGGTGCACCGACCAGGGGCCGACACGGTACAATCCCAGGCCATCGAATCCGCTCAGCGCGATCAATGCCGCGGTATTGCCGATCGCCAGGGCATTGCGCGTGCGCACGCTCCACTGCCGGGCGGCTGCGATCTGCCAGTAAAGCGCGATCAGCGCAGCCGGGGGCACCAGCCACATGAGGATGGAGATGGCGGTCGTCATGCTGAGCAGCATGCCGTGGTACCGGGCGTTGAGAACAGCGGGATCCCTCAGCCCGGCTGGGCGAGATTGCGCGCCATGCGCTCGCCCAGGCGCCCTAGCGCCGGGCAATGGTCGAACGGGTCGAGCTCGACTGATATCAGGCTGAAGCGTCCGCGGTAGGCGCAGGCGATGTCCCAGGCGTCGACGAACTCGCGCTCGCTGCACACCTGGCGCCCCCAGCCGTGGCCGAGGATCTCCGGTATGCGATCGTAGCGCCAGTTCAGGATGTCGTTGTAGCTGCCATCCTTGATGAAGCGCTCGGTGGTATAGCCATGATTGTTCAGCACGATGACGATGGGATCGAGACCCTGGGCGACGATGGTGGAGAGCTCCATGCCGGTCATCTGGAAGGCGCCATCGCCAACCAGCACCACCGGCCGCAGCTTGGGATTGGCTAGCGCGACGCCGATGCTCGCCGGCACGGCGAATCCCATCGAGGTGTAGTAGGCCGGGGCGATGAACTCGGTCTTGCGGTGGATGACCAGATCGATGGCGCCGAACAGGCACAGCCCGACGTCGCAGACCACCGCCATGTTGTCGCTCAGCCGCTGGTTGATGAAGTGGAACAGCCTGGTGACGCTGATGGCCTGGTCGCCGGCCGGCTCGTCCGGCGGTGGGCAGGGGGGGACGAGGCGGCGGGCGGGGTGGCGGCGCAGGCGCGCGCGCGTCAGGGAGCGGACGAACTGGACGAAGTCGACGTCGGCA
Source organism: Planctomycetota bacterium (assembly GCA_003136555.1). Classification (GTDB taxonomy): domain Bacteria; phylum Planctomycetota; class UBA11346; order UBA11346; family UBA11346; genus BOG-1363. The sequence goes on along the minus strand of PLEW01000091.1, from coordinate 3,302 downwards.
TAGCGGTGGCGGCTGATGCTGATCAGCTCCGACGTCGCCTCGATCGCCCGGCCATGGTCGAGGTCGGCGGTGAAGATGCCGAGATTGACGTCGGTCAGCACCGTGCCCAGCATGAGCAGGCAGTCCGAGCCTTCGACCTCCGCGCGCACCTCCGCGCGCCCCATCGCGCCTCCGTAGATGCCGAGGTAGTTCGGGTGCAATTCGCTCATCACCGATTTGCCCAGGATGGTCACCGCCACCGGGATGTTGGTGCGCTCGGTCAGGCGGCGCAGCTCATCGGCCAGGCCGAAGCGGTGCATCTCGACATCCGCGAGGATGACCGGGCGCTTCGCCCGGTTGAGCCGCGCGATCGCCTCGTGCAGCGCTTCGCGCAGGATGCGCGCGTCGAAATGCTCGCTCGCCTCGAGCGGTGCATGCGGGAAGCGCATCTGGGCATCGACCAGGTCACGCGGCAGCTCGAGGTAGACCGGACGCTTGTGCCGCCAGCAGGCCGCCAGGCATTCGTCGATGCGGCGGAAGGCGGTCTCGGGATCGTCGAGCACCGCCGAGGCGACGGTGATCTTCTCGAAGATCTCCTTCTGGGTCGAGAAGCTGCGCACCTTGTGGTGCAGCAGGGGATCGTCGACGCGTTCGCGCATCCCCGGGGAGCCGCTGATCACCACCACCGGGGACTTTTCCGCATAGGCGCCGGCGACGGCATTGGCGATGCTCAGGCCGCCGACGCAGTAGGTCACGCAGACCGCGCCCATGCCGTTGATGCGGGCGTAGGCGTCGGCGGCGAAGCCGGCGCCGTCCTCCTTGGTGGTGCCGACCACGTGGATGGGGCTGGCCTGGAGCTGGTCGTAGAAGCCGAGGACGTAATCGCCGGGGATGCCGAAGACGTGCCGGACGCCGTAATCCTGGAGCCGGCGGATGAGGTAGGCACCGATGGTGGGGAGCACAGGCATGGTCACGCCCTCCTCGCCTGCGGCGGCTGCGGCAGGCTGACGGAGTATAACCCTGTTTCACCCCTGCGGGGGTCGATCTGCGGTGTGTGAACGGGGGTGCGGGTGACCAGGTGGGCTGCTGGTGGCTGCGGGCAAGGTGGGCCCGCTCCTGGTCCTTAGCCGCGGGCGTGGCCCTTGGCGGCGCAGGCGGGGGCGAACACCGCGGTGGCGAACTGCTCCAGGGTGGTCGGGGTGGTGGTCGCGGCCGAACGCGGCTGGGTCGCCGCAGCCAGGCCGCCATTGAAGCCCTGGTACATCTCGACGAAGCCGTCGGCGACGCTCGCCGAGATGCCCATGCTGATCATCGCCCCGCGGGCATCGGCATAGGGGAAGGGTACGTAGGGCAGCTGGGGCCTGCCGATCGCGGTGCCGAGGATGCGCGTGGACTCCAGCATGGTGTAGTCGCGCGCCCCCAGGAGCTCGACCACCGAGCGGCCGCTGAAGTCGAGCGCGGCGAGGCGTCGCGCCGCGACCGCGGCGATGTCGCTGGTGGCGATCTGTGCGAAGGATAGCTCGGGCTTGGCCGGCGAGCCGTAGATCCCCATGCCGGTGATCAGCGGGATGCCCTGGAGGTGGTTCTCCATGAAGTAGGCCGGGCGCAGCACCAGCTGGTGCAGTCGGGCGAGCTCGGCCAGCCGAGCCTCATGCCGGTGCAGCAGGCTGATCGGACCCAGGCCGGTCGCGTGATGGGCGCCGATGCTGCTGAGCACCACTGCGTGGGTGGCTGGGCTGGTCTTCAGCGCGTCCACGTATGCGGCGCTGACCCGGGCGCTGTAGGCGGCGAAATCAGGCGTGCTGAGGTTGGGGGGGATCATCACGAAGGCTGCCCTGGCGCCAGCGAGCGCCCGGGTGAGGAAGGCGGTGTCCTCGAGCGAGCCGACCGCCGCCTCGGCGCCCTTGGCGACCAGCGGCGCCAAGAGGCTGGGGGAGCGGCCTATGACACGCACCGGCAGGTGCAGGGCGAGCAGGCTGGTGGCGATGGCGCCGCCGATATGTCCAGAAGCACCGCTGATGACATAGGGTGAAGAAGAGGTCATGATGGCTCCTGGACGGTGGTGCGAGGCGGACGGCTGGGGCGGTTGCCAACTATCCTGCCATCGAACCTGGCACAAGGCGACAATCGCCGGCGTGCCACAAGCGACGGGCCGGCTCACGCCGTGGCGAGCCCAGCCGCAGTGCATGGATCCCGGTTTCAGCGCCCACCACCGGTCGTCCCTGGCAAGCCGGTCCCGGACCACGAGCCGCGGGGGCGTCGCACCGGCAGCCGGGCCGGATCGGGCGACCGTCGCACTGCCGCCATCGGCGGCGAAAGGCGACTAGCCCACCTGCACTACCGGGCTAACCTTTGGCCATGGCTCCGATCAAGTCGACCATCCTGCGTCTCGAACGGGAGATCCAACAGGAGCATGCGCGCTCGCTGGCGGCCATGCACCAGGCCTACGAGCAGCTGTCAGCGGCGCTGCTGCAGGCGGCGCGCGAGTTCGGCTACTTGGGCGGGGATCCGCTCGGTGCGCTCGGCCATCTGTTGGCCCCCAGCCCGCTCAACCATCGCATCGCCGAGGAGTCGCTGACCCTGTGGCGCACCTTCTTCGCCTGCTTCCGTCCGGACGAGGCGGCCTTCGAGGCGGCACGCTTCCAGCAGAAGGCGAGCCAGCTGGACGCGCGGATCACGGTCCTGAGCCCCGGCGAGCGGCCAGACCAGCAACTGACCCTGGAGCTGATGGAGACCCTCAGCGGCCTGTGGGAGGAGCGCCATGCCGACATCAGCGCGCGCCTCGACACCCTGATCGGCGAGCTCTCCAGCCATCAGGCCAAGCTCGGCTCGGTGCAGCTCACCACCGCGCATCAGAGCGACGAGATCGAACGCATCGCGCATGTGGTCTCGCAGTCGCTCAACGAGCTGCATGAGCGCGTGCCGGACGGGGAGCCGCTCGGGCAGCAGGTGGCGCGCCTGGTGGCGCGCTACCGCACCGACCTGGCCGCCAGCCGGCGCCATGCCCAGGGCATGATCGCCGCCGTGCGCCGGCTGCTCGATGCGCTCAACGCCATCGCCACCCGGCGCGAGCCGCCGCCGCTTCCGCCTGCCGTGCCGCCTGCGCTGCCGCCGCCGGAGCCCGCCGCGCTGCCGCCGCCCGAGCCGCCGCCGCTGCCGCCCTTGTCGCCGCTGCCCGTGACGTCGCCGCCGCCCGTGACGTCGATGCTGCTCGAGCCGCCGATGCCTGCGCCGACTCCTGAGTGGGGGCTCTGGCTCTGGCTCTGGCTCCGGCTCCGGCTCCGGCTCCGGCTCCGGCTCCGGCTCCGGCTCAGCCGGCTGTA